>JBAWFQ010000146.1:0-40977 GCA_049592035.1 Terriglobales bacterium
ACCATGGTTCATGAGGCGTTGCAACGTGCAGTACTTCTCTGCATCGACGATAACCAAGATGTGCTTGATTGCGAAAGGGCATTCCTTGAAACCTTTGGGTATACCGTTCTTACTGCACTCAGCGGGAGAAAGGGACTGGAATTGGCTTCCGTCCATCCGATTGACGTTGTAATTGTGGACTATGTTATGCCGGAAATGAATGGGCAAGAGTTTGCAATCAAAATGAAACGGCTTCGTCCCCAAGCGCCAATCATCATGCTCTCCGCAGCATTCGATGTTCCTAAGGAAGCTTTGAATCTGGTAGATGCTTTCATCGCCAAGGATCACTTGTCCAGCCAGTTGTTGCCCATGATCGCACAGTTGCACGAAGACGGATTGGCGAGTCCCCCGCTTGGGTATGACGCATGACTTCCCTCGAAAGACCCGCTGCGCATAAGGTTCTGCTTGTGGATGACGATGATGTTCGTGAAATGATGACGGCCAACATACTTTTCTCCAAAGAGCGCTTCTCGGCCTGATCTTGATTCTGGTTCCGCTCACCTTGTTCCTTGTTCGGGTATTATGTAGCGTTGCAAGGAGACAGCGAAATTCCGGAGGCCCCCAACTCCGTCGCATTCGGAAGCTGAATTCGAGAGTGCTGAAAGCCACGGTTGCAGATGCCATAGGCGCTTGTCTCACAACAACGGAAGAGCCTGTGACCGCCGTCACATTGCGGGGTTAACAGACTGGCTTACAATCCTCCTCGATTTCCGATTCAAAAAAGGATGTCGATTCGACCGCTGAGTTTTGCCAAGCACTGGGTGTCTTCTTGCGTGCGTGGCTGGGAGATTAGGTTAGTAGTGCCTTGAAAACGTCTCACTGACGAGGTGAATTGTGAAACACCTGATTCTGCTCACAGTTATTTTTGTTCCTTTGGTTATCGCGGGATTCGCTCAAACACCGATCACCATCGGATTCACCGTCTCGAAGACCGGCGCCCTGAACGTCGATTCCCTGGAACAATATCGCGGGTTTGAACTGTGGCGCGACACGGTCAACGCGGCCGGCGGCATCAAGGCTGGCGGCAAGAGCTATAAAGTACAGTTTGCCAGCTACGACGATGAATCCAACTCCAAGCGCGTGCAGCAGCTTTATAGCCGCATGATCCTGGAGGACAAGGCGGACTTCCTGTTCAGTCCCTACTCCTCTCCGCTTACTGCGACCGCCGCCGTGGTGACGGAGCAGTATGAAAAGATCATGCTCACTACCGGCGCGGCCGAACCCAAAACCTACACTCTGGGCAATCAGGACCTGTTCCAGATGTTCGCACCCGCTCCCGAATATCTAAAGGTTGCCCTCGATGCCCTGAAGACCAAAGACCCCAAAGCCACGATCGCCTTTGTCTATGAGGACTCCGCGTTCCCGGTAGCGGTAGTGACGCCAGCCAAGGCTTATGCGCAGCAACTTGGGTTCAACGTAGCGTTCAGCGAAGCCTATGCTCCCAACACTACCGACTTCAGCGCCATCATCGACAAGGTGATTGCGTCCAAGGCGACCGTACTTCTAGGCGGCGGCCACTATGCCGACGGGTCGACCCTGGCCCGGCAGCTCTACGGCCATAAAGTTCCGTTGAAGATGCTGACGTTGCTGGTGGCGCCAGACAGCTCGCAGTGGGTCGAACTGGGCGACGCGGCGCTGGGCGTGATGGTACCGTCACAGTGGGAACCGCAGTCCGCGTTCAAAGCGCAGTACGGGCCGAGCGGCGCCGATTTCGCCAAGGCCTATACCGCAAAATACAATGCGCCGCCCAGCTACGAGTCCGCCGGTGGCTACGGGTGCGGACTGATCCTGCAGCGCGCCATCGAACAGGCGGGCGGGATTGACTCGGCCAAGGTGGCGCAGGCGCTGAACTCGACCGATGTCATTACTTTCTACGGGCGGACCAAATTCTCGACCGCTGCCAACGAACACGGCTTACAGGCGGGGCATTCCATGGTGCTGGCGCAATGGCAGAAGGACAAGTCCGGCAAACTGGTAAAAGAAGTTGTGTGGCCACTGGCAGGCAAGAGCGCCAACCTGATGTATCCGATGCACTGAGGAAGATCGGGTCATCTGGCGATCGGGCCATCGGGTGATCTGAGGTCAAAGACTTTCGGTTTTTCGATGGCCCGATGACCCGATGATCCGATGGCCCGATTGTGATGGGCGGCGGGTATAAGTCACGCGGACGTCGAAATCCATGAACTCGAAAGGTGAGATATGTCCGGTGTCCTGGCTTCGATGATCGACGGCGTGCTCGTCGGAGCGGTCTACGGGCTGGCGGCGATGGGCTTGAGTCTGATTTGGGGAGTGATGGATGTCATCAATCTGACTCACGGCGCCATGATCGCGCTGGGCATGTTCTGCATGTATCTCCTGTTCACAGCCTCTCACATCAACGCGTATGTGTTGTTGCTGCCCACCATCGGCTTCGGCTTAGTCATCGGACTCGTCGTCTACTGGATGGCGGTGCACTGGGTCGTAGGCCGCTCCATGCTGATGAGTCTGCTCTCCACGTTTGCCGTGAACATGATGGTCATCGGCATTGGCACGGCGATTTGGAGCACCAGTCCGTACAACGTCAACTTCCGGGTTCGTCACGATATCACCATGGGAGCCTACACGTTCACCGGGAATCACATCGCTGCTTCCATCGCTGCCGTGGTCATCGCCCTGGCGCTGCAATTCTTCCTCTATCACACACGTACTGGCAAAGCCATTCGCGCCGTCGCCGATAACCGCGATGCCGCCGAGTTAATGGGCATCTCCTCGACGGCGGTATTGAGTATCGCCTTTGCCATCGGCATCGCTCTGGCTTGCACCTCGGGGGCGCTGGTCTCGACCTTGTTTCCTTTCACGATTCTTTCCGGCGCGGTGTACCAGTTGAAAAGTTTCGTGGTGACCATTCTGGCGGGACTGGGCAAGCCCTTTGGAGCTCTGGTTGCCGGGGTCCTCCTCGGATTGCTGGAGGGAGTAATCACGCCCTTCATCGCCGTCAGTTGGATTCCGCTGATCGAGTTTGGGCTGTTTGTGGTGGTGCTGGTCGCATTCCCGCAGGGCATCTTCGGGAAGAGGGCGACGGCATGATACTGCGCCGGCCCTTCTTTTGGATCATTCTGCTCATCGGCGCCGGGTTCATTTACGCGCCGCTGCGCAACAACAACGTTTTGTTGCGTGAAGATCTTATCCTCATGGCCATCGCCATCATCCTGGCCAGCAACCTGAACCTGATGATCGGCTACACCGGCTACGTGAACTTCGGCCACATCGTCTTTTACGGGCTGGGCGGTTACGTGGGGCTTTACCTGACGACGGTGCGCGGCTGGAACCTGGTACTGTCGGCGCTGGTCGCCGGCGTGGTGGTGAGTCTCTGCGCGTTCTTGTTCGGATTGGCCATTTTGCGCTTGCGTGGGGCCTATTTTGCTCTGGCCACCATAGGTGTTCTTGAGGCCGTGCAGGCGTTTGTTTCCAACTTCGATCCCTGGGGCAGATCGACTGGAATGTACCTGTCGTTCAGTTCGTACCAGTCTCTGGGCGGCGCCAGGCATGCTCTCTGGATCACCTACTTCCTGATCATTGCGGTCATGACACTGTCGATGATCGTGAGTCTGGTCATTAAGAATTCCAAGTTTGGACTGGGCCTGTTCGCCATCCGCGAGGACGAAGATGCCGCCGTGGTGCTGGGCGTCAACGCCACCATGTACAAGGCGATCATCTACAGTGTGTCTGCATTTCTGCCTGCGGTCGCGGGCGCGCTGATGTTTTTCAAGAATGGCATGATCGATCCCTCCATCGCCTTTGAATACATGCTGTCGCTGGAAGGCATCGTCATGTTGATGCTCGGTGGCCAGGGCTCAGTCATTGGCGCAGCTCTGGGCGGCACTCTCTATGAGAAACTCCGCTCCTACCTGCTGACCTCCCCGGTCCTTTCTAACTTTCACCTGGTGATCGCCGGCGGACTGCTGCTGCTGGTGGTGCTGTTCGCGCCGGGAGGCTTGATTGGCTGGCTGTATCGCCTGATGCCGCGTGCGCGCAAGGTGATCGAATGAGCAACCTTCTGGAAGTGCGTGGCGTCAGCAAACGTTTTGGCGGACTGGTTGCGGTTTCTGACGTGAGTTTCAGCATCGCCGAGGGGGAGATTCTGGGCCTGATCGGACCCAACGGGGCCGGGAAGACAACCTTGTTCAACGTCGTGAATGGGGTCTACAAGGCCGACCAGGGAACCGTCACCTTTGCCGGGAAGGACATCACCCGCTGTTCGCCGGACCAGGTGGTCCACTTCGGCTTGGCGCGCACCCACCAGATCGTGAAACCATTGAACGACCTCACGGTGCTGGATAACGTCACGGTGGGAGCATGCTTTGGTCGTGAATATCTCGACAAGGCGGACGCACGCAAAGTTGCTGCCGAGGTACTGCAGCAGGTTGGATTGGGAGACCGCGTCGACATGATAGCGCGCTCGCTGACCATCGCCGGCAAAAAACGTTTGGAGGTAGCGCGGGCTCTGGCGGCGAAACCCAAACTGCTGTTGCTCGACGAGGTGCTGGCGGGCCTCAATCCCACCGAAGTTGCGACCATGATCGAACTGGTTCGCAAGATCCGCGATAGCGGCATCGCGGTGCTTATGATCGAGCACCTGATGCAGGCGATCATGAGTCTTTCCGATCGCATCGTGGTGCTCAACCTGGGATGCAAACTGGCGGAAGGCCGACCGGATGAGGTGGTGCACAATCCGGCTGTCGTGGAATGTTACCTGGGCTTTCCCGATGCGGTTCACAAATTGACTCTGGCCAGCAAATTGACATGGAGAAAATGATGGACCCGGTCCTTCAACTGGAGAACATCGAGTCTGGATACGGTGAAGTCCAGGTCCTGTGGGGTATTTCGTTCAAGGTCGAGCGCGGAAATTATACCGCCATCCTCGGTACCAATGGCGCCGGCAAAACTACCACCCTGCGCACTATCATGGGCAGCCTGCGTGCGTGGAAAGGGCGCATACTGCTGCACGGAGAAGACATCACGCAGCTTTCACCGCATGCCAAAGCCGATCGCGGTCTGGTGCTGGTGCCCGAGGGCCGGCAGCTTTTCCCGGACATGTCAGTGCAAGAGAACCTGGAGATGGGCGGATACTCAAAGCGCGCCCGCAAGCGTGAGAAACAGAACCTGGAACGCGTCTATACCCTGTTTCCACTCCTGAAAGAACGCCGCCAGCAGAAGTCTTCCACGCTCTCCGGCGGAGAGCAGCAGATGCTGGCCATGGGCCGCGGCTTGATGCAGGAACCGGAGGTGCTGATGATCGACGAACTCTCGCTCGGTCTGGCTCCGGTGGCGGCGCAGCAACTCTTTCTGACCTTGAGCAGCCTGCGGAAAGAGGGTCTCACGGTCGTCCTGGTAGAACAGAATGTGCACCTCGCACTGGCGATCAGCGACTACACTTACGTGTTTGCCGAGGGCCGAATCAGCATCCAGGGCGATTCGGATGAGGTCGCAAGGATGGATGAAGTGCGGCGAGCCTACCTTGGACTCTAAGAGCGCGAGCGATTTCTCTGCCTGACGGCGTACTTGACAAGTTCGGCGTTGCTTTTCTCTTTAGGATTTCACAGCGCGATGTGCTTTACGTCACAGACTTTCATCCGTTGGCGGCATAGCTTGACACCCGAAGTACTCCCCTCCGGGCGAGTCGGCCCGCGGTTCGTGCCAATCGAAAACTAAGGAGATTCATCATGTTTGGCCGCATCGTTGAATTTACTCCGAAGCCGGAAATGAAAGACGAAATCATGAACGTTCTTCGCAATGAGGTTCTGCCGATCCTGTGCAAGCAGCGGGGATTTGTGGAGTTTCTGCCCTTCGTGCCGGAGGCCAAGACGGGAAAGTGGATCACCGTCAGTCTCTGGGCTGAGAAGCGGGATGAAGAGCGATGGGATCGCGAAGGGTATCCCAAGGTGGACGGAATCCTCAAGTTCTATCTGGTCGCCCCGCCCATCGTCAATCACTTCCACGTGGAAACCTCTCTTTGCCAGTGCCCGCGCTTCCTGGAAACTCTGACGGCTTCAGGTCTGACACGGGCGGCAGAAATTCGGCGATGAACCCCGCACATCAACATGTGACTTTCGTCACTGACAGGGCGGGCTTTTTCGCCTAGACATTAGAACCGTCGCGCCTCACCGAAGAGCAACTCCCACAGTTGTGCACACCCCCTGAGGCGAGAGCTTATTGGGCCTAGCAATCGAGGCTGGAATCCTCGTGACGGCCGGAATCGACCTCGACTATGCCCCCTGCTTCCGTTCGTGAAGGAGGTCTGCTATGACGCGCAATCCCACTCGTAGTTATTCTCTGGTTGTTGTGGCTTCTGTCGCAGTCTTGGTAATTATGACTCTCTTGGTTGCGTCCGCCTTGAGATTGGGGTAACTGGAAGCGCAAAACATGAGGGATGGCGACTATGGACCTCATCGCCGCGCTTGTACGGGAATACGATCTCGAACCTTCTAAGAAAAATCTCCGTCGAATACTGGCATCGGAAGTCTCCCAGATATGGACATGTTTGGAGGACAGTCGCCCCGTCCGCATTCGGTGGTATGGGGCGATGCCAACGTCCACCCGTCCACCGCGGATGCCCTCGAAGCGGACTTGCAGGAAATGTTGCAGATTGCGCACCGGCTCAGGGCGCTTCTAAGTTCGTGACTCAAGACTGTTCAAAAGGCATGGTCTTTTGGACAATGGTCACGGTTCGCTGGATCCGGGCAGCGTTCGGCCACAAACTGGGTCCGTATTAAAGTCCGTATTAAACTGTTGCGCCTATTGGTAAAGGCGGCATGGGGGCGCGCGATGCGCCCCCACGACGTTGACAGCTTTCCTTTTCGCCGAGCTCAGGCAAGGTCGTAGCGATCAAGGTTCATCACCTTGTTCCACGCAGCCGCGAAGTCCTTCACAAACGCCTCCTTCGCGTCCTCACATGCATAGACTTCCGCAATTGCGCGGAGCTGCGAGTTCGAACCGAAGACGAGATCGACGCGCGTGCCGGTCCACTTGAGTTTGCCCGTCGCGCGATCCCGCCCCTCATAGACGCCTTCGGATGTGGAGGAGGGTTCCCACTTCGTGTTCATGTCGAGCAGGCTGACGAAGAAATCATTCGTCAGCGTCTCGGGCCGGTTGGTGAAGACGCCGTGCTTGGTTTGCCCGAAGTTCGCATTCAGGGCCCGCATCCCACCGACGAGAATGGTCATCTCGGGGGCAGTCAGTGTCAGCAACTGCGCCCGATCCACCAGCAACTCCTCAGCCGACAGGATCTGTCCGCCGCGGAGATAGTTGCGGAAGCCGTCCGCGATCGGCTCCATTACGGCGAATGAGTGCACGTCGGTCTGCTTCTGCGAAGCATCCGTGCGCCCCGGCGAGAAGGGAATCTTCACTTTGTGCCCGGCCTTCTTCGCAGCTTCCTCGACGGCTGCGCAGCCGCCCAGTACGATCAGGTCGGCAAGCGAGACCTTCTTCCCCTTGTTCCCGTTGGACTGGGAGCTGTTGAACTCCTTTTGGATCGCTTCCAGTTTCTTGAGAACCTTCGCTAGTGCAGTCGGCTGGTTTACTTCCCAATCCTTCTGCGGCGCGAGACGAATGCGCGCCCCGTTCGCCCCGCCCCGCTTGTCGGAGCCACGGAACGATGCCGCCGACGCCCAGGCAGTCGTCACCAGTTGGGAGATCGACAGTCCCGATGCGAGGATCTTCGCCTTCAGAGCAGCAATGTCCTTTTCCCCGATCAATTTATGATCCACGGCGGGAACAGGGTCTTGCCACACCAGAGACTCCTTCGGAACGAGCGGGCCAAGGTAGCGCGAGATCGGCCCCATGTCACGGTGCGTCAACTTGAACCATGCTCGCGCAAACGCGTCTGCCAGCTGATCCGGATGCTCGTAGAAGCGGCGTGAAATCTTTTCGTAAGCCGGGTCGAACCGCAACGAGAGGTCCGTGGTCAGCATGGATGGCGCATGATGCTTTGATGGATCTTGCGGATCCGGCACCGTACCGGCTCCAGCGCCATTCTTCGGCCTCCACTGATGCGCGCCAGCTGGACTCTTCGTCAGTTCCCATTCGTAGCTGAACAGGTTGGTGAAGAAGTTGTTGCTCCACTTCGTCGGCGTCGTAGTCCAAATGACTTCCAGGCCGCTACCGATCGTGTCGTCGCCGCTGCCCGTGCCAAATTTGTTCTTCCAGCCGAGGCCCTGCTCCTCGATGGGAGCGCCCTCAGGTTCGGGTCCGACATACTTGCTCGGATCGGCAGCGCCGTGGGTTTTGCCGAAGGTGTGACCGCCGGCAATCAGCGCAACCGTCTCCTCGTCATTCATCGCCATGCGGGCGAACGTCTCTCGGATATCCCGTGCCGCAGCGATTGGATCCGGATTTCCATTCGGCCCTTCCGGATTCACATAGATCAGACCCATTTGTACGGCAGCCAGGGGATTCGCGAGATCACGGTCGCCGCTGTAGCGCTCGTCCGCCAGCCACTTGCCTTCGGGGCCCCAGAAAATGTCCTCTTCGGGCTCCCAGGTGTCCTCGCGCCCGCCGCCAAAACCGAACGTCTTAAAGCCCATCGACTCCAAGGCGACGTTGCCGGCGAGAATCATGAGGTCGGCCCACGAGATTTTCCGCCCATACTTCTGCTTGATTGGCCACAGCAGCCGGCGCGCCTTGTCGAGGTTCACGTTGTCGGGCCAGCTGTTAAGCGGAGCGAAGCGCTGCTGACCGGCCCCGGCCCCGCCGCGGCCGTCGCCGATGCGGTACGTACCCGCGCTGTGCCAGGCCATCCGAATGAACAGCCCTCCATAGTGGCCAAAGTCGGCCGGCCACCAATCCTGCGAGTCCGTCATCAAGGCATGCAGGTCCTTGATTACGGCCTTCAGGTCGAGACTCTTGAATTCTTTTGCGTAGTTGAACTTCTTGTCCATCGGATCGGACAAGGGCGAGTGCTGGTGCAGGATCTTCAGGTTCAGCTGATTCGGCCACCAGTCGGCATTCGCCGTGGTCCCAGCGGCGGTGTGTGTGAACGGGCACTTTGCTTCGGTTGACATGATTACTCCTTCCTCTAAGAAAAATGTGACGAACTACGAACCCATCCTGACTCTACAGGGTGTTTTGCTCAGGTTTTTGCACGGCAGCGGCGGCAGAGGCCAAAGACCTCGATCAACGGCTGCGTCAGATCAAAGCCGTCCGGCACATGCCGGGATAGTCGTTTGAAATCGATGAACTCTCCTTCGATGTCCTGCACCGATTTGCAGCGGGAGCAGACCAGGTGGTGATGAGGTTTGAGATTGCCATCCACGCGCAACGTGGCCGCATGAGGACTGACCTCTCGCAGCATCCCACACTCGATGAAAAGTCGCAGGTTGTTGTAAACCGTGGCCAGAGAAATGGATGGAATGCGGCGCCGGACCGTGGCGTAAATGTCTTCTGGGGAATAGTGTCCGTGGGAAGCGATGACGGCCTCATAGACCACCTGACGCTGATGCGTGACCGCCAAACCGTGCTTCGCGGCCAGCTCACGGAACTGTTCATGGGTGAGACGCATGATTATCGGATGAGAATGATTATAAAACGATCCAGAGCACTGTCAACCGAAATCTTTCCGGTGACGGTCGAAGACGGCGGTCGGCTGCAAGACCAGACCTGTCGCAATCTGAACCTTAGAGTTAGAATCGGGATTGGTGAAGGCTCTTTTGCTTCGAAAAGGTTCATGCCCGACATCGCCCGTCTGCTGCAAGCGTCTCTCGCTCCCGTCATCCTTGTTTCCGCGACGTCCTTGCTGATTCTCTCGATCAACGTCCGGATGATGGGTATCGTCAGCCGGCTGCGGCAATATGTGCATGCCAAGCATGACGCCGCCAGGAATGACCGCTTGCAGGAGGCCGAGGCTTACAACGAGCAGATCCGCGCGATTGAGCAGCGCGCAGAAATGATCCGGCGCTGCTTCCTTTTGGTGCTCACCTCTCTTGCGGGAACGATAACCTCCTGTCTGCTGCTGGGGTTCGGCCTGTACTGGCCGCAGGCGGCGGTGTCGGCGGCAGTCTTTTTTGTTCTCGCGCTGATCTGCCTCCTGGCGGGAACCTTCTACTACATCCGCGAAATCACGGTGGCGCTAAGTTCGGTATACGACGAAGCTCGCGATTCGCGGTTCATGGACCTCGGCGGTTCGCCGGAGAGTCACGTTCACCATCCGCTCTAGAAACCTGACCATCCCAGAGGCAGCTCCGCATTTGTCAACAAATTGTCAAATTGATGTAACTTTCTTCCCCGAAATGCGCTATTAACCCGATATCAGGCTAGAGTTTAGGGGTATGATTCAGGGCAATTACGGCGCGGGGGTGGTTGTGACCAAGAATGTATCTGCAGCGACGACGACAATGGACGCGGTTCCGGCCAGTTCGGAGCGGATACTGGTGATCGAGGATGATCGCGCTGTGCAAAAAGCTCTCAGGCGATTGTTTGAGGCCGAAGGGTTTGCGGTGGATATTGCGGGAAATGGCGCAGCGGGCTTGGAAATGTTTCGGGCGGCGACGCCTTCCGTGCTTGTCCTGGACCTGAGTTTGCCGGGCACGCCGGGCCAGGACGTGTGCCGCGAAATCAGCCAGGCCGCGCCCGCGCTTCCGATCATTATTCTCAGCGCCAAGACAGAAGTCATGGACAAAGTCCTGCTGCTGGAGTTGGGCGCGCATGACTATGTGACCAAGCCCTTCAGTCCGCGGGAACTTCTGGCCCGGGTGCGCACGGCCATGCGGCGCTCGACGCGAACTCCGCTGACCGAAACTTTCAAGTTTGGCGATGTGAAAATTGACTTCACGAAAATGGAATTGTGGCGCGACGGCGACCCGGTGCAGCTGACTTCGCAGGAATTCAAAGTGCTGAAGTTCATGATCCAGAACGCGGAGCGGGTGCTGTCGCGTGAGGAACTGTTAAACCACGTCTGGGGGTATAGGAATTATCCCAGCACGCGGACAGTGGATAATCACATTCTGCGGTTGCGGCAGAAGCTGGAAAAAGATCCGGCCAATCCCTTACACTTTCGCACCGTGCACAGTTCGGGTTACAAGTTTGTGCCGTAGGGAACGCGTCAAGATGCATGATTCCCTTGTAGAGACGCGGCTTGCCGCGTCTCGGCGTCGGAGACGGGGCAAGCCCCGTCTCTACAGATTAAGATTCTGCAGAGGGGGGAAATCGAGGGAGACCATGGGCGGAATTCGGTTGCGGACCAAGTTCCTCCTTTCCATGGTCGTGGTGTCGGCGGCGCTGACGTTTACCACGCTGCTGGTGGTGCGGCACACGGTGCAGCAGGAGGTGCGCCTCGGAATCCAGCGCGACCTCGAGAATTCCGTTTCCGCGTTCCGCAACTTTCAAAAGCAACGAGAAGTCACGCTTGAGCGCTCGGCCGCTCTGCTCGCCGACCTTCCGAACGTGCGGGCGCTGATGACCACGCACGATCCGGCTACCATCCAGGACGCGTCGCGGGATTTGTGGCAACTCGCGGGCAGCGATTTGTTGTTGCTGGCCGATTCTTCCGGCAAGGTCATGGCGTTGCAGGCCACACCCCAGGAGATCACCGTCCATGAGGGTCAGGATTTTTTCCCGCTAGTGGTGTCGCGCGCTGAGACGCGTCATTGGTGGTACGTTGAAGGCCACCTCTACGAAGTTTTTCTTCAGGATATCTATTTTGGGCCGGCAAGCGGCCATCAGGTTTTGGGATATCTGCTGCTCGGTTACGAGATTGACGACCGCGTTGCCCGCGACCTGAGCCGCGTATCCGCGAGCGAAGTGGCGTTTCGCTACGGCAACGGGATTGTCCGCAGCACTCTGAAGCCTGCCCAGGAGTCGGAGTTGCTGCGAGTGCCGTCGCGAACGGCAACCGGAGGCCCGCCGCAAGGTGATCAGATCTGGTTGGGCGGCGAACGATTTCTGGCGACTGCGGTAGAGTTGCCCACCCCCGGTTCCCCCGCGCTGAATCTGTGGGTGTTGAAGTCGTTCGATCAGGCGACTGCATTCTTGAGCAGCCTGAACGAATTGCTGCTGGCGCTCGGTTTGACCGCGGTGCTGGCGGGGAGCCTGCTGGTTTTTCTGGTTTCGCATACCTTTACGCGTCCGCTGGAGAATCTGGTAGCGGGCGTGCGCGCCCTGGAACTGGGTGATTACGCCTACCCGTTGCAAGCGCATGGCGGAGACGAAGTCGCCGAGGTCACCGGAACCTTCGACCGGATGCGAAAGAACCTGCAGAAAACTCAGCGCGAGTTGCTGGATGCTGAACGCCTGGCGACGATTGGACGCATGGCAAGTTCGATTTCACACGATTTGCGCCATTCGCTGGCCGCGGTCATGGCCAATGCGGAATTTCTTTGCGAGAGCAATCTGACGCCAAGCCAGCGCGAAGATCTTTACGCCGAGATTCGGATTGCGGTCAACCAGATGACGGAGCTGATCGAGTCGCTGCTGGAATTCTCGCGCACCCGAGAGTCGCTGCGTCCCACGTATGGCGACGTGCGCTCGGCGGTGGATCGAGCTGTGCAAGGCGTGAAGGCACATCCGGAATTCCAGCGTATACGAATCCGCATTTCCGCCGAAGGTCTAACGGAGGGATGGTTCGATTTCAAGAAGCTGGAGCGCGCCCTGCTCAACTTGCTGTTGAACGCGTGCGAAGTCGTGCCCGCCGAATCCGGGAAAATCGATATCGAACTGAGACGCAAGGGCGAGAGTTTGGAAATTCGCATCGAGGATAACGGCCCCGGAATCGCGGAGGCAGTGCGCGACCGGCTGTTCGAACCGTTTGTGAGCTACGGCAAAGAAAATGGCACTGGCATGGGATTAACAGTGGTGCAGAAAATTGTGCAGGATCACGGGGGCGATGTCGCGGTAGAGAGGACTTCGGCTTCGGGAACCGCTTTCCGTCTGAATATCCCTCTGAATCCGTCAGCGGAGAATGCTCTGGCAGCCCGTCATGCGAACTAGATCTGGTCTCATTGGAAAGGGCACAGCTTCACAGGCTGCGGAAAAACGCCGCCAGCGGAGGAATAGGGAAGGGCACGACCTTGGTGGTGCCGCTAAGTCGCTGGAAATAATTTGCGCTTTAGCGCCTGAGGGCCGCCTTGAGCGGGCGGAAACACTTTTTCCGCAAGCTGTTCAGCCGCGCCGTCCAGAATCGGTAAATGCAATGGGGCTTTAGTCCCTGACAGCCGCAGAGGCTGCTGGGCACACCAGACTTGAAGTACACCCGAAATTCAAATGAAGTGTGGAGCGACGCAGGAGGCGGCATGACTAGGAGCAAGATGCGCGGTTTCGAATGGTTGCGACGTGGGATGCTGGTGGGTGTGGTGGTTTCGGCCGCACTCGGCGCAGCGCAGGAGCATACGCAGCCACCCGCTGCGGAGTCGTCGCACGATGCGGTGAGCGACTCGGTCCACCAGTTGCAGGAACAGGTGCGCGAACTGCAGGCTGCGGTCGCCGGAATGCGTTCCGATTGGCAGCGAGCGCGCGCCGAGACGTCCGAACTGCGCCGCGAGCTCCAGGAAATCCGCGCCACAGCGGTGCAGCCGAATGCGGCGTTGAGGAACGCGGTGGTGAAGGTGGAGACAAGCAGCTCCGGGGCCGCTGCGGAAACCTTGCAGAACGGGGCGCAAGATCAAGAAAAGCAAGATCAGAGCGAAATTCAGAAAGAAGATCAGAAAAAGAGCGAACACGTGGCCAGCCTGGAAGAGGAATACCAACTGCTGAGCGGGAAAGTGGACGATCAGTATCAGACGAAAGTGGAAAGCGCCTCGAAATATCGCGTGCGGCTCTCGGGCATTGTTTTGATGAATCTGGTCAGCAATCAAGGTGTGGTGGATAGCATCGACCTTCCCACTCTCGCGTATGCGAAACCGCCGGGCGACTCGGGAGGAAGTTTCGGTGCCACGCTGCGACAATCGGAGATC
The DNA here is from genome assembly GCA_049592035.1 of Terriglobales bacterium. Lineage (GTDB taxonomy): Bacteria > Acidobacteriota > Terriglobia > Terriglobales > Acidobacteriaceae > Acidiflorens. Next base: position 13,959 of record JBAWFQ010000146.1, read on the forward strand.
GGGCTCGAGGCATTCGGGCCCACAGTGGCAGGTGCGAGGACGACGGCGGATCTGCAACTCGATCTGGCGGGCGGTTTTCCGTCGGTCCCGAATGGGATCAACTCCGGACTCATGCGCCTGCGGACGGCCACGCTGCGAATGGATTGGACAAACACTTCGGTCGTGGTCGGGCAAGATGCGATTTTCTTCTCGCCCGGTTCGCCAACCTCGTTTGCTATGCTGGCGATTCCGGCACTCTCCAATGCGGGCAATTTGTGGGGCTGGGTGCCGCAGATACGAGTGGAACATAGGGTTGCGCTTGGGAACGCGTCGAGCCTGATATTCCAGGGAGGGATTCTCGATCCGGTGAGCGGAGAAGCGCCGGGCACAGGTTACTACCGCGAGCCTGGGCCTGGGGAAGCGTCGCGCCAACCTGCCTATGGCACACGGGTCGCATGGACGCGGAACGTTTTCGGACAGCCTTTGCACTTGGGCGTCGGAGGATATTACAGCCGGCAGGATTATGGCTTTGGCCGCAACGTTGACGGCTGGGCCGGAATGACAGATATCGAACTGCCGCTCGGTCATCAGCTTTCCTTGAGCGGAAAATTTTATCGCGGAAGGGCCGTTGGCGGATTGTATGGCGCATTTGGACAGAGCGTGTTGTTCAGCGGCGATCCCACCTATGCCAACACCCAAGTGCAAGCGTTGAACTCGATTGGCGGCTGGGCGCAGCTGAAATACCGGCCCAAAAATAAGTGGGAATTCAATACTGCATTTGGGATCGAGAATCCGTATGCCAGCGACCTGAGATACTTCGAATACCCGGTGTCATACGGGGATCCGTCATTGGCCAGAAATCTGGGAAGCTTTGTGAACATGATTTACCGTCCTCGATCAGATCTGTTGTTTTCAGCCGAGTATCGGCATCTGACGACTTATTCGGTGAGTGGCGACGGCAACAACGCAGGGCATCTCAATTTGATGATGGGAGTTCTCTTTTGAGCGGGCGGATGGAACCTGCACGATAAGATGCGTGGCACAGAACTGCGATGAGCTAGCGGAAGTGAGCGATCAACGATGCATAAAAGAATCTTGATCTGGACCTCGATCGCGATGTTGTGGGTCGGCGCTGCCGGATTGCACGCGCAGACCACGACGCAGGTCACGGCCGTGACCGTCCGCGGGCGCGTGGAAGTTATCGGCGACGGTAATGCCAGTAAGCGGCGGCATGGGACGATCCCCGGGACGGTGGTGTGGCTCACGCCAATAACGGCGACCGGCGATGCCACGGCGGTAGCGCCAAGTGCGCCGGCCAATCCGGCGCAAACGCCGCGGCTGGTGCAGAAGAACAAGAGCTTTGAGCCGCACATCTTAGTGGTTCCAGCGGGGTCACTGGTCGAGTTTCCCAATCACGATCCTTTTTTCCACAACGTTTTTTCTCTCTTCGAAGGCAAGCGGTTTGATCTTGGACTGTACGAAGCCGGCACCTCGCGCATGGTGCGCTTCGATCGGCCAGGAATCAGCTACATTTTCTGCAATATTCATCCCCAGATGAGCGCGGTGATCATTACTCTTACAACGCCGCTGTACGCCGTTTCCAATGCGGACGGCCAAATCGCGCTGACGGGCGTTCCTTATGGGCGCTACAGAATGCACGTCTGGAGCGAGGGCATGGGTCCGGAAAATACGCAGCCATCTACGCGGGAGATCACGATCGCAGAGAATGCCTCCTCGCTGGGAGTGATTCGAGTTCCACAGGCGAAAGGTCAGGGTATGGCGCATAAGAACAAGTATGGACGCGAGTACGACGAGCCAACGCCCAACAGTTCGGTTTATGAACAGCAACGCTAGACGCGCAAAGGCCGCCTTCTCTCGGGCGGCCTTCGCGATATTCTCCTCTTCTTTCGTTTCGAGTGTTTGCGCTACTTTAAGTCGATCACACCGAACGTCCCCGCCAGGTTGTTCGACGGACCAGCAGTGAAGAAAAGTTGGTCCGTGCGGCCGTTGCTTGACGATCCTCCGCCGAACTCAATTCCCCACAGTTGGTCGATGACGATGTCCTTTCCATTCGTGTCTCTGACCGTGCTCACAAACTGGCCGGTCTCGAGATTAAACGCGTTGATGGTTCCGCTGTTCGTGTTGTTCGTGACCAGCAGCGTGTTGCTCAATTTGCCAAAATTCTTGGGCGCCACGGCGAAACCCCAAGGTTGATTCAACGGCTTGCCCTGCGCCAACGTTTTTACGAAAGTTCCATCTTCCTCGAAGATGTCGATGTATCCACCGGGAGCTTCGTCGGCCTGGGCGAATGCGACGTAAACCAATCCATTGATGTCCTGAATGCCGAAAGGCGCATATCCCGGCGGCAGGGCGGTGTCGGTAAACGAATTGACCAGGTTGAAGTTTCCGTCGTACACATCGACAATGTTGTTGGCTAGGTCGGCCGCATATAGAAGATTTCCCGAAGGCCGATTGGTAATGGCGAGACCGGTGAATTGCGATTTTGACGCCGAGTTATTCACCGCGATGATCGCGTCGTTGAAATTAGTTTTCGGGGCCCATCCGCTGATGGTTCCGTCTAATGTCGCGAAGAGGAAGAACGTGCTCTGCCCTCCCAACTGAAAATCCGACGAACCGTTGAAGACGATTCCGGTGGGTTGACCGGTGTCTGCGCCGGATGCCGACGGAATCAAGACCTCCAAGCTCTGTTTGACGCCTTTGCCGTTGTAGAGTGTCGACCAGCCTGAGCCTTGATCGCTGATCCAAAAGGCTCCGCCGGGACCGTACGCGAGCCCCCATGCGTTTACGAGCAGCGGGTCGATGTGCTTGGCCATTCCTACCTGATTCGAAACCAGATTCGTAAGTGAATACTGCGCCAGGGCTGTGCTCGAAACCAGCATTACCGCAAGGCCGAGGCAAATTGTGAACGCAATCTTGTGACGCTGCATAAAACCCTCCTTGGATTGTGCGAGCTGGAGTAAAGATCGAGTAAGTCGCGAGAGCGGGCGGCCGTTGACCGATTCCTCTCTTCGCTCCAGCTTGCAATCACATGCTAGGTCTGCAGCGTCTTATAGGTTGTCAACGTGGTGTCATCTGTTTGCACAATTCTTGTCGGGAATCCATCCTTCCAAAGAGGGGAAAAGAACTAGAGGTTGCCCGCAGGCTCGACCGACTCCGCACCAACTTCGGGAGTTACTACCGCCCGCGTGCGCAGGCGATACCAGAGCACGATCGCTATCAGCGAGAACATGAAAATAATGGTGGAGATGGCGTTGATCTCTGGTGTGATGCCTCGGCGTAACCGTCCCCAAATTTCGAGCGGAAGCGTGTTGTCGCGGCCGATCAGGAAGAAACTTACGGCGATTTCGTCCATGGAGAGGGTGAAGATCAGAAGCGCGGCCCCGATGATGGAAAGCTTTAGATTGGGGACGGTGATGCGCCAGAAGGTTTGCCAGTAAGTCGCTCCTAAGTCTAACGAAGCTTCTTCCTGGGCGCGGTTTAGTTTTTGCAATCCGGCGAAGACTTCGGTGGTGGCAACGGAGATTAGGGCGGTGCCGTGTCCTAGAATTATGGTTAGCAGGCTTAGTTTTATTTCTCCTACTCGGAAGAGCATTAATAGCGAGAGGCCGGTAATTATGCCGGGAAGGATCAGCGGCAACAAGACCAGGCGGCGGAACAGGGCTTTGCCGGGGAATTGGGCGCGGTCTAGCGCTAATGCGGCGGGGATTCCGAAGACTAGCGCTATGAACATGGCGGCTACGGCTACTAACAGGCTATTTAAAACGGAATCCCAGATGGGAGCGTCGTTGAATAAGATGCGATACCAATTCAGGGTTAGAGTATGCGGAGGGAAGCCTCCTACGCCCTGTCCGTTGAAGGAATAAAGGATTAGAACGGCTATGGGGAGATAGAGAAAGGCGAAGACCAGTAGGGCGTGAGCCGTCAACCCGCGCGGAGTTTGTGGTGCAGCGCGCTTCATACCGCTGCACCTTGGAAAGTCAGAGCAAAGTCAAACCATGGGGCACATAGTCGTGGAATCCCATCCTTGCGCAAAGGGCGCGCAAGGATGGGGCACCCGGCTTCTGTGGAACAGACGGCGCTCACTGGAAACTCCACTTCTTCTCCAATCGCTCAGAGAATAGAATCAGCGCCAGCACCAGCGCCAACATGCAGAGCGAGATCGCAGCTCCGAGCGGCCAGTTATAGGCGGCTCCGAAGAGACTTACTACTATGTTCGAGATCATTATGCCGCTCGGGCCTCCTAGTAAGAGGGGAGCTAGAAAATCTCCCAGACTTAGGACGAAGGCGAAGGTTGCTCCAGCTAACACTCCGGGGATTGAGAGCGGGAAGATTACTCGCCAGAAAGTTTGCTGGGGCGTGGCTCCTAGATCGTGCGAGGCTTCTACCAGATTGCGCGGGATGTGTTCTAACGATGCGTAGATCGGCAGGAAAATGAACGGCGTATAGATGTGCGTCAATGTCAGGACTACCGCAAATGGACTGTAGAGCAGGAAATCCAGCGGATGAGTGGTTACATGCACATATTGCAACAGCGTGTTCAATACGCCGTCGGTGCCTAGAATTGTTTTCCATGCGTAGGCGCGAACTAAATAACTTACCCAAAGGGGAATGATTACCAGTTGATAGTAGAGATCTTTTCTGCCTCCGGCATGGAACGATAGAAAGTAGGCTAATGGATAGCCCAGGAGCATGGAGAAGAACGTTACTCGCGCGGCAATCCACATGGAGCGCAGCAAGGTTTGCCAGTAGACGGGCTTCGACAGGAGTTCGTGGTAGTTGTTTAGATTCCAGGAATGAACTATGGCGCCCGATTCGGAGACCGACCAGAAGCTGTAGCAAAACATCAGCAGGTAGGGAACTAACAGAAATACGGCAACCCAAGCCAGCGGCGGCACGGTGATGGCGGTGCGGTAGGCTCGAGAAAACATCAGCGCCGCTCCTTGGAACTGGAGCTGAAACTGGAACTAGAATTAGAGCCGAGGCTGGTTGCGCGAACCGGGATGGCGTCGGCGGCGGAGAATTCGAACTCTAGCGCAGCGTCGGAATTGGGCAGATCACGGCTGGCGGTGCGAATGGTGAGGATGAGTCCGGCATCGGATTCGACGCGCAGAAGGTCGGTGGCGCCATGGAAGGCTTGATCGCGAAGTGTTGCGCGAAAACAAACCATGTTGCTTTTCTCTGGAGCACCGATTGCCGATTGCGCCGCGGTGGCCGGGCGAATGCATTCTGGACGCAGCGAGAACAGGGCTGGGCCATCGGGTTCGGAAGTGCGCCACTGCAGCGCGCCGCAGGTGGCTTTGCCTTGGCGAACCGCGGCTTGCAATAGATTGGTGTGTCCAATGAATTGCGCGGTGTAGGAAGTTGCGGGACGGTTGTAAATTTCGCGTGGGCTGGCAACTTGCTCGAGTTCTCCGGAGCGCAACAGGGCAATGCGGTCAGACATCACCATGGCTTCTTCCTGGTCGTGGGTAACGAAGATGAAGGTGATGCCGACCTCGCGCTGCAAGGCTTTGAGTTCGACCTGCATCTGGCGACGCAGATTGGCGTCGAGCGCGGAGAGCGGTTCGTCGAGCAGCAATAGGCGCGGACGATTTACCAAGGCGCGGGCCAGGGCGATGCGCTGCTGCTGTCCGCCGCTGATTTTTGAGGGCTTCGACTTGGCGTAGGCCGACATTTTGACTTTGGCCAGTGCTTCGGCCACGCGCGACTCGATTTCAGCTGCGGGACGTTTAGCGATCGCCAATCCGTAGCCTACATTTTCTTCTACGGTCATGTGCGGGAAGAGGGCGTAGTGCTGGAAGACGGTGTTCACGCGGCGGCGATAGGGAGGCTCGGTGTCGAGGCGCTCGCCTTGCATCCAGACTTCTCCGGAGGTCGGATGTTCGAAGCCAGCTAGAATTCGCAACAGCGTGGTTTTGCCGGAACCGCTTTCGCCGAGGATGGTCAGGAATTCGCCTTCGGCGATTTCCAGCGAGATGTCGCGGAGGACGATGTTCTTGCCGAAATGCTTGGCTATGGAGCGAATGGAGAGCAGAGATGCTGCGCCCGGCTTAGTGCTTGTGATTGCGGGTTCTGACGTCGTTGCCATGGTTAGCATTTCAGCGCTGCACACGTTTTCGCGGACAAATGCCCGGGGCCACACGAACGCGACACAATTGCTATTGCGTGGCCTTCACTTCGTTCCAGATCTCGTTGTACTTGGCGCGGCGCGGAACATTTTGCCAAAAATATAGACGCCTCTGGTAATTGTCCACGTCGTCGAGGTGCAGGCTCTTCACTTCTTCCGGCGTCATGAACTGCGCGGCGTGCGGATTGGCTGGCGTGTAGCCGGTCACGTCGGTGACCTTTTTTTGCGTCTGCGATTGGATCATGAATTCCAGAAACTTGTAGGCTAGATCTTTGTTTTCGCTGCCCGCCGTGATCATTAAGTGATCGATCCAGCCGGTGGTATTTTCCTTGGGAATAGTCTCGCCCACCGGAAAGTTGCTTTTGCGCAACTGGTTGGTCATCAGCGGCCAGCCCATGGCGATTACGACTTCATGGTTCTGGAAGAGGTTGGTGAGTTCTCCACCGGTGGACCAAATCTTGCGAATGTTGGGCTTCAACTCGACCAGCTTTTTCTTGACGGCATCGAGTTCCTGATCGCTCATGTTATAGAGATGAGCGGGATCGGGCTTGTCGTAGCCGAGCACCTGCGCAGCCATGTAGACGGTCGAAAGATCGTCCCAGACGGAAACTTTGCCCTTCAGCTTCGGGTCCCACATGACGGCCCAGCTTTCGGGAGGTTGAGCGAACGCGGTGGTGTCGTAGATCATCGGGTCTGGGCCCCACATGAAGGGCACGCCGTAGACCTCGCCCTTCACTCGGACCAGCGAGAGCGAAGTGAGTTGCGGCGAAAGCTGGTTGTAACTGGGCAATTTGCCGAGATCGAGCGGGGCAGCCAGATCGGAAGTCGCAATCATGGTGGCTACATCGCTTGAGGGAGAGATCACGTCGTAGTTTCCCGAGCTGCCGCCGCGCAGTTTGGCTACGAGTTCGTCGCTCGATCCCATATAAGAAGCCGATACTTTGCAGTGGTTCTGCTCTTCGAAGGCTTTCACGTAGGAAGGATCAGCGTAACCTTCCCAGACGAGCAGGTTGAGGGTGGGAGTTTTTCTGGCGCAGGATGCGGTGAAGACAATCAGGAACAGCGCGAGCAGCGCGAATATCGATTTGCGCGACATTATTTATTCTCCCTCATGCAATCCTCAGAATGTCGGCGGCGTGTTGACCCACAATAGCCAGGTCTCGCTGCGGCCGGGATTTTTCCAGCTATGCGGCGTGGCACTCTCAAAATAAAAACTGTCACCGCGCTTCAGATGGTACTCCTCGCGAGCCAGCGCGATCTTGAGCTCTCCACGTAGCACGAAGAGGAACTCCTCGCCTTCGTGGGCGTAGGACTCGCCACTTCCCGCTTTTGGTTTAATGCGAAAAAGGTGCGGCTCCATGACTTTGTTGCCCCAGGCGAGCAACTCCATGCGCACACCGGGACCGGCTTCGAGCACCTTGCGCTTGGGCGGGCGCACCAATCGGGTATTCAATTCCGTCGCATCGAAAAAATCAAGGATGTTGGTGCGGTAGTAGCGTGCTAGCCTGCGGAGTGTGCCGACGGAGGCGCTCATCTGCGAGCGTTCGAGCGCGCTGAGAAAGCCAACCGAGATTCCGGCGGCGGCGGCGACTTCAGCGAGGCTGCGACCACGGCGCGTGCGCAATCGGCGCAGTCGGGGACCAATGGCGCCGGCGCCGTTGCCGGCGGCAGGGTTGATCGAGCCTTCGCGTTTCAGCATTTGCACGATGGCGGCAGCGTTTAGACCGCGGACTTTGCGCAGGAAGCGCGCTTTTTTCAGCAGGCGCACGTCGTCGTGGGTGTAAAGACGATACTGGCTGCGGGTGCGTCGTGGGCGAGTCAGGCCCAAGGCTTCCCAGGCGCGAATCGCCGAGGGAGAAATTCCCACTACACGGGCCACCTCACCGATTTTGAGATAAACTTGTCCGTCACTCGACATGTTTTTTCCGAATGTGCCTGCTGGTCGCGCTACGGGGGATTGCATTTTTCCGCTTGACAGAGGGACGCGGAGTCTCTAACCTTGCGCGATTATAGCAAGGTTTGCATTGCCTGCAAGCTGAATCGGATCTAACAAATTTGCCCTCGGATCGGAGGATCTGCCCCATGCCGACCTCAAAATGGTTTCGGATGTCTTGCTGGCTCATCTCGCTCAGTTTGGCCCTGAGCCTGTGCCTGATCTGTTCCACGATGATGTTTGCCCAGGGCACCGGCGGACGCATCCTGGGCCGCGTCGCCGACCCCAGCGGCGCCGTGCTGGCGGGAGTGAAGGTCACGCTCACCAACGAAGCCACTGGCGTGAGCAACGAGAGCACGACCAATGGCGCGGGTGACTATGGCTTCCCACAGGTTCCGGTGGGTACCTACACGCTCTCCTTCGACTTGGCAGGATTCAAGACGAACGTGCGCAAGGGAATCGTGGTCGACCTGAACCAGGTGATCACGCTGAATTCGTCCCTGCAGATCGGCGAGACGAAAGAGACCGTCGAAGTGACCTCCGAAGCTCCGCTCGTCGATACCAGCAGCACGCAACTGGGCGCGGTGATGGACGCGCGGCAAGTCGCGAATTTGCCGCTCAACACACGCGACACCTATCAGCTTCTGCAATTGCAACCCGGAGTGATGTCCACCGTCGGCTCCAGCAATACGCTCGTTTATGGAAGTGACAACTCGGGCGCGGTGTCGGTGAACGGGGGCCGCGGACGCGCGAACAATTTCAGCGTCAATGGCGGCGACGCCAACGACCTCTTCGTCAACCTGCCCACGGTTCAGCCCTCGCCTGACAGCATTCAGGAGTTCCGCGTTCTTACCAATACCTTCGACGCGGAATATGGGCGCAACTCAGGTTCGGTCGTCAACGTGGTTACCAAGTCAGGGACGAACGATTGGCACGGCAGCACCTACGAGTTCTTCCGCAACAAGGTGCTCAATGCCGATGAATACTGCCTTACGGCGGCAGATGGCCTTCCTTGCGGGAAGCCCCAGTTCAATCAAAACCAGTTTGGCGGCACTTTTGGTGGGCCGATTAAGAAGGAGCGAACATTCTTCTTTGCTTCCTACGAAGGGCGGCGCATTCGTCAGGGCATCCCTTCGCCAGCGGTCACCGTGCCCAGTGCGCAGGAACGGCCGTCTTCTGCCAACTTGGTGAACGGGCAGATTGTCGCCAACTTCACTGATGTAAACCCGGGTGCACCTACGCCGTTTACCGGGAATCTGGCGAATTCCTCAATGTTGCTAAACCGCGCTGGCTGTCAGACGGCCACCACCGCTATTGGCGGCGGAACGATTTCGGATAATGCGCCATATGCGAGCATCTTCCCCACGGGCCAGATTCCACTCGCTTGCATGGACGCCACCGCGGTTGATCTGCTGCAATTTGTTCCCAATGCAGCAGGCACCTCTAATCTGATCAGCACAGTTCCAACCCGGGCCGTACGCGGCGACCAGTTCACGGTTAAGATTGACCACCGGATCAATGACAAGCAGAACCTGAGTATCTATTACTACTTCAATGACGATCGCACACTGAACCCATTCGCGGACTTCGAACTGACCGGTGCCGACGTCCCCGGCTTTGGAAGCATCGTGGCGGAGCGCTTCCAACAGTGGAATTTCACTCACACCTGGACGATCAACAACAGCACCGTGAATGAGGCCCGTTTCAACTACAACCGTGAGGGACAACAGACATTCCAGCATCCAGCGAATACCGAACTGGTGCAGAACTCCTGCCCGCCGGCCCCTTCTTGGCTTACGGGCGTGCTTGGGACTCCGCCTTGTTTTTATGGCGACGGCTCCACTGATCCGAACGGCAGTCTCTACGGCATACATCCGTTCCTTGGTGCTGTCCGCGAGGGACTTCCCTCCATCTCCGTTTCGGGAGGATTCGACCTCGGCAACAATTCGGAAGGGGAACTTCCGCAGACGGGGAATTCATTCCAGTGGGCAGACAGCCTGACCAAGGTAAAGGGCAACCATACGCTCAAGTTTGGCGTGGATGTCCGCCGCCAGCAGTTCAACCAATTTTATTATTACAACGTAAACGGAACCTTTAGCTTTTACGGCGAAGGGTCGAATGACCCAGGGGCCTGCATTGGAGGCGGCACGCTCAGTCAGCAATGCAGTGAGAATCTGTACCCGAACTTCCTGTTGGGACTTCCCGATGAATACGGACAAGGATCGGCCCAAGTGGAATACGTCCGCAACACGGGCCTCTATTTGTTCGCGCAGGACAGCTGGAAAATAAAGCCGAATCTTACTCTGAACTACGGGTTGCGATGGGAGTTAAACACTCCACTGGCGGACGTTGCCCAGCACGTCGAGACGTTCCGCCCCGGCCAATCGTCTACGGTTTACCCGTGCGGAGGTCCCAACACCGATTGCTCGTCGCAAGATGCGGTCGGATTGGTCGTCCCGGGTGACCCTGGCGTTCCTCCGGGCATGACACAAACCTATTACAAGGCATTTGCTCCACGCATTGGCATTGCCTGGAGTCCGGGCAGTTCCGGCAAGACTAGCTTTCGCGCGGGCTGGGGACTCTTCTATAACCCGGTCGAACAGTTGGTGCTGGCCCAGTTTGGCGCTGAGCCTCCGTTTGGCGGGAGCACCACGGTCAATGAGACGCAGTTTGACCTGCCTTTTCTTGGCCAGGACGGTGTGACCAATTATCTCAATCCGTTCAACGGAGTTCTCAGCCCGAAACGAGGGACCCCTCAGGATTGGGCGGTCTTTGAGCCGATTGATCTGTTCGGCGATTTCCAGCCGCACATGCGGACGCAGTATTCCGCGCAATACAACTTCACCATCCAGCACGAAGTAACCAGAGACACCAAGCTGGAAATCGGCTACGTCGGATCGCAAGGGCATCGCTTGCTGGCGACGCACGATATCAATTATTCCGATCCCCAGACTTGCCTGGACATTAATACGGTGCTTGGTGCTGGAACTTGCGGGCCGTTCCTCGAAGATTCGCAGTTCATCTTTCCCGCAGGTGCCGTGGCGCCGGCCGGCGGGTTCCACCTTCCCTACGGGCCGAACGGGCCAACCGTCATCCCGGCCGGCACGTCGCTTGCGGGGCTGGATCTCGTCGGCCTCCGCCGTTATTCGTCGCCCCAGTGCAATCCGTTTACCGGCGCAGGCTGTCCGGCTGACGGAGTTCCGGTGTTTACCAGCATCCTGGCCCAGGATACAGTGGCCACCTCATCCTATAACTCTTTGCAAGTTTCGGTGGAGCGGCGGTTTGCCCACGGACTCCAATTCAGCGGTGCCTACACGTGGAGCAAGTCACTTGACGAAGCCTCCAGCTTCGAGGGGATATTGAATCCACTGCCGGGCGCTCACAACCGCGCGCTGTCGCTCTTCGACGCGCGTCACCGCTTTGTCATTAGTTATTACTGGGAGGTGCCGGCTAGAAAATACAGCGGCTTTACCGGGAAACTGCTCGATAACTGGGGGGTGTCGGGAATTACGACTTACCAAACCGGATTTCCGATCCGCATTACATCCTCCTCTGACCTCGAACTGATGAATAGTGCTTCTTTTGAATTCCCGGGCGAGCCCAATCAGATCGCACCATTTACGTGGCAAAGGCCGCAGTCGAACGGCAATTACTATTTCAATAACAGCACGATTTTTAGTAATAACGGGATCAACGGTACTGTCGGCAACGCGCCACGCACGATCTGCTGCGGACCGGGAATCAGCGAAACTGATTTTTCCGCCATCAAGAACATTGCGGTCAACGAACGGACCCACTTCGAATTTCGAGCCGAGTTGTTCAATGTCTTCAACCACACGCAGTTCTACAACCCGGACGGCAACATCACCGACGGTTCACAGTTTGGCCAGGTCACTCAGGTCAAAGATCCGCGTCTAGCTCAGTTTGCTTTGAAGTTGTACTTCTAGTTCGGAAGACGAGTTCGAAAGAATAGAATAGACATATCGAATCCCCGGGCGGTCTCGGCCGCTCGGGACCAATCTAATGGCCTACCCGGCCTGAGTCTTAATGGAGATCCCGATGTACCCCGCATTGCAAAAAGAGCTCGACACGTTCGAGCGCCGCACTCCGAAGTCCGCCGAAGCGCATAAGAAAAACCTGAAGCGTCTACCGCTGGGCGTGGCCAGTAATTATCGCGCTTACGATCCGTATCCGATTTTCGTGGCGGAGGCGTCGGGCAGCACGTTTCGCGATCTCGACGGTAATGAGTACCTCGACCACAATCTATGTTTTGGCACGCTCATGGCGGGGCATTCGCATCCGGCGGTGATCAAGGCTGTCGAAGGCCGTCTGCACAAGGGCACGGCTTATGGGATGCCGCACAACATGGAGTGGGAACTGGCGGAAGAGATTTGCACGCGTTTTCCGGTGGAGATGTGCCGCTTTGGCAATAGCGGTACCGAAGCTACCATGCACACGATTCGTCTGGCGCGCGCCGCTACTGGACGCGACAAGATTATCAAGTTCGAAGGCGGCTACCACGGGCTGCACGATGCGGCACTGGTGAGCGTGAAGCCGCATCCGCCGGGAGACGATCTCGGCGATATTAAGAATCCGAAAGCGGTGTCGGGTGGCGCAGGCGTGCCGAAGGCGAGTTTGGCCAACGTTGCGATTGCGACTTTCAACGATCTGGAGACGGTGGAGCGGCGCTTCCGGGAGAATCCGAATGAGATCGCGGCCGTGATTCTGGAGCCGATCATGATGAACGTTGGCATGTGCATGCCGCAGAAGGGATTTTTGGAAGGACTGCGGACGCTTTGCGACCAGCACGGCGCACTGCTGATTTTCGATGAAGTCAAGACTGGCGCAAAGCTTTGCTGGGGCGGCGCTTCGGAGTACTTTGGCGTGATCCCCGATATGATCTGCCTGGCTAAGTCGATTGGCGGGGGATTCCCGCTGGCGGCTTTCGGAACGCACGCGCGGGTCATGAAGTTGATTTCGGACCACAAAGTCTTCCATGGCGGCACTTACAACACGAACCCAATTTCAATGGCTGCGGGGCTAGCGACTTTCCGCGAAGTGCTTACTCGGGCTAACTACACGCGCGTCGAGACACTTAGTAACAGGCTGGTGGACGGATACAAGAGGACAATTGTAAAAGTTGGCTTGCAGGGCTACGTTGCGAGCGCCGGGGCCAACGGTGTGCTGATGTTGTATCCGAAAGAGGTCCGCAATTACCGCGACTGGTTGGCGATCGACATCGATTTGTGGCGGCATTACTGGTTCGGGATGGTGAATCGCGGCGTCATGTGTCAGCCGTACTGGTGGGACGAACAGTGGACGATTTCCGTGCAGCACAATGAAGCCGATATCGACAAGCACCTGGCCGCATTCGCCGATGTTGCCCCGTCACTGGCCGCTGCGCAGCATGAGCGGTTGGGAGCCGTCGCAGCACACTAACGGGATCGCGTCATCTGGCCGTCGGGTCATCGGGTGATTGAAAATCCGAGATCCGGACGGGCAGATGGCCCGATCATCCGATGATCCGATCATCCGATGACTTCTAATCCCAGCCAACCGCACCTAAAACGCGTCCTCGGGCGCCGCGATCTGGTGTTGTTGTTTGTGGTTGCGGTATTCAATCTCAACGTTGTCCCCAGCATCGCGGCAAACGGGGGCGTGACCGTATGGCTGTGGATCATCTCGTTGCTGCTGTTTTTCTGGCCGCAGGGGATCGCGGTGATCGAATTGGCGCATCGCTACCCTGGCGAAGGCGGCGTGTATTTGTGGGCGAAAGAAGTATTCGGTGATTTTCACGGCTTTCTTTCCGGCTGGTGTTACTGGACGAATAACATGCTTTATGTACCGACTGTAATGCTCTACTTCGTAGGCGTATCTGTCTTTGTCCTCGGTCCCAGCCACGCTACACTTGCCGATAACAAGTCTTTCGCGCTTACTACGTCGATCGTGCTGCTGGCATTACTCACCATTCTTAATATTGTTGGCCTCGGCGTCGGCAAGTGGATCAACAACCTCGGAGCCATCGGAACTTTTATCGCGGCCGCGGTCCTCATCGGTCTTGGTGCGGTGATCTGGTTGCGCTTTGGCAGCAACATCACTGTCGCGGATTTCCGGGTTCCGGCCAACCCACGCTTCGTGCTCAACTCTTTCGGCGTCATTTGTTTCGGTCTGGTCGGCCTCGAGCTCGCTTCGGTCATGGGAGACGAAATCCAGGATCCGGGCCGCACTCTTCCCGGCGCAGTTGCCTGGGGCGGAGTCCTATCTGGCGCCCTGTATCTCGGCGCTACACTTACTCTTCTGATTGCTGTCGGAAAGAACGTTAACGTTCTTCAGGGGATCGTTCAGGCTGTCAGCCACATGGCGGGCCGCGTCGGAGTCGTCTGGATCACCATACCTTTTGCGCTCATGCTCAGCTTCTCGATCGCCGGTATTGGTTCCGCATGGATGGGTGGCTCTGCACGCATTCCCTTTGTCGCGGGCCTCGATTCTTACATGCCATCCTGGCTCGGTAAGGTTCACCCGCGCTATGCCACACCGTATGCCGCATTGATCGTGCAGGCTATTGTTTCCGCGTTTCTTGTCATCATGAATTTTATCGGCGCGGGCGTGCAGGAAACTTTTCAAAAACTGCTTTCGCTGGCGGTTGTGCTGCAGCTTGTTCCATTCGTGTATATGTTTGGCGCGCTGCTGAGGTTTTCCGTTATCGAGGCCGTGCCGCGCGGTCAATACAGCCGCATTACGATGTTCCTGGCGGGATCAAGCGGGCTGCTCACTACGATCCTAGGCATAGCGCTTGCGTTTTTCCCGGCGCAGCAGATCACGTCGCTGTGGTCATACGAATTGTGGATGTTTGGCGGCACGCTATTCTTCATAGGACTGGCTGTGTTTTTCTTCTTCGTGTACGGACGGTTGAAAGAACCGCAAGCCGCTCGGGTCTGACAGAAGCGAAGTGCGGTTCGATTATATGTTGTAGTGCAATTCGCTGGAGGTCTTATGCCTGGTGGTGTTACGACTGATGTCAAGACTTACTCGATGATGATTAACGGAGAGTGGGTGGGAAGTAAGTCGGGCAAGACGTTCCCTGTTTACGATCCCTCCACCGAGGAGGTGATCGCTCAGGTTCCCGATGCAAATGCAGAGGATGTGAACCGGGCGGTCGCGGCCGCCAAGGCGGCGTTTGAAGAGGGTCCGTGGGCGACCACGACGGCGCAGGAGCGCGGACGTGTCCTCTTTCGACTGGCCGAGAAGGTGCGCCAACACCTGGCCATGCTTGCCGAACTCGAATGCCGTAACTCGGGTAAACCGATTGTTGAGGCCGAGTATGACATTAATGATGTGGCGACATGCCTCGAATACTACGGTGGGCTGGCGACGAAAGTCGTCGGCTATGTGAACCCCGTTCCTGACAACGCGATGAGCCTCTCGCTGAAAGAACCGATGGGCGTTGCCGGGCAAATCATTCCCTGGAATTATCCGTTGATGATGGCCGCTTGGAAACTGGCTCCGGCACTGGCTGCGGGCTGCACTTGTGTGCTCAAGCCCGCCGAACAAACTCCGCTCACCGCCCTTGAACTTGCGAAGTGGTTCGACGAAGTTGGGCTGCCAAAGGGTGTGGTTAACGTGATTACTGGTTTCGGCGAAAGCTGCGGCTCGCCTCTGGTTAAACACCCGGACGTGAACAAGATTGCATTTACTGGCTCGGCCGCGGTCGGCAAGATCATTGTAAAGGAAGCCGCAGATACGGTGAAGCGCGTGACGCTGGAACTGGGCGGCAAGTCTCCCAACATCTTTTTTGCCGATGCCGATTTCGAAGCGGCGATCGACGGGGCGCTGTTCGGAGTCTTCATCAATCAGGGGGAAGTGTGCTCGGCGGGCAGCCGCGTGCTTGTCCAGAAATCGATTTATAAGAAGTTTGTTGAGGCCATGACCGAGAAGGCGAAGAAGATAAAGATCGGCCCGCCGCTCGAGCGCGAAACCAAGATGGGAGCCTTGGTATCGAAAGAACAATACGATCGCGTTTGCTCCTATCTCGACATTGGCAAAAAGGAGGCTAAAATTGCAACCGGCGGCGGACGCGCCGATAAGTTCGCGAAGGGCTATTATGTTCAGCCCACTATCTTCTATGACGTCGATAACAGCGCCCGCATCGCGCGCGAAGAAATCTTTGGGCCGGTGGCGACTGTGATTCCGTTCGAGAACGAAAAGGACGCGCTGAAGATTGCTAACGACACGCCCTACGGGCTGGCCGCCGCGGTTTGGACGCGGGATATTTTTAAAGCTATACGGACCGTGAAGGCGCTGCGCGCGGGCATCGTATGGGTGAACCATATGCAGCCGACTTATGTGGAAGCGCCGTGGGGCGGCTACAAGCAGTCCGGTTTCGGGCGTGAACTTGGACCGTGGGGCATCGAAGAATATCTTGAAACTAAACAGGTGTACATCAATCTGAACGAGGCTCCGATTGGTTGGTACTGAGAACTGACTTATGTCTACCATTCAACTAAGAACACCTATTCCCGGACCACGCTCGCAGGCACTTATGAAACGGCGCGATGCATCCGTTGTGCAGGCTGCTTTTCATGCCACTCCGGTTTTCGTGGCCAAGGCTGAAGGGGCGGTCGTGGAGGATGTTGATGGCAACCGACTGATTGATTTTGCCGGCGGCATCGGCTGCGTCAACACTGGGCATCGCGCACCGGCTGTGGTTGACGCTGTGCGCCGCCAACTCGATCGCTTTCTGCACACGAGCTTCAACGTGTTGCCCTACGAAAGCTACATTGCGGTCTGCGAGAAGCTGAACGCGCTGGTTCCATGCAAGGGACCCAAGAAGACCATACTTGTGAGCACGGGAGCGGAAGCCGTCGAGAATGCCATTAAGATTGCGCGCTGCTATACGAAGCGGCAAGCGATCATTTGCTTTGAGGATGCGTTCCATGGGCGCACTTATATGGCGATGGCAGCGACCAGTAAGACGCATCCTTACAAGGCTGGATTTGAGCCGTTTCCGGCCGAGGTGTATCGCGTTCCTTATGCGTATTGCTTCCGCTGCTCTTATTCCATGAACTATCCGTCGTGCGATGTTTACTGCGCGCGGCACATTGAAGATACATTCAAGCGAGTGGTGGCGGCGGAATCGGTGGCGGCGGTGATGGTCGAGCCGATTCTGGGCGAAGGCGGATTTGTAACTCCTCCGGCCGAGTTTTATCCGACCCTTGGGGCGATTTGCCGCAAGCACGGAATTCTGCTGATCGCCGATGAAGTGCAGACTGGATTCGCGCGCACTGGCGCCATGTTTGCCTGCGAGCGACTGGGACTCGAACCCGATTTGGTCACGATGGCCAAATCGCTCACGGGGGGCCTGCCTATGGGCGCGGTCACGGGACGCGCAGAAATCATGGATTCGCCTGGTGTTGGTCAGCTCGGCGGGACGTTTGGGGGCAATCCTGCAGCTTGTGAAGCGGCGCTGGCCGTGCTTCACATCATCGAAAAAGAAAATCTCTGTGCACGCGCCAATGTGCTGGGCGAGCGTTTTCGCAGACGTGCGACGAAGTGGCAGGAGCGGTTTGAACTGGTTGGAGACGTTCGCGGACTTGGCGCCATGCAGGCGCTCGAACTTGTGCGCTCGAAGAGTACCCGCCAGCCCGCGGACACGGAAACCACGCAAGTGTCACAATACTGTTACGAGCATGGCCTGGTCACGATCACGGCTGGATCGTACAGCAACGTGATTCGCTTGCTCATGCCGCTGGTCATCACTGACGCACAAATGGACGAGGCGATGGATGTGCTCGAAGCTGCGCTGGCACATGTTACCGAAAAGAAGGGCGCATTGACGGCACAACTGACGTAGAGGCGGCTGCTTTGTTGGGTTGCCGAGGAGACTTAGTTTGTCCAAACATTGTGACGACGTTCTCGAGATTCTATGACTACCTTAACTACGGTTCCCGCGATGACCGGCCAGGAGATGGTCGATCTTACTAAGAAACACACGTTGTTTGAGTGGTCTGCGCAGTCCAAGGTCGATCCTATCCCCGTGGCGCGGGCAAAGGGCATTTATTTTTGGACTCCGGAAGGGAAGCGCTTTATCGACTTCAACAGCCAGTTGATGTCGGTCAACATCGGACACGGCGATGAGCGCGTCATCCGAGCGATCAGCGAACAGGCTTCGACGCTCGCTTATGCCAATCCGTTCATGGCCACTGAACCGCGGGCCCGACTCGGGGCCAAACTGGCGGAGATTACGCCCGGCGATATTGACACCTTCTTTTTTACGAACGGTGGCGCGGAAGCGAACGAGAACGCCATCAAGATCGCACGCTTTTACACTGGGCGCCATAAGATCATTGCTCGTTATCGCTCGTATCACGGGGCTACGGCGGGCGCCATCAGCCTAACGGGCGATCCTCGGCGCTGGACGGTTGAGCCTGGAATTCCGGGCGTGGTGCGGGTGCTTGATCCTTATCACGGGATTGAACGCGGCTGGGAGTCGGCGGAGTCCTCACTGGCGCTGATCGCAGAGACCATTCAACTGGAAGGGTCGCACACGATTGCGGGCTTTATTCTCGAGCCCGTTACCGGAACCAATGGCATTCTCGTTCCGCCCGATGGATATCTTGAAGGGGTGCGCCAACTGTGCGACAAGTACGGCATTCTGATGATCGCCGACGAAGTGATGTCGGGCTTTGGGCGCACGGGCGCATGGTTTGCGGTTGATCACTGGAAGGTTGTCCCTGACTTAATATGCATGGCTAAAGGACTTACGTCGAGTTACATTCCTCTGGGCGCTGTTGGTATGCGGCAACATATCGCTCGGCACTTTGACGACAAAGTCTTCTACGGAGGACTTACTTATAACAGCCATCCGATGGGATGCGCTACGGCGCTGGCTACGATTCGCGTTTACGAGGAAGACAAATTGATCGAGAATTCGCGGAAGATGGGCGCGATCATGAAAGCGCTGGGGTCGGAGTTGCAGACGAGACACCCATCGGTGGGCGCTGTGCGTTCGATCGGCCTGTTTGGTATTGTCGAGTTGATTCGGGACCGCAAGACGCGGCAACCGATGGCTCCTTTTAATGGCACTTCCGATGAGATGGTTGCGCTGGGGAAATTCTTCCGGGAGAACGGGCTCTACACTTTCGTTCGTTGGAATAGCTTTTTCACCAACCCTCCGCTGTGCATCACTGAGCAGCAAATGCGGGAGGCGTTCGCGATTATTGATAAGGGGCTTGAGATTACGGATCGGGCGGTTAAGAATTAGTTCTGATCGGAGTGCCGACCTATGTACAACCTTTCGCATCTGCACTGGATGTTCATTCTTACGGTTTTGATCGCGCTTTCGACTGTGAGCGTGGAGCGAGTCGAGGCTCAGAGTAGTCCTGCAGCGAACGTTCCGAACGCCCCTCCACAGATTCACGCGCTCAAGGTGACTCTACTTTCGACCATGCTGGTAGGCAGTACGACGGGCGTGGGAGAGTGGGGATTTTCCGCGCTGATCGAGGCAGACGGTCATCGCGTTTTGCTGGATACGGGAGCCCATCCGGATAACGTGATGCAAAACGCGCGTGACTTGAAAATCGACTTGTCCGACGTTAAAGAAGTGATCCTTACGCACAATCACTGGGACCACGTTGGCGGGCTGATGACCCTTCGAAAAGAGATGATGAAAAGAAATCCATCGGCATTGTCGGTGGTTTATGTTGCACGCGGCATCTTCTACAGCCGGCCGACGCCACAAGGCGAAGGGAACCAGATGATCGCACTGAAGAAAGAGTACGAAGCGACTGGAGGGAAATTCATCGAGGAAGAAGATGCGGCGGAAATCTTTCCGGGCGCTTGGCTCACAGGCCCGGTACCGCGCAAGTACCCAGAACGCAACTGGAGTGTCAGCGGAAAAGTACAGACGCCAGCCGGATTGGTTGAGGACACAATCCCCGAGGATCAATCCCTGGTGCTCAACACGCCGGAAGGATTGGTGGTGGTCACTGGCTGCGGGCACGCAGGGATCATCAACATTCTCACGTTTGCGCGATCGAAATTTCCCGACCAGCCAGTAGAGGCAGTCATCGGTGGACTGCACCTTTTCCCGGCGACGGATGAGCAGTTGAATTGGACTGCCGATAACCTGAAAGACTTCAAAGTGGCAAATCTGATGGGCGCACATTGCACGGGCATCGAAGCCGTGTATCGCATTCGGGAGCGTCTCGGCCTGCCGCGAGCAGCGGCAGTTGTGGGCAGTGTGGGATCAAGCTTTGTGCTGGGTGAAGGGATACAACCCGGACCCCTCGCTAAATAAACGGAAGATCACTAAAAGAGGCCGACCTAGCGCCACGTGCGTTGCTGACTATCGTAGGTAGAAGTGATCGCGGGTTCGGAATGGGCTTGGGCGGCGTGTAGGTTGATTGCGGTTGCGGCCTGGGTACGGAGATTGCCGACCTTCGCATCGAAATCGAGCGTGCTCACGCTGTGGGCGCAGTGCGTGCAGGTGAACTTCATTCCGTTCTTGATGCGCTCAATGCGGTAGGCTTTCACTGATTCGATTGTAGCGCCCTCCGTGCGGGCTTGGGTCGCGATTTGCGGAACGAAGGTAACGCCCCGCTTCTCTCGGCTGAACAGACGAGGCGTCTGTCCCTAAGTGTCATTTTCACTCTCAGCTTATTTGGCCAGTCGGTTGTATTTCTTTAGCACCTCTCGCAGACGGTCGTGGGGCAGAGCTATAGCGGTGTGGCCGTCTATGCCGGTCATGGTTTCGGCGGCTACCATGGCGTTTACGATGGCTTCCTCGGTGGATTGGACTGTGGCCAGGAAGAGCGGATCAAGACTGTCGTTGGGAAGCATTTTCAGGTCGCGGGTTCCTTTAGGAGACGCGGCTTTTGGATTGGCGGTAGAGAAGGATATGAAGATATCTCCAGAGCCATCGCCGGAGTAACTGCCGTTGCGGCCCAGGCCGAGACTCGCGCGGCGGGCCAGTCGCTTGAGCTGGGGCGGAATTAGTGGGGCGTCGGTGGCGATTACTATGATGATGGAGCCTACGTCGTTGCCGTAGGCAGGATGCTCGGGAATCTCTTTGCCTACGGGAACGCCGGCTATACGAAGCTGGCTGCGGCGGCCATAGTTGCATTGCACGAGCACGCCCACGGTGTAGGGGCCCTCCCTCGTATCGACCACACGGGAGGAAGTTCCGATGCCGCCTTTGAATTCGTTGCAGATCATGCCGGTTCCGCCGCCTACGTTTCCTTCTTCTACCGGGCCGCTGTGGGCGGAGTCTATCGCCTGGAAGACGTGCTCGGGTTTTACGTGGAATCCGTTGATGTCGTTGAGAAAGCCGTCCCAGGTTTCGGCTACCACGGGCAGGGACCACCAATAGTCTTCGGTGTCGGGCTCTCCGCGTTTCACCTTCCAGGCAATGACGGCGTCGCGCACCACGCCTACGCTGTGAGTGTTGGTGATCATGATGGGCCCGTCTAAAAAGCCGGAGTCTTCCAGCCAGGTAGTACCGGTCATCTCTCCGTTGCCATTGAGCGTGAACCAGGCGCCGAAGACCGCGTCGTTGGCGTCACGACCGCGCGGGAGGATGGCGGTTACTCCGGTGCGGACAGGACCTTCTCCCACTTTAAGTTTGCCGGTGCCGGAGATGAGCGTGGTGTGGCCTACCTCAACGCCTTTGACGTCGGTAATGGCGTTATTTGCGCCGGGTGTGCCATCAAAGGGGACGCCCAGATCGCGGGCTCGAGGCTTGGCTTGGGCTGAGGCTTGAGTGCCGGCAAAGAGAAGAATGGCTAGAAACGGAAGTATTCGAAATCGCATCATAGGCGTGGTTGTTCGAGTGTCGGCGGCAGTATACAGCACGAAGTTTGGTTTAGAATCCTGCTAGTGTTGCGTGCCATAGATCTGCGGCGTTTGATGCGACGTCAGACGAGCGTCAGGAGAGGACATGGAAAACTGGAAGCGGGCGGTGATTGCGGGAACGGCAGGGACGGCGGCAATCCTGGTGCTGAAGGGGAGACGTCCGGCGGCGGTGCTGGTGGGAAGCGTGGGATTGGCCGTGCTGGCTTCCGAGTATCCGGAGACGTTCGTGCGGATTCGCGAAGAGTTGCCTTCGTATGTGCGGCAGGGAACGCGGTTTCTGGATTTGGCGATGAAGATCGGGACGAAGATTGAGGAGTTGGCGGAAAACCGCGCCGCGCGGGCGTTTGAGGAACTGGGCGAGTATTAAGATGCGCGTCTCGCTGTTCGTCGTTCGCTTCTCACCTGCCAGCGACGCCATGGGCGAACAGCGAATACCGAACGACGAATGCCAGGCGACGAGCAGCGACCTTAGTCGATGCCCAGTTGTTTGCGGGCTTCGGGGCTTAGGCGCTCGGGAGTCCAGGCTGGCTCCCAGACTACGTTGACGGTGGCGTTGCGGACGCCGGGCAGTTGCTCTACGCGGGACTTGACCTGGGCGCTGATGTTGACGTGCTCCGGGCAGCCTTGGGCGGTTAGCGTCATATCGACGGTGACATCCTGTTGACCTTCGGGTAGGTCGTTGAAGCGGATGGCATAGATCAGACCGAGGTCGACGATGTTGACGGGGATTTCGGGATCGTAACACTGCTTGAGTGCGCTTAGAACGTCATCCTGGGCGAGGGGCATGGATTTCCTTTTCAACTTGCTCGGTTCGTGCTTTTCTTGAAACCGGAATACTTGGAGCGCTTGCCATTAGTCTAACTGATGGTGGTAGCCGTGTGTGGTTCGGTTGCAATTGCAATGCCCGATGCTGAGGTAGATTCCGGTTGGGCTGTGGTTGTAACCTTTGGCGGGCTCGCAAATCACATATAATCTCTGTCTCTTGTCGTCTGCCAAGGGGGCATTATGCAATCACGGATCGACAGCCGCAAGTTCAAAACCATCAGCCGGCGTGAGTTGTTGAAACTCACTCCGGTGCTGGCGCTAGGCGCTTTTGCCATTCCGCAACTGCAGACGCCGCTTCTCAAGGGCGGGCTTGGCTTCAGCGATTGGGCTTCGGCGCGGCTTTTCCGCTCCGGGCATTTGGCGCCCACGTTTGATGAGTCGGAACTGACGCCGTTCGATAAATTTCCGATTAACGGCTACGACGTCGAGGATCCGCAAGTGGATTTCGACAAGTGGACTCTCACCGTGAGCGGCGCGGTGCAGAAACCGGGAGATTACACGCTCGCGCAGATTCAGGCTTTGCCCAAGTACACGCAGATCACGCGGCATGTTTGCGTTGAGGGATGGGACGTGATTGGGCAGTTCGGTGGTGTTCGTGTCTCCGACTTTCTCAAGATGATTGGCGCCGACCCGACGGCGCGCTTCTTGACCGTCGAATGCGCGGATGATTATTACGAGTCGCTGGACATGCTCACCGCGACTCATCCGCAGTCTTTGCTCTGCTATGAAATGTACGGCATGCCGCTCACCCGCGAGCACGGCGCTCCGTTGCGTCTCAGCATTCCCACGAAGATTGGCTACAAGCAGGCGAAGTATCTTACCGACCTCAAGGTGAGCCATGTACTCGAAAAGGCCGGCTACTGGGAAGATCAAGGCTATTCGGAATTTTATAGTTTGTAGCCCGGAGAGATAACAATGGCCACGCGCGCAATTGCAATCGAAGACGTGAAGACGGGCGAGGAGACCATCGCGGTTTATGAACATCCTTTTGTGGTTCGCCTTTGCCATTGGGTGAACGCGGTCGCGCTGTTCGTAATGGTTGGCAGCGGGCTGCAGATTTTCCGGGCTTTCCCGAGCTTTGGCGCGAAGATTCCGCAAAAAGATCTGCTCAACTGGCCGAAAGCGTTTGCGCTCGGCGGATGGCTCGGCGGCGCGCTACAGTGGCACCTCACGTTCATGTGGATCTACATCGCGACCGGACTGCTGTATCTCGGATACCAGATTTTCAGCGGGAATTACAAGCAGGTGCTCTTTGTACGCCGCGATCTGCCGGGAGTGTGGCCGATGGTGCGGCACTACTTTCTCTTCGGACCTAAGCCACCGGTCCACGAAGCTTATAACCCGCTCCAGAAGCACGCGTACACGTCTGCGATTGGGCTGGGCGTGCTGTCGGTGGTGACGGGCTTTGCCGTGTGGAAGCCAGTGCAGTTTTCCTGGCTGGCTTGGCTAATGGGCGGATTCCACTGGGCGCGGTTGTGGCATTTCCTGATCATGTGGGCGATTTTGGCGTTTGTGTTTGGACATTTGGTGATGGTGGTGCTCCATGGCTGGAGTAATTTCGTCTCGATGTTGACAGGATGGAAGAAGGACCCGGAATACCGAACAGAAGAGTAACAGCGTGCGGGTGCAGTGTGTTTACGGTGAGGGGCGATGCCGGAAGAAGTGAGTTCGCGGGAAGGCTCAGCGAAACCATTCCACGAAGAAATGCTGATCCAGCGTATCCGGAACGGCGAGCACGATCTTTTCTACGAGCTGATCCAGCCGTACGAAAGGCGCGTGTATGCCGCGGCCTTTGCCATTTTGCGCAATGAAGCGGATGCCGAAGACGTGGCCCAGGAGGCGATACTGAAGGCCTTTAAGCACATCCGGCAGTTCCGTGCGGAGGCGCGCTTCAGCACCTGGCTCACCCAGATCACCATCAACGAGGCGCATATGTGGAGACGGAAGCAACACGCCAACGTTATGGAGCCGATCGTTGACCGGAAGGACGAGGAAGGCAACTATACTCCGCGCGATTTTGCCGACTGGCGCGAAATTCCTTTGGAAACCCTGGAACGCAAGGAGGTCCGGCAGAAGCTGGGCGAAGCACTGGCCTCGCTGGGAGAGAAATACCGCGAGATTTTTGTGCTGCGCGATATGCAGCATTTGAGCATCGAAGAGACTGCCAAAATTCTTGGGATTTCAACCGCATCGGTCAAGACGCGCTTGCTGCGGGCACGGCTGATGCTGCGCGATCTGCTGGCGCCGGGGCTCGGCGGGAACTGGGCCAGTAAGCTGTCTTTTTCTAAGGGGACGAAGCCATGGTAGTGAGCTGCGAGCAAGTGTGGCGGGAAATTTCGAACTACCTTGATGGTGAGGTCGATGCGAACCTGCGCTCTGCCATGGAAGAGCATATCCTCGGTTGCAAACGCTGCACCGCGGTGCTCGACGGCATGCGCAATGTGGTGGAGTTGTATGGCGACGAACGGATGGTCGAAGTGCCTTTGGGATTCAGCCATCGGTTGCATCGGAGACTGGAGGAGAATATGCCAGGTAACCGACGAACCTTTCTCGGATGGATGGTCGCTGTTGCCGCGGGAATCCTGGTTGCGGGCAGCTTCGAACTCGCCAGGTCTTCTGTGTTCAGCCGGCCCGCGTTGCGTTCGGAGCACGCCCAGCCTGGCCGCGGCGTGCCCCCGGATATGTTGGTAGTGGTTTCGACGGGTGGGAAAACGTTTCACGTGCCTGGGTGCCGCTTCATTCACGACAAAGCACACATTCAGATCATCCAGGCCCGGGAAGCGATGCGAGAGGGGTACGCGCCTTGCGTGCGCTGTTTGAAGAAGTATCTGAAGGCCTGACCTGATGGTGCCGCTGGCAATCGTCAAGCCTTGGTCGTGGGGAACAGTGCGTAATGTCCGGGCAGTGTGGCTCGGTTGACATCCTGATCGATTTGCCGCAGTGGAGGGGCAGGGGTGCTTCGACTGCGGTTGAGCTTCGCGTTGCGAAGCTCAATCCTCGCTCAGCATGACACCTTGCTGTCAGCATGACACCTTGCTGGGTATTTGGCGGGATTGTCAAGGTAGCCGGTGATATTGCCCGCACCAGCTACCCTGAACTCGAACCTGAGGCACGCAGGCGAGGATTAGTTCTGCTTCATGCTGTCATCGTGTTTCATGTTGTCGTCTTTTTTCATCTCGTCTTTCTTGGTCTTGTCTTTCTTGGTCTTTTTGGACTTCGCGTCCTTTTTCATCTGATCGTTCTTCATTTGATCGTTCTTCATCTGGTCCTGTTTCATGTCGTCGTGCTTCATGTTGTCTTGCTTCATGGTGTCGCTCGACTGCGCAAAAGCCGCAAGAGACAGGGACAGAAGAGACATTGCGATCAACCTGCGAATCATCTTGTTCATGTAAATTTTCTCCTGGTAGGTTCGAATTGACGCCGCCCCGGAACCCTGGGGCGCATCTATGAGACGTGGAGCGGCATCAAAAGTTACACATGCCTCTCCAAAAAGGAGCAACGTACCAGCAGGCCTTCGGGGACTGTATTAACATGTGCGAAACGTGGGCGCACCCCCGCAACGATTAAGCCTGAGAACAGTCGCTGAGAACGATCATGCCGAAACCGATTTTGCTGAGTGTCGATGACGACTCCGATGTTTTGCGGGCGATCGAACGCGATTTGCGCTCCGAGTACGGTGCGGAATATCGCGTCATCGGGAGCGATTCTCCCGAGGCGGCCCTGAATTTGTTGAAGCAGCTAAAGGTGCGCAACGACGCCGTGGCTTTGCTGCTGGCGGATCAGCGCATGCCTAAGATGGACGGGGTCGCCTTTTTGCAGGAAGCAATGCACGTTTTTCCCGATGCTAAGCGCGCTTTGCTCACCGCTTATGCCGACACGAATGCTGCGATCAGCGCCATTAATCAGGCGAGCATCAACTACTTTTTTTTGAAACCGTGGGATCCCCCTTCAGAGCATCTGTATCCGCAACTCAATGATCTGCTCGATGACTGGCAAGCCTCCTACCGGCCGGCGTTTCAGGGGATACGAGTTCTGGGGACCCGGTGGTCGCCCCGGTCGTATGAGTTGCGTGACTTCCTGGCGCGCAATCGTGTGCCTTATCAGTGGATCGACGTGGAAACTTCGGCGAACGACCCGGAAACCAAGCGCATTCTAGAGGCTCTGGGCGAGGAGGCCACGAGTCTGCCGGTTGTGCTTTTTCCGGACGGAACCAAATTACTGGAGAGCCTTCCGGCAGATGTTGCGCAAAAAGTTGGTTTACGCACGCGCGCGCAAACCGACTTCTA
>JBAWFQ010000147.1:0-26601 GCA_049592035.1 Terriglobales bacterium
GACAACAACCTATTGAAACTTCACAGCTAAAGCCGGCACTGAAAACAAGGCGTTTATCGCAGCGGTAAACCGCTGCGCCACCCAAAGGCAAGACCAAAATCAGGCTTTTCAGCAATCTGTAAAGTCGCGATTGACTAGGCGCGGCTGAGCCGGCCGATTCGTTGCAACTGGTTGATTTCACGCAGGATGGTTGAAATCAGCCACTCGTCTTGGCGCAACTTTTCTTGCTCATCCGAGTTCAAATGTGTAGGCGCTTCAGAGAAAACAGAAAGCTGAAGGACCTCATGCTCTGGCGAATCGCAAGCGCGAATCGCCGAGGGAACGAAAGGGAGGTTCATTATGAAATACCTGAGATATGTAGCACTGCTGGCTTTACTGACCTTGCCGCTTGCGTACTCGCAAGCGCAAGTCAGGGTCGGAGTAGGAATCGGCGTTGGTCCCGGTTATGTGGCTGGGCCGCCGGTTTGCGCTTACGGCTATTACCCAGACTATCCGTATGCTTGCGCGCCTTACGGATACTACGGCCCGAGCTTTTTCGTAAACGGGATCTTTATCGGCGCAGGCCCCTGGTACCACGGCGGCTGGGGACACGGATACGGGGGACGCGGCTACTACGGTCACGGCTTTGAAGGACGTGGCTTTGCGGGACGCGGTTATGTGGGGCATGGTCCGGTGGGACACGGCTTCGTAGCCCGCGGAGGCTCTCGCGGTGGGTTCCACGGCGGCGGGGCACGCGGACGCTAAGAGCTGATCGGGTCATCTGACCATCGGGTCATCGGGCCATCGAAGTTCGAAGGCCTTTGACTTTCGATGATCAGATGGCCCGATCACCCGATGACCCGATCATCAATACGAGCGGCTGGCAGGAGAAATCTGCCAGCCGTTTTTCTTCCTCTCAGAAGTGATCGTCGGTCGGATGGCCGGGATGTTCGAGAGCCCGCGCTTGGATGGCACGATCCCACGGGCCGCCCTGCCAGTTATCTTTGATGCGAGTGTTGTGGATCCATGGCGGCAGCGTCATCAACAGGCGGCGGCTGAGGGCGTGCAGATAGGGTTCGTAAACTTCACGAAGCTGGTTTAAACGATCGGGCGCGTCGGCGTTCGCTTCGTCTTTGTCCTGATCTTTATTTTTTGCCGCGCTCAGGGTCACGCCGCGCCATGCCAGTTCGGTTTTCAGCCGGGCGCGATCGGCTGCGGTGAGGCGGTCGAGATCATGGGGACTGTATTCGGCATTCGCCACCTGGGCAAGATCGACGACGGCGTGCCGCGCCATGGCGAAGGTGAGCTTGGCCTGGTCGGGGTGGATGCCTTCCACGCCGGTCATGACCAGCGACGTAACATCGAGCATGACGGTGACCGCGCCCAACCAGGATTGATTGCCGTGCTGCGAGCGGAAGAAGAGCAGCACCGGATACGATATCTGACTCGATAGAAGATCGGCGCACCAGCGCTCCCAATCGCGAAAAATATCGTCGAGCACTTTCTGATCGGGACAGCAGCCCAAGCGGCCGAGAAACTCGGTGGCGCTCGGCGGTGACCCGGCGCGGGCATCAAGCAGCGAAATCTCAGTCTCGCGCGCGGCAAACGAGTTGTAGATGACGGGGACATATCCGATTACGACTCCGAGGAAGGCGAAGCCCATGCCCGATTCCATGACGGCCAGGGCGCGGGCGGCGGCGTTGTTGGGAGTGATATCTCCGTAGCCCAGGGTGAAGAAGGTTTCGCCGCTTAGATAGACGACTTTTCCGAACGTGATTTTTTCGTTGCCCAGAGTCAGGTGTTCACCCATTCCGTACTGCACGCAGGCGAATCCGAAAATCAGCCCGAGCGCCCAAAAACCCAGCAGCGGGAACAGCGACAAAGGCCCAAAGTAGGCGAGGAAGCTTTCGCGCCGGTTGGGCGACTTGATATGGGGCGCCACTCGGGTCCAGAAGCCCCAGCTTTTTCTGTAGAACCGGGACGAGATGCGAAAAAAATTGCCTTTGACGCGGCGCGGCAAGACCACGGTTTCAAATGCATCCATCAGGATGATGAAGATCAGAACCGCGCCGGCGATCGATGCCCACCAATGCATAGATGAGAGTTGAGATGACGCGGGAATGGTAGCAGATTCAGAAGGGAACGCGCGCGGTGAAGGTTAGGGAGGCGTGGGCGTGCTCCACCAACGCAAAGCGACTACCCAGAGGACGAAGACGGGCACGGCCAGAAGGCAGCCGCGCAGGAGCAGGACGGGGAAGGGCTCGGCGGCGATGCGATAGAGATAGAGGGTGGCGATGGTGACGGCTAAGAGTGCGATCCAGAGGTTGGGCTTCTCAGTGGTTCGGCGCTCTTGCCACATGCGGATTGCCCGGTCGGCGAGGACAACGATGGGCAGTAGCGCCATGGTCAGGTCTTGCATGTGGAGGTGGTAGCTGATGAGGATGGTGGTGAGAATGGCCACGGCGTAGGCCATGCTCTCGTCGTTGATGTTCTTAGCGATGTTTTTA
Source organism: Terriglobales bacterium (assembly GCA_049592035.1). Classification (GTDB taxonomy): domain Bacteria; phylum Acidobacteriota; class Terriglobia; order Terriglobales; family Acidobacteriaceae; genus Acidiflorens. The sequence continues at coordinate 2,487 of JBAWFQ010000147.1, forward strand.
GCGTTCTCTTCGTTGTTGCTGTTGCGGTTGCGCAGCGTCTGCCAGATGGCTACCACTCCGACGACCGCCGAACTCATGAAAACTACAGGCAGAATTGTGCCTGCATCGAGTCGTGGTGCGAGCGCCCACTGTAGAAGCCCGCGCAGGTTCGGCATGAACCAAGGAATGAATCCCCAGGGAGTCATTACATCCTGCTGACGCAGCATGGCAGGATAGTCGTGGAGAATCGCGGGACCGACGAGCGCTAGAGAGATGCCGCCGACCAGGGCGGCGCCAGTGGCAAAGCCCGCCAGGCGTCGGAATTGCCATTTGCCGCGGAGAAGCAAAACAAAGAATGCGATCAGGAGTGCCAGATGGAATTTGAAGCAGGCCAGCGCGAGCAGGAATCCGGCGAGGAACGTGCGACCGCTGTCCATTGACCGCAGAGACAGGACGACCAATAACATGAATATGAGTGAATCCTGCCCCTCTCCAAACACATACATCACGGGATAAAAGGCGAGTAAGTAGAGAGCCAGCGGGGTTCCGGTTGCTTGGGTAAGTGCTCGGCTATAAGGAGCTAGGAGTCGGGCGATTAGAAATAGAATGGCGACATTGGCCAGCGCCCAGACGAGCAGCGCCGTTCGATAAGGAAGCTTCGAGACTGGCCAGTAAAACAACAGCTCATAGGCAAGATGGTTAAAGGGCAGCAGACCGCTGGTGCGAGTTTCGGGATAGAGTTGGATCTGGGCTTTTTGCTGAGCGTCAAAGTGATAGAGTTGGCGACCCTGGCCCGAAGCTACCATGTCGATGCCAGTCATGAAAATTCGGAGATCGGTCACGGTCGGACCGTGGGAAAAATACCAGAGCATTTGCCGTCCGCTCACCCCGATCGAAATCAGGCAAAACACGAGCAGTCCCAATCTGGGGAGGGGGCGAAGCCGACGAATCGCAGATGTGGATCGCATGCTTACAGAATGAGCCAAAGCTAGTGGGTTAGTTTGAAAGATGCCTTCCCTCAGCGGCTGAAGCCGGCACTGAAAATAAGTCGTTTATCGCAGCGGTAAACCGCTGCGCCACCCAAAAGCAAGAACAAAAGCGAGTTTTTTCGGCAAACTGTAAAGCCGCGATTGATCTTGCACAGACGGCGCGGCAAGGCCGCACCTTTCAAGGCAAATTCAAATTCACCCACTACCAGCCAATGGCAGCGACTTTAATTTGATACCACGTTATGCGGGGCGTCGGGACGGGAAACGGGATTTCGGAGTCACCCTAGTCACCGAGGCGGGATGGGATCTGCCCTATGGCGTGCTATGCGCCGTGTCCAGCGCCTTCTTCACCGCCTGCAGTTCTTTCAGCAGGCCGCGCAGGTTGCGCGTGTCGAGCGCGTTCGCACCGTCGCTCATGGCCTCTTTTGGATTGTCGTGGACCTCCATGAAAACGCCATCCACGCCAGCGGCCACGGCGGCGCGCGACAATACGGGAATAAATTCCGGTTGCCCTCCGCTCACCACGGGCTGATCTTCATCGCCGTGCGAGGCGGAGGGCAGTTGTACTGAGTGCGTCGCGTCAAATACCACCGGGGCGAACTTACGCATGATGGCCAGCGAGCGCATATCCACGATCAGGTTGTTATAGCCAAAACTCGACCCGCGCTCGGTCACGAAAACCTGGCTGTTGCCGGCATCGCGGCACTTTTCGGTGGCGTGCTTCATATCCCAGGGCGAAACGAACTGACCTTTCTTGATGTTCACTGGGCGTCCGCTGAGCGCGGCGGCCACCACCAGATCGGTCTGGCGGCAGAGGAATGCCGGAATCTGCAGGACGTCCACGACTTGGGCCACTGCGGAGACGTCGGCCACTTGATGAACGTCAGTCAGTACCGGAATGTGCACTTCATCTTTGACTTTCTGAAGAATACGCAGGCCTTCCTTCATGCCGGGCCCGCGATAGCTTCGGATCGAAGTGCGGTTCGCCTTGTCGTAGGACGCTTTGAAGATGAAAGGGAAATTCAGCGAGCGCGCGACGCCCTTGATGATCTCGGCCATGCGCAGGGCGTGATCTTCACTCTCGATTACGCAGGGGCCGGCGATGAGGAACAAATCGCCGGCGCCGACGCGAACGTTATCGATTTGGAAAGATAAAGTCAAAGAATTTGTAATTGGTAATTTGTAATTGGCAATTTAAACCGGCCTGCATCCGCAAAGCGTGGGCCTTAACAATTACAAATTTCAAATCACCAATTACAAATTTACTATCTCCGTCCCACTTTTTCTGGACGCAGGAACATCTCTACTTCGGTGGTGTCTTTCTGCACCTTCTTTTTCTGGCCGTGTTCGTAGGACGCGCCTACGAAGGCCTTAAACAGCGGATGCGGCTCCAGCGGCTTCGATTTGAATTCCGGATGGAACTGGCAGCCTATGAAAAACGGATGGCCGGGAATCTCCACGATCTCGACGTAAGTGCCGTCAGGAGTCGAACCCGAAATGCGCAGCCCGGCGGCTACCATGGGCTCTTCATACTCGCGGTTGAACTCATAACGATGGCGGTGGCGCTCGCTGATCTCGGTTTGGCCATAAACTTTGTAGGCCAGCGTTCCCGCCTCGATCTTGCACGGCCATGCACCTAGGCGCATAGTGCCGCCGAGGTCTTCCACGCCGCGCAACTCACGCAACTTGTAGATCACGCGATGCGGAGTCGCCTGATCGAACTCACTGGAATTGGCATCGGCCAATCCGCAGACGTTGCGCGCATATTCAATGCATGCGGTCTGCATACCTAGACAGATTCCGAAATAGGGCACATGCTTCTCGCGCGCGTACTGAATCGCCCGCAACATGCCTTCGATGCCGCGCTTGCCAAATCCTCCGGGGACGAGCAAGCCGTCGTACCCTTCTAACTGCGCTTCGTAACTTGTATCGGTTTTGTCTTGAGACTCCAGGCCCTCGGCTTCGATCCAATTCACTTCCAGCTTCAGGTTGTGCGCCAACGCGCCGTGCACCAAGGCCTCTTTCAGCGACTTATAGCTGTCTTCATACTCTACATACTTGCCGACTATGCCGATCTTGACCACATCTTTCGGGTTGTAGACGCGGTGCACCAGGTCGGTCCACTTCGAGATATCACGATCCTTGGCTTCCAGTTTTAGACGGCGCAGGATCAGTGTATCCACTTCTTCGTGGGCGAAACAAACGGGCACCTCGTAGATGGAGGCAACATCTTTCGCCGTGATTACCGCTTCTTCCTCTACGTTGCAAAAGAGCGCAATCTTCGACTTGATCTCTTTTGAGAGGAAGCGGTCGGTGCGGCAGAGGAGGATGTCGGGCTGAATTCCTACGCTAAGCAATTCTTTCACGGAGTGCTGAGTGGGCTTGGTCTTCAATTCCTGTGCGGCGGCGATGAAGGGCACGAGCGTTACGTGCACGAAGAGCGTGTTATCGCGGCCCAATTCCTGGCGCATCTGGCGGATGGCTTCGATGAAGGGCAGCGATTCGATGTCGCCGACCGTGCCGCCGATTTCGACGATTGCAACGTCTACGTCTTGCGCCACTTTTTTCGCCGCCGCTTTGATTTCGTTGGTTACGTGCGGAATCACCTGCACGGTCTTGCCGAGATAATCGCCACGGCGCTCTTTGGCGATAATCTGCTCGTAGAGGCGGCCGGTGGTCCAGTTGTTATCGCGAGAAAGCTTGGCATGCGTGAAGCGCTCGTAGTGCCCGAGGTCGAGATCGGTTTCGGCGCCGTCGTCGGTCACAAAAACTTCGCCGTGCTGAAAGGGCGACATCGTTCCGGGATCGACGTTGAGGTAGGGATCGAACTTCATCAGGTTGACTTTGAGGCCGCGGCTTTCGAGGAGGCATCCGATGGAAGCCGCCGCCAGTCCTTTGCCCAATGATGAGACCACACCGCCGGTTACAAAGATGTACTTGGCCGACATCGCTTCCTCGCTTTAATTTTGTTTGGAAAATTGTGCGGGCTGGGGTGCACGATCAATTATGGCAGAAGTCTTTCGGGAAGGGAATGTGGAAAATCAGCTGTCAGCTATCAGTTTTCAGTTGTCAGTGAAAGCCTTCGCCCGCAAAGCGTTGGCAAGAAACTACGCTGCCAGGCGCTGCAGGATTTCCTTGGCCAGTTTTTGGGCTTCGCCGAAAAATTTCTGGTATTCGACGAAGATGCGGTTCATTTCGAGCGACTGGTCGGCGGTGAGTTTGTGCCGCAGCATCATGTCGCGCACATGGACGGGATTGGGGAGGGTGGCGTCTTCGGTCAATTCTTCGAGGGCGGTTGCGGGGTTGTAGTGATACATGCGTCTTATTCTATCGCTGCGGGAGGAATCGTGGCATAAACCCCCGTGTCATGCTGGGCGAAGCAAAGGACTTGCTTTTCGCAATGCTAATACGGCGCGGGTCCTGAAATGTCGATCCAGCGCCGGTGCTGGCGGCGTTGCCCGCATGGATGGACTAGGGCGTCCGTCCCTGCGTGAGTTTTTTCCGCCGATTGACTTGGCCGAGCACGGTTTCTACCGTGGCCGCCAAACGCTCGGAACTCTTGTCGAGTTGCAGAGTTGACTTCTCGAAGTATGCTGCCGCGCCTTCTTGGAGTAATTTCTCCTCGTTTTTCTGGGACAGGCTGGTTAGTACGATGACTGGGATGTCCCTGGTCGCGGGATTTCCTTTCAGAGCCTTTAGGACGTCCGGGCCGCTGATTTTGGGAAGCATCATATCGAGCAGGATTACGTCGGGGAGTTGGTCATTGGCGACCTGCAAGGCTTCTTCACCGTCGGCGGCGGTGCTGACTTGGTATCCAGCCCTGGACAACGCGCGTTCATTGGCCATGCGGAGGAACTTGCTGTCGTCGACCAAGAGCACCTTGGCGCTGGGGGCGGGCATACGCAGACCTCCTATGGCGTTCATCGGCAGGGAGGTGGAAGACTTGAGGCGCGTGTTCGACAGGCAGCCCCTAAAGGGGCGTTTCATTTGCTGCCGGGGTGGTATCGCTAAAGCGATGCCCTGATGCGAAACAACCGCGATGCCCTGATACGAAACAACCAAGATACAAACATAGGGGCGGCTTGCGCCGCCGTGGGCCGGTGAGGCACCCGCCCCTACGTGTTCAATTTTGGGGTAGACGGGCGAGGACGCCCGTCGCTCCATCTACGAAAAAACAGCGGCCCGATACCTCCGGGGCGCTGGACAGCCGTGGGCGGCTGTCCCTACGTGGTTCTTCTTGACCCTACGTTCCTTCCGACCAACTGGCCAGGTATTCTTCCTGCTCGGAGGTCAGGCGATCGATCTTGATGCCTAGCGATTCGAGCTTTAGCTTAGCTACGCGTTTGTCGAGTTCTGCCGGAACCATGTAAACCTTCTTTTCCAGCGAGGCATAGTTTTTCACCATGTACTCCAAGGAGAAGGCCTGGTCGGCAAAACTCATATCCATTACCGAGGCGGGATGGCCCTCGGCGGCGGCCAGATTGATGAGACGGCCTTCGCCTAGCAGGTTGATGCGGCGGCCGTCTTTCAAGGTGTACTCGTCGACAAAGTTGCGGGTGGTGCGCTTCGAGGACGACAGCTTTTCTAGAGAAGGGATGTCGATTTCGACGTTGAAGTGTCCCGAGTTCGAAATGATGGCGCCGTCTTTCATGAGTTCGAAGTGCTGCTTGGCGAGCACGCTCTTGTTGCCGGTGACGGTGCAGAAGACGTCGCCGATCTTGGCGGCCTCTTCCATGCTCATCACGCGGAATCCGTCCATGACAGCTTCGAGCGCTTTGGTGGGATCGACTTCGGTGATGATCACCTCCGCTCCAGCGCCGCGTGCGCGCGACGCGAGGCCGCGTCCGCACCAGCCGTAGCCGGCGACTACGAACTTCGAGCCTGCGAGCAGGAAATTCGTGGCGCGAATGATGCCGTCGATGGTCGACTGGCCGGTGCCGTAACGATTGTCGAACAGATGCTTGGTGTCGGCGTCGTTGACGGCCACGATGGGATAGCCGAGCACGCCTTCTTTTGCCATGGCACGCAGGCGAATTACGCCGGTGGTGGTTTCTTCGGTTCCTCCAATGACGTTTGCCAATTCCGCTTTGCGCTTGGTGTGGAGGACGGTGACGAGGTCGGCGCCATCGTCCATGGTGATCTGCGGCTTGTGATCGACCGCGGCCATGATGTGCGCGTAGTAGGAATCGTTGTCTTCGCCTTTGATGGCGAAAACGGGAACGCTGTAGTCGCGGACCAGGCTGGCGGCCACGTCATCTTGGGTGGAGAGCGGGTTCGAGGCGCACAGGGCCACGTCAGCGCCGCCGTCGCGCAGGGCGATCATTAAATTTGCGGTCTCGGCCGTGACGTGCAGGCAGGCGGAAACGCGGATGCCCTTGAGCGGCTGATTCTTGATGAATTCCTTGCGGATGATCTGCAGCACCTTCATGGACTGGTTCGCCCACTCGATGCGTTTTTTGCCCAGATCGGCCAGTTCAAAACCTCTTACGTCGCTGCTGATTGATGTTGTAGCCATTTTTCTCCTAATCCCCGGATGATGACGCGATGCATTTCTCGTGTTGCTGCTCGCACGGCCCCTAAAGGGGCAGTTGGTTTCGATGAGCTGACGGCATCGCTAAAGCGATGCCCTGATACGAAACAAGAGTTCTTCCGCGGCCTTGAGACGGGGCAAGCCCCGTCTCTACCTAAGGCCTATTTTCTCGCCCCTACTGGTTCATGTTTTTTTAAGCCGGCGTCTGCGGCCAGTTTTGCGGCTTTGTCGGTTGCTTCCCAAGTGAAATCGGGATCGCCGCGGCCGAAATGCCCGTAGGCGGCGGTTTTGCGGTAAATCGGACGGCGCAAGTTTAACGTCTCGATGATCTCGCGCGGCTTGAGTTTGAAGTTGGCGCGCACCAGATCTGGAATCAGCTTGGCATCAATCTTCTCAGTTCCGAAAGTATCCACCAGGACGCTGACTGGATCGGCAACACCGATCGCGTAGGCGAGTTGCACTTCGCAGCGGTCGGCCAGGCCGGCGGCCACGATGTTCTTGGCAATGTAACGTGCCATGTAGGCGGCCGAGCGGTCGACCTTAGTCGGATCCTTGCCGCTGAAGGCGCCGCCGCCATGACGACCCATGCCGCCGTAAGTGTCGACGATGATCTTGCGTCCGGTTAGACCGGAATCGCCCATGGGACCGCCGATGACGAAGCGTCCGGTGGGATTGATGTGGTACTTGGTGTCTGCATCGAGGAGATTGGCCGGAATCACGGCCTGGATGACGTGCTTCAAAATGTCGGAGCGCAATTCATCGTTGCCCACGGTTTCGGAATGCTGCGTGGAGACGACAACGGCATCCACGCGCTTCACTTTGCCGGGGGCGCTGTATTCGACCGTGACTTGGGATTTTCCGTCGGGACGCAGATAGGGGCAGGTGCCATTCTTGCGAACTTCGGAAAGTTTCAAGGTGAGCTTGTGGGCGAGCGAAATCGGGAGGGGCATCAGTTCGGGAGTCTCATTGCAGGCGAAGCCGAACATCATTCCTTGGTCGCCGGCGCCGCCGGTATCTACGCCCATGGCGATGTCGCCGGATTGTTTGTTGATGCTGGAAATCACGGCGCAGGTGTTGGAGTCGAAACCGTAGACGGCGTTGTCGTAGCCGATGGATTGCACTACGCCGCGCACCAGACTCTGAAAGTCCACGTAAGCTTTGGTGGTGATCTCGCCGGCGATTACGACCAAGCCGGTGCAGGTGAGGGTCTCACAGGCGACGCGGCTGGTGGGGTCTTCACGCAGGCAGGCGTCGAGAATGGCGTCGGAAATCTGGTCGGCGATCTTGTCGGGATGGCCTTCGGTAACGGATTCCGAGGTAAACAGAAAACGATTGGTTGATGGCAAGCTGGTATCTCCTCAAGGTAACTTTTGAGCCTTAATAGCGATCCTTCACGTCCGACTAGGTAGGCGGAGCCAAGGGTTCATAACCAAATACTCCTAAACCATGGTTCCTAAAAACCAGGACTCCTAAAAGACCGGGGGTGGCTTAATCTCATGTAAAACGGTATCAGAGATGACCTTCTGAATGCAACGGAATTGGCCGCTGAAGAGGGGAGCCAACATTGAGTGGAAGCCAGTCGGCATTCAGTGGCGGAAGTTAGAGGTAAATGGAAGAAATATAAGGAGAAAAGCCTACGGCGTGGAAGGCGGTGGAGCGGTTGGGAGCAAGCCGCCAGGACCAAAAGTAACGGTTTTTACCTCCCCGTAATCTCCGCCGGTATCGAGCTTTTTGCCATTGAATTGGAAGGTGACTCCGCCGGCGTTTCCGGCTTTGACGATGACCTCTTTGCGGCCGCGGACAATGCGTTCGCTGCCGGCTTCCAAAAGTTCGGACGCGGTTGTTTTGCCGTCGGCGGAGATCGAGATCCAGGATTCTTCGCGGGCATGGATGACAACCGTAAACTCGCCGGGAAGTGCGGCGGCGGTTAAATCGGATGAGGTTTTGGGGGCGACGGATGGGGCAGGTTGTCCGGGCGGCGGACTGTTGGTCGACGCAGTCGTTAGCGAGTTAGTGGTTGGCGGAGTGTTCGCCGTCGAATTAGCAGGGGGATTGGTGCTGTCGGCTTCGCTCGATGCTGCGCTTGCTCCGTTCGATGACGGAGCGGCGGTTGTGGTCGGAGTTGGCGGAATTGACAATCGGGCGCGCTCCCGCTGGCGATGGTTCCAGAAAGACAGAGCGAGCGCGACGACGAGTAAGAGGGCGGCGAACAGGCCCCAAGGTAGGGAGTGAGCGGGGCCATCGGAGATGGCCTCCAGGCGGTGGATGTTCTGTTGATTTTCGCGTGCTCGCTCTTCAGGGCTTGCCGCCTCGTGTCCTCCGGGCTCGTTGCGGACCAGGGGAGCGTCGCCGGAAGCTTGCAGGTATTCGGCAACGGCTTGATCTTCGTCGAGGCCGACGAATCGGGCGTAGGCACGGACGAAGCCTTTGTTGAAGATGCCGCCGGGCAACTGGTTGTACTTATCCTCTTCTAGAGCCTGAAGCATGCGGGTGCCGATTTTGGTGGAACTGGAAATCTGTTCCAGTGAGATCTTGCGCTTCTCGCGCTCGGATTTCAGTTTTTCACCGAAGGACGGCAAACGAATTTCTCGCTTTCGTTGGTAGGACACGGAATTTTACTCTGTTGAGCGGCAAGATCATAGAGGCATTCAACAATTGGTGGTAGTGCAGTTGGAAAATTGCCGGCCCTCAGCGGCTTAAAGCCGCCACTGAAAATACGACGGGTTATCGCAGCGGTAAACCACTCCACCCCATCACGCCAAACCAGGCGCGCTGGGGACCCCGGCGCTGCGCCACCCAAAGGCAAAAGCAAAATCAAGTGCAAATGCAAAAACCTTGGCGGACGCTACCGTGGAATCCCACCCTTGCGCAAAAAACGCGCAAGGATGGGGCACCCATCGGCCAAAAAGCAGATCGGCAAAAAAGCAAAAGCACTTGAGTCTTTCAGCAGTCTGTGAAGCCGCGCCCTTTCAAAGCAAAGTCAAATTGATCCCACTGCCCAGTAATCTTCTGTTATTGATACACTCTCATCCGATTGGCTATGCGAATACTTTTGATCGGCGGAAACGGTTTTATCGGCTCACCATTAGTATGCGAGTTGCGTGCTTCCGGACACGAGGTGGCGGTTTTCCATCGCCGCGCCGATCAGGACTTAGGCATCGAAGTTGTGCAAATACAGGGAGACCGCAATCGACTTCCCGATTACCGGGATCAGCTGCAGCGGTTTTCTCCTGACGTCATCGTTGACGTGATTCTTAGCTCGGGAGAACAGGCGCGTCAGCTAATGGAGACTGCGCGTGACGTTGCCGGGCGCGTGGTCGCTATCAGCAGCATGGACGTGTACCGAGCGGCGGGCGTATGGCACGGGGTCGAGCCGGGTCCGCTGGAACCGCTGCCGCTCACGGAAGACTCGCCACTACGGACGGTTCGCAGGTTCCATGCGCCAGAGGTGGTCGAGATGATGAAGGGGGTTTTCAGCTGGCTTCACGAGGACTATGACAAGATTGCGGTCGAAGAGGCCATCATGAACGACTCCGTGGTTTCGGGAACCGTACTGCGATTGCCGATGGTCTACGGGCCGGGAGATCGCCTCCATAGATGGTTTCCATTGCTCAAACGCTTGGCTGATGGACGATCTGCAATACTTCTTCCCGACGATTTCGCGGCTTGGCGGGCTCCGTGCGGATACGTTGACGACGTGGCGCATGCGATCGCGCTTGCCGCAACCTCGGAGCGGGCGGCGGGGCGTGTTTACAACATTTGCCAAGAACCGACGTTGCCGGAACTGGAATGGCAGGCAAAGATCGCAAAAGGTACGAATTGGTCCGGGAGATTCGTTGTACTGCCGCGAGAGCGAACGCCCAAGCATCTATTACTGCCCGGCAATGCGGCGCAACATGTGGTCGCCACGTCGGATCGAATTCGGGCTGAGTTGGGTTACAAGGAACTGGTAGAAGTCGAAGACGCAATCCAGCGAACGGTGGCGTGGGAGCGGCGAAATCCGCCGGGTACCGTCGATCCGCAGCAGTTTGATTACGCTGCCGAAGACGCTGCGTTGGCCGAGGTGGCGTAGGTTCCGGTGGAGACCGGAACGCGGATCCGGAAGGGATTCTGCCGAAATCGGCGCAAATGGGGCCTGGGTTGGCGTGACTGGTACTGGTTACCGACGTTCGTTGCCGGGGTAGTGCGCCCAAACCTATAATTTCGTATCCACCCACCCGAACGAGGAGTTCATGGCTGAGGCCGCGGGCACATCCCCAATTCGCCTGTCGCAAGAGCTGACTATCTTTCACGATGTCGCCAAGGCGCTGACATCTTCGCTCAACCTGGATTCCATCCTGCAAACCATCATGGAGAAAATGGCGGAATACTTCCGCCCAGATACCTGGTCGCTGCTGATGGTGGATGAGGAAAAGGATGAGCTCTATTTTGCTATCGCGGTAGGGGCGGCGGCCGACGTGCTGTCGAAGGCGCGTTTGAAGGTAGGGGAGGGAATTGCCGGTTGGGTGGCGCGGCACGGACAGGTGCTGATCGTGCCCGACGTGCAGAACGATTCGCGTTTCTCATCCCGGTTGGACGAGATCACGCGCTTGCAGACGCGGTCGGTGATCTGCGTTCCGCTGCGTTCGAAACACCGCGTACTCGGCGTGATCCAACTGGTAAACGCCAACGTCGAAATGAGCGAACAGGAAATGTTCTTCCTGCAGACTTTGTGCGATTACGCTGCGATTTCGATTGAGAACGCCAGGGCGGTTGAAAAGATTCAGGAACTGACCATCACCGACGATTGCACCGGCCTGTTCAATGCACGCCACTTGCATAAGACGCTTGAAACCGAGGTCTATCGTTCCGCGCGTTTTGGGTATCAGTTCAGCGTGATCTTCATCGACCTCGACCACTTCAAGGCAGTCAACGACACCCACGGGCATCTGGTGGGGAGCCGGCTGCTGGCCGAAGTTGGATACCTGATCAAGGCGCAGCTGCGGCTGATTGATTTTGCTTTCCGCTATGGTGGAGACGAATTCGTGGTTCTGTTGCCGCAAACCAGCAAAGATCAGGCGGTGGTCGTCGCGAAACGGTTGCAGGAATCCATGCGGGTGGGGACGTTTTGCACGGAACAGGGATTGAACCTGACCGTGCGTGCCAGCATGGGGCTGGCGACTTTTCCGCACGATGCGCAGACGCCGCACGACATCATTCGCCAGGCGGACGAAATGATGTATATGGTGAAGAACACGACCCGGGATAATATCGGGGTTGCTTCGCGCGGCGTGATGGAAACGTAGCGAGGCAGGTGTTAGGTCGCAGGTCTCAGGAAAATCCCAAACTTCTTGGAACAGATGTTCTTCCGCTATTGGTTGTCTCGCTTCTTGAGTTCCCCGGGCTGGTCGGTTTTTGGGAGTCCTTCGTTCGGATCGGGTTTCCAGGTGAAGGGGTTTGCAGGCGCAGAGGGGTTCACGCCGAAATCCCAGACGTAGAGGTTCATTGCTTCTTTTCCCATCATCTCGGCGACGGCGTATTCCCCGGCCGCGAGGGGTTCGGTGGGTGTGAGTTGGACCCAACCTCCGGTCATGGCGGTGGCGGAGGTTGCGACAAGACGTTCGTCGGTTGACATCTTTCCCGAGACTGCGATCTTGACTGCGCCTGCAGTGCGTTTGCCGCCTTTGACCTCGACGCGAATAATCCTGAAACGTTCGGTGGGCGCTAGCGGCGCCGGTTCGCCGGCTGGCTGCGCGGTTGCAGGCGCGCCTCCAATAGCTGCGGGGTTCGAGTCGATGTTGATGTAGAGCGAGGGAGTCATGGTGTGCGACTGAATCTTGGAGTGCGGTCCGGGGAGTTCAATAGATTGCTTGGCTCCGGCCAGGGGATTGATTACCGCTCGCAGAATATTCGACTTGGTATTTTTATCCAGGTCGCCGCCCGATTGCTGCAGTTCGGCCAACTGCGGCTGATTTTCATAGGTATCGAGAAGGAAGATGCCGCCTTCATCGGGCAGGTGCAGACCGGGCGCGACCTGAGGGGAACGCAATTGCTCGGTGTGGCGTTCGGCCTCCAGTTCCTTGTCGAGTTCGACGGCTTCGGGAGCGAGTTTGCCCGCCTCGCGGCCTTGCTCGAATTTGTTGGTCGCATCCCAGTCGATGAGCGCGTTCGGCACTTCTTCCCACTCGCCGCGTTCGGCGCTGAAATAGCGGACGCGGTCGCCGTGAATCTCATACCTGGTAACGGATTGGTAGGTGCCGTCTTTCAGGATGAGGCGGTGGGCCTGGTTTTGGGCGAAAGCGGGGACGTGCGCCAGGAAAAGAAAGGCGAACAGAGCGGCCGCTGCTGGCAGAAGTGCTGTCCTGCCGAAACTTGAACTGAAGCTCGTCCACTCAGAGCTCGTCCAACCAAAGCTCGTCCAACCAAAGAATGATTTCATCCCGCGAAACATTATCGATCTTTTCTCGCGCTTCCGAAAGGTCCGGGGACCCGTGGGCATCGCCTGGTCGGCGAGGCCGAAGCAAAGAATGTTGCGCAACTGGACGCGACGGTAGTGGTGCAGTTTGAAAATTACCGTCCCCCAGCGGCTAAAGCCGCAATAAAAATACCACGCTTATCGCAGCGGTAAACCGCTGCGCCACCCAAAGGCAAAAGCAAAATCAAAAACCAAAAACAAAAACAAAATCAAAATCCAAAAAAAAAGCAAAAGCAAAAGCAAAAACAAAAGCAAAATCAAAAGCAAAATCAAGTGCAAATGCAAAAACCTTGGCGGACGCTACCGTGGAATCCCACCCTTGCGCAAAGGGCGCGCAAGGATGGGGCACCCATCGGCCAGAAAGAGCAAATCGGCCGAAAAGCCACTTCAAACTGCAACCACTACCAATGCGACTGGGCATAGTCCAGGAAATTTGAAGCTGTGCTAAATTATTAGATTGTGCTGCGGCGCTTGGATATGCGCTTGACGTAAGACGGTGGGCTTTCCCGCACTCCAGTCTTTGTTTTTGACGTCCAATCTTGAGATACGAGATACAACTTGGCTGATAGAAAACGAGCGCTTATTACCGGGATATCGGGGCAGGATGGAAGTTACCTGTCGGAATTGCTCTTGGAAAAAGGGTACGAGGTTCACGGCATCGTACGCCGTGTGGCGATTGAAGACCCGCAGCACCGGCTGTCGCGGATCCAACACCTGCTGGATGGAGTTCACCTGCACGCCGCTTCGCTTGAGAGTTATCCGAGTCTGATGAAGGTAGTTGCTGCCACGCAACCGGACGAGGTCTATCATCTGGCGGCGCAGAGCTATGTCAGTTACTCGTTCGAAGATGAGTTTTCAACCTTTGAAGTTAACGTCAACGGTACACACTATCTGCTATCCACGTGCCGCGACGTTGTACCCAAGGCGAAATTTTATTTTGCTGGATCGAGCGAAATGTTCGGTTCCGCGCCGGCTCCGCAAAACGAACTTACCGCGTTCCGTCCGCGGTCGGCGTATGGAATCTCGAAAGTTGCGGGCTATCACCTTACCCGGAACTACCGGGAAGCCTACCTTCTTCATGCCTCGTGCGGCATGTTGTACAACCATGAATCGCCGCGGCGCGGCATGGAGTTTGTCACCCGCAAAATTTCTTCACTGGCGGCACAAATCAAGCTCGGGCTGGCCAGTGAAATCCACCTGGGCAACCTGGACGCCAAACGCGATTGGGGCCACGCGCGCGAGTATGTGGAAGCGATGTGGCGGATGCTGCAGCAGGAAAATCCGGACGACTACGTGATTGCCACCGGGGAGACGCACTCGGTCCGGGAATTTCTCGAATGTGCGTTCGGCTTGCTTGGGCTCGACCCTTACCAGTACCTGGTGCTGGATGAGCGCTTTATCCGGCCGGCTGAGGTCGATCTGTTGCTGGGAGACACTAGTAAAGCGCGGGCGCGCCTGGGATGGTCGGCGAAGATCAAGTTCAGCGAACTGGTGCGCGAGATGGTTTATTCCGACTTGGACCTTTACTCCCACGCTGAAACTCAGGCCGCCGTGCAACGAACCGCGTAACGAAACCCGCAACCCACAGCTGGCGCGGCCGCTGCTTCTGAAATAAACCCAGGAACGGAATCTCCCTCTTGACAGGCTGGAGCACGAGGAGCGCGTCCGCTCGCGGGGAAATGTAGTGTTCAACGCGGACGGGCGAGACGCCCGTCCGTCCATCGTGTGAGTTAGAACGTTAGCCGCAACGCAAACTGTCCAATGCGGGGAGTCGAATAACGGAAGTTGCCCGTGGTGGTGATCTGGCCGAAGGTTGGACCGTCAATATTGGTAGCCCCGTCGGCGAAGGTCGGTTGCGCGAACTCGGGATGATTCAGGGCGTTGAAGAACTCGGCGCGAAACTCCAGCTTGAAACGCTCGGTGATGGAAGTAGTTTTGGCGAGCGCGATGTCGAGATTGACCAGGGTGGGGCCACGCAGCACATTGCGGCCCAGGCCGTAGGTTCGGTCGGCCGGGTTATTCACGGGATCGAGTTGCCGGAAACAGGGGTTCGGAGTGCCGCCGTCATAGTAATCGTTGTTCTCGAGCGGTACGTTGGAAAAACTATTGGGATCGAAGATGAAGTTGCCGGTGACGGCCTGGGTTGTGATCTGGCAGTAGTACTGATTGGTCTTGGGGTTGAAGACCGCATTGTAAGTGATCTCGTTAATGGTGCGTACCTGGCCGGGGTTGAAGGTTCTGATGGGCGCGACGACCGCGGCGCGCGTAAGTAAAGGGTCCCCTGCGCCCGAAGAACCGTAGTTGGCAGGGTCATAGGCATCGGGCAACTGGGCTGAAATGTCGTAAGGGAACCCGGTTCGATAGGTAAAGATCGGGTAGACACTCCAGCCCTTAGTCAGACGTTTCGGCCCCGCACCCCACGCGCGATCAACGGGCAGATCCCATCCTCCACTAAGCGTGATGCGATGGCGAACATCGCTGTCGCCGGAAGCGTAGAAAAGATTCGGGTCGTAGGCGGCCACCTGGGAATTGCGCTGCTGAAAGCCGGAGGCATTGTCGAGATTATGACCGTAGGTATAGGCGAGGGTGTAATAAATCGTTCCCACGCGCAAGTCTTTGGGTTGGCGCGTCAGGCTCGCTTCCAGCGCGTTGTAGTTGGCATGGGATACGTTCTGGAATTCGGGGAGCGGGCCGTAACAAACCACCAGTAAGTAGGGTCCGCAATTGCCGCTGGTTTCGTTGAGCCGGCGATTGGTACTGCCCAGCACGTCGGGGTTGATGTCTCGCAGCGATGTGAGCCCATGCCCGGTGCTGCCTACGTAATTGGCTTCCAGAACCGTGTCGGCGGCAAGGTTGCGTTGCAGGCTCAGGTTGTACTGGTAGACGTAGGGCGTGCGCAGGTGCGGATCGTCCAGATAGATGGCGCCGGTAGTGTTGACTGGGAGGAACGGAGTGAAGTCGATGTTCGAGGCGGGCGGCTTCGATGGGAAAGTATTGGCCACGCCCAAACTGTAACAGTTGCCGCTCGCGTCATAGTTGCAAGCATTCTGGAAGGGATGGCTCAGATAGGTCAGGGGCGCGGTCACCTGACAGCTACCACAGTAAGGCTCGGAATCGGGCGAAGTGTAGAAAAGACCCGCGGAGCCCACGAACGGGGGCTGGCCGTTGAACTGAAGATTGTCTTCGCCTTTCAGAATGTCATAGAAAATTCCGACGCCGCCGCGCAAGCTGGTCTTGCCACTTCCGGTTGGATCCCAGGCAAATCCGAAGCGCGGCGCGAAGTTCTTTCTGTCGGGGAAGTTGGTTCCGGTGGGGGCGCCGGGATCGCCGGGAAAAACCAGTCCTGGCGGTGCATTGGGGAATCGTTTCGACTGGAGTCCCGGAATTACTGAAAACGAGCGCCCTTTGGTGTCGAACTTGGGCGAGTTGTATTCGTAGCGCAGGCCGATGGTCAGCACCAGGTTCTTGCGCACGTGCCATTCGTCCTGGCCAAAGGCATACGTGCTCTTGCTGCGAATGTTGGAAGGCGCGAGCGCATTCTGGAAGTACGCGTCCGGGGTGCCGAGCAGAAAATCCGCATAGTCGTTCCCCGAGCCCACGATGTTGTCAGAGTAAAAATCCAACTCGCCATTCAAGTAATAGCCGTAAACCACATTTTCCTGATAAGGCGAGAAGCCAACGCCGAACTTCCAGTTGTGTTTTCCGCGCGTCCAGGTAAGCGCGTCGGTCCAGGAGAAAGTGTTTTCGATGAAGCGTGTAGGGCCGTTTTCGCTGGGGCCAAGGAACATACCGGTGTCGAAATAAATGTTGGTCGGGCCGGTGGCCAGGTCGGGAGTGATGTCGATGCCCAGTTGCGGTCCGGTGGGCAGTTTGACTCCCGGTTCGTCGTGCAGGAAATTCGTGCGGTGCACAACAAAATGAAATTCATTGAGCAGGGTGGGGGAAATAATCCGAGTGTAGGCCAGGTTTACGAAGTAATAATCTTTTTTGTTGGTGCTAGGGAAGCCCGGGACACTGGCGAAGGGCGCGGGGTTGAAAGTTCCGGCGTAGGGGTCGCCGGCGCGGTTTATACCAATGGTGGCGGAGAGCTTGTCTTTGGGGTTGGGGTCGTAATCAAGCTTGGTGGTCACTTCATTTCGATTGTCATTCGCATCCTCGGAGGTGGAGAGCAGACCATTGGGAGCGGTCGGGATCAGACCGGCTTTGATGTAGGCCTGGGCTATGGGATCGATCTGGGAGATCTTGGCTTGGGCCACACTCCCCACACCTCCATAATTGTTGGGAGTCGTAAACCATGGGTTGGCGGTCAGGAAGGTGACGACTTCCGGATCAGGGCATCCGGCAGGGATCTTGCAGACCACGCCGTCGTACGGCTCGGCTTCCGAAAAATCCCCAACCCAATCATTACTGGGTCCCGGCAATTCCTGCGGCGTGTAGACCGGGGAATCAATGATCGGATTGGCCTGAATCTGGCGCTGGCCCTGGTAGGCGGCGAAGAAAAAGGCCCTGTCTTTGACGATCGGGCCGCCCAGGGTCGCTCCGAACTGGTTGCGCTTCAGGTCGAGCCGTGGAAGTCCTTGCTGCTTGTTGAAGTAGTCGTTGGCGTCGAAATCCCTGTTGCGGATGAATTCGAATGCACTGCCGTGGAATTGGTTGGTGCCGGATTTGGTTACGACGCTGATGACCCCGCCGCCGTTGCGTCCGTACTCGGCGGTGTAGTCGCTGGTCAGAATCCGAAACTCGGCGACGGCATCGGGATTGGGATCAAGCACGTTGCTGTTATCGAGCAGGTCGTTGTTCAGCCCGCCATCGAGGAGGAACGTCACCGAGTCGGTGCGCCCGCCGGCGATGCTGTAATTGCCCGCGCCGCCGTTGTCGTCGTTGCTTTCCGTGACACCGGGCTGAAGCAAAGCCAGATCGAGCATGTCGCGCCCATTCAGGGGCATGTTGGTCAGGGTGCGTCCGGTGATCGACTGGCCCAGAGTTGGGTTGACGGTTTCGACGGGCGCGGCTTCGGCCCCAACGTCTACTGTCTGACTCTCCGCGCCCACCTCCATTTTGAAATCGAGACGGAGAGCCTGGTTGATGAGCAGTTTCTGTTCGGGGCTGATCACGGTGCGAAAGCCCGTGTGCTCGGCAGTCACCTTATAGTTGCCGATGGGGAGCGACAGCAACTGGAACGAGCCCTCTTTGTTGGTGGTTGCGGTGCGCGCGACCTGAGTTGCCGTGTTGGTCGCAGTAATCTGCACGGCTGGAATCACCAGTCCCTGCTGGTCGTAGACCGTTCCGAAAATCCTTCCGGTTGCATCCTGAGCCGAAGACAGGGGTGGAGCTATCAGTAGAATCGATATCGACAGAATCGTTATCGCCAGAATCAGGGAAAGCCACATCATTCGACGGATTTTCATTGCGATCTCCTTTCCCGCAACCATGCTGCGCAGACTATGGTTTCCTTTTCAATTTAGTTCTGGCCCCACCATTTTGTGCCGTGGGTAGTCCGGTCAGAGACCCTTGCTGCTCCAGCGGTCCAAGAAATACACTCGCGCCATTTTCATCCATATCGAGCCAGAACAACTGCCCGCCACCAGCTTGATAGATAACTGTCCCGTAAGCGGGGTCATCACCAGTAAGCGCCATGCCGAGAGTTATGGTGTAGCGGCCGGGGCTGAGGTGATCGGGTGCGGCGGTTCCCGAGAACGTTGCGGTATCGGTGCCATCGGGCGGAGTGGCGTTGAAGATGGCGAAAGGATCGCTGACGAGTCCGGTGGCCTGGCTTAAAGCAAGACCGCTCACCGATGCCTGACCGACCAAGTCGAATTCCCAACCGAGGAACCCGTTGCGGGTGTCATTGTAGGCCTGCGCTCCAAAGGCATAGCTGCCAGCGAAACTCGCGGTGGAGGTATCGGTTTGCGGCGTTACGACTCCAGTGCCGTTGAGAGTAAAGCCATCGAGGTCGGCAAGCAGAGCGCCGCCTCCCAATCCGGGGGTTGTGTTATTCGGATCGTTCAGGTTGAGCTGTGGGTCCGTCATGTACATTCCGAGGACGCTGACGTCGCCCAAATCTCCGGCTGTGATCGTCAAGCTGCCGTATCCATTGTCCATAATGGAGTAGCTACCAGAGATAGTTGCCTTGGGAACGAGGAGGCCGTAATCGAACTCATTATCGTCCGCGATGCCTGTCGTGAGGTTGCCGTTGCCATCCGTCGAAAACATGCCAGCTGCGGCGTAGAGAACGCCGAACGAGTTGCTTTCGACTCCGAATATGCAGCTTCCGAGCGATGTATTACTGAAACTGCCGGTGCCCTGGCCAAATGCCGAGCCGATGGCCGAATCGTCGTTACCGTTGCCGGTGTTCGGATTATCCACGTCGATCAGTCGTATTGCCTCGGGGCCAACGACGTAATAGTTGAGTTGTATTGCCAGGGCAGCGCTAGTGATCGAGCCACGCCCGAAAGCGTCGGGTCCGGTGATGGTTCCGGTGAAAGCCGTCCCCAGCGTCGGAGTCGACTCGACTCCCATATCATCAATGTCGAAGGTACCCGCCAGGGTGGTGCCGCTGCCCGAGATAGTGAACACGCCTCCGTAAACCACCGGAGAATAGCTGGTTGAGTCGACGCCGGAAAGCGTGAAGGCATAGTTGCCGTCGTTGAGTGCATTCGACAGAGACTGCGTGTCCAGGCTTCCGCTGGAGGTCGCCGTCCCGTCAAACTGAATGATGAGGGCGTGGTTCAAGTTCACAAACTGAATGGCCAGGGTTTCGACGCCGTTCTGGCCCAAACTTGTGTTGTTGGTGGTGAGCGTGAGTGTTCCCTGTCCAGTGGTAGGATCCACCACCAGGGCGCCTGTTCCTGGCAAGATCGTGTCGGGGGAAGGCTCGGGCGAGTTGGTTCCGTCACCGTCGTTGTAGTCTTGTTCGCCGCCCAGGACATTGCCGTTGCCGTCGACGCTTACCGAACCGGCGAGCGCGTAGAAATTCGGACCCTCGTTCAGCGCCTCCAGTCCGCTCAAATAGAACGCGTAGTTGATCGGTGTGTTGGTCAGAATAAAGTTGGCCGGCTCGGCTCCGGATGCAACCGTAGCGGTGACCGTATAAGTTCCGACCGATCCATTCGCGGTGAAGGGCGCCGAGGTGGCCTTGCCGTTTGCGTCGGTGACGGCCGTGTTCACTCCACCAGCGAAGGTGATGCTCGCTCCGGCTGTTGGGACCTCGAAGGTCACCGTCGCGCCACTTACCGGCGACCCGTTTGCCATTACGGTCGCTACCAATGGTGCTGCGAACCCGGCGTTGACTGTCGCGCTTTGCGGCGTTCCGCTCGTCGGCGTGATCGATATGACTGCTCCGGTTATGTTGGTCAAGCTGAAGCTGGCTGGCGTTGCTACGCCTGCAACTGTAGCTGTGACGGCATAACCGCCCGCGTTTGCGTTGGCTGTGAACGTTGACGATGTGGCCATACCGTTTGCATCGGTCGTATCGGTTTCCGTCGCCGTCCCATTGTTGAAGGTTCCGCTCGCTCCCGATGACGGCGGAGCCGTGAAGGTTACTGACGCGCCGCTTACGGGGTTCTGATTGCCGTCCAAAACCGTCGCTACCAGCGGCGCTTCAAAGGGCGTGCTGATGGTTGCGTCTTGCAGGGATCCACTGGTGGCGGTGATAGAGGCCGCGGGTCCCGCCGAGTTTGTCAGGCTGAAAGTGGTCGTGGCGATCACGCCTGCAACTGAAGCCGTCACCGTATAGGCACCGATCGTTCCGTTGGCGGTGAAAGTCGAGGAGGTAGTTGCCACGCCGCTGGCATTCGTCGTATCCGTTTCGGAATTCGTGGAGGTGGAGGCGAAGACTCCGCTCGCTCCCGTCGGCGGGGCCGTGAAGGTCACAAACGCGCCACTCACCGGCGCGCCGCCCATGGTCACTGTGGCCACCAGCGGCGCTGAAAATGGCGTGTTGAGTTGTGCGCTTTGCGGCGTTCCGCTCGTCGCCGCGATCAACTCCGACTGGGGATTGAAGTTCGAGCTATTGCAACTGGTCAAGAACGCCAAGGCCAGTACAACCGGAGCCAGAGAAAGCACGCCGAGGAATTTCGCGTCGGCTGGGCGGTTCATTTTCATAGCGATTCCCCTTTCTGGCTTGCTTTCTGGGCGACGCGTTCACGTGCCTGCGGCGACAGGAGGACGCCGTGCTCATTGCGGATGATATAGAGCTTGCCTCCTACCTTCACGATGCGAACCAGCAAGACTGGCTTATCCTTAATCGTCTTCATGACACCGGTCGCCTCAATTTGTTGCCCGGCGGCCACGGAGACGGCCCCATAGCCTTGCAAACCGAACCTTCCCAGACTCGCATCCACCGGACCGGACGGAGTCGCGAGCAGGAGGTGCGAACCCACAATCATTTCTGGAGCGGCCTGCGTGAGCACGCTCGACACCGTGGCCGCGAAGGTGACTTCATCGGTGATGTCGTAATTGAACGGCGTGGCAGACTTCGCTGTGCCCGCCGTTGTTTGGGCCTGAACTGGCGATGGGGAGGAGATAAGAGATGAGATAAGAAAACAGACGACCAATGGAGATAGTAAAGCCGATCGCGGTTTCATCATTTTGCCTCCCAGTTGAATCTTGCTTCGAAATTCCCCTTCGCATCTTCGGGTGTGCGCATCGTCCGCCCCGGCACCGCCTGATTTGAAGGTCAGTTGAAGCGATGTTTCATTAGGTGGTGCCAATCTGTGCACGCCAGTCTACTCCCTGTTTCAGGTGAACTGAACGACAAAGTGTGCAGTTCAACTCCCGGTCACATTCCATCTAAAACTGACGTGGCAGGGCGCGATGATAGAGCTTCCTCGTGGTTTGAAGAGGATGACCATGGTGCACCGGCTTGGCTGGTTCGCCGATGTTATCTTTAGGAGGCAAGCAAATCTCCGGCAATCACATTCATGGAAGTCCTAAAGAAACTTTTTGAGCGGCATTTTCACTCGCCCGTTGAGCGGGTCGAGCCGTTGCAGGGGCAACTCGGAGGTTCGGGGCGCAAGATCGTCCGGCTCTCGGGCGGCGAAAATAGCGCGATTGGCATTCTCTACGACGTGCGCGAGGAGAATGTCGCGTTTCTTGAATTTTCCCGGCATTTTCGGCGGCACGGGCTGCCGGTGCCGGAAATGTATGCTGAAGATTTAAGCCACGGCGCTTATCTCGAAGAAGACCTTGGCGACACTACGCTGTTTGAGTTTCTCTCGGAGCGTCGCAGCGGCGCCTCCATCGCTCCCGAGGCGGTCGCGGCGTATCGCAAGGTGGTTGCCGTGTTGCCGCGTTTTCAGGTCGAAGCGGGACGCGACTTGAACTACCAGGTTTGCTATCCGCGATCGAGCTTTGATCGGCAATCCATTGCGTGGGATTTGAATTATTTCAAGTATTACTTTCTGCGGTTGGCCCGGGTTCCGTTCAACGAGCAGGCGCTGGAAGACGATTTCAGCCGCTTGACAAAGTTCCTGTTGAGCGCGAGCCGCGATTATTTTTTGTATCGGGATTTTCAATCGCGCAACATCATGCTGCGCAAAGTTCTGGGCGAAACTGAGCCGTTTTTTCTCGACTACCAAGGCGGCCGCAAAGGCGCTCTGCAGTACGATATTGCTTCGCTTTTGTACGATGCCAAGGCCGACTTGCCTCCGGATCTGCGCCAGCAGTTGCTCGATCACTATCTCGACACGCTTGGCGGGTTCCTCGATCTCGACCTCTCCGAGTTCATGCAGTTTTACTATGCATACGTTTATGTACGCATCATGCAGGCTCTGGGAGCATACGGCTTTCGCGGCTTTTACGAGCGCAAGGAGCATTTCCTGCAAAGCGTGCCGTACGCGCTGAAGAACCTGCGCTGGCTGCTGCACAATGTTGAGTTGCCGATTGCGTTGCCTACGCTGATGGAAGCGTTTAAGAGCATGGTGGCCTCGGATAAGCTGCAAGGCCTGACGTCGACATCGCAAACGGAAAAATTGACAGTGCGTGTTTTAAGCTTTTCCTTTCACCGGGGATTGCCGCAGGATGAAACTGGTAACGGCGGCGGATTCGTTTTCGATGGGCGCAGCCTTCCGAATCCGGGGCGCGAAGCGCGCTTCAAATCTCTCACCGGCAAGGACGCGGAGGTTATCGACTATCTCAGTCAGCAGGAGAGCGTGCGTGAGTTTTTGGCCAGCGCAACGGCGCTAGTGGACGCGAGCGTAGCCACCTATCAGCGCCGCGGCTTCAAACATTTGATGGTGTCGTTCGGCTGCACCGGTGGGCAGCATCGCTCGGTCTATCTCGCGGAGCAGTTGGCGAAGCATCTGCGCGGTCAGGATGGCGTGGAGGTTGTGGTGCATCATCGCGAGCAGGAGCAACTTAATTCATGAAAGCGATGGTTCTGGCCGCGGGCCTGGGTACGCGGTTGCGTCCGCTCACCGACGATCGCCCCAAAGCGCTGGTCGAAATCGACGGGCGCACGCTGCTGGAGATTACGCTCTCGTGTTTGCGCAGATTTGGAGTTTGCGAAGTGATCATCAACGTTCATCACTTCGCCGACATGATTGTGGAATATTTGAAGGCGAACAACAACTTTGATATGCGCATTGAAATCTCGCCCGAGGACGCGTTGCTCGACACCGGCGGCGGATTGAAAAAGGCCGCTTATTTCTTTCTCCAGGATTCTGCCGATGCATTCAGCCATCCGGAAGAACCCTTCATCGTGCACAACGTCGACGTTCTCAGCACGATTGATCTGCGGCGCATGGTGCAATTCCATACGGATCGTCAGGCTCTCGCCACCCTGGCGGTGCAGGACCGCGAGACGTCTCGCCACCTGTTGTTCGACGACCAGCTTCAGCTTTGTGGCCGGCGAATCGGCAGTGATCCGCCCGAGTTGGTTTGCGGTCTCCAGTCAGCGCAAGCGCTGGCTTTTTCCGGGATCCACGTCGTCTCTCCGCGCTTGCTTGCGATGTTGAGTGAGGAGGGCGCGTTCTCCATCATCGAGTCTTATCTGCGGCTTGCTGGCGCGGGAGAGAAAATCATCGCCTTCCGCGCCGATGAATATTATTGGCGCGATCTGGGCCGGCCGGAGAATGTGGCGCAAGCCGCTCAAGATCTAAAGCACGGAGTCGTTTCTCTGTAGGTTTCGGGTTGCACGCCTCGCGACTGGTACTCTCAGACATG
>JBAWFQ010000148.1:0-3229 GCA_049592035.1 Terriglobales bacterium
TTCTAGGACGGTGCAGCGCGGGGAATTGGGTCCGACTCTGCGTGTGCATCGTGGTGGCGGCCGGATTGGTCGCACCAGCGCAGGCAAAGAAGCCCAAGACTGAGAAGAACGAGCCGACGCAGGGGCCCGAGCTGCTGCTGGAAGGCGGGCGGAAGCTGGCGTTTGTGCGAACGTTTCAGAGCGACCGCGACGTGTCGCCGAAGCGATCATTTTTCAAGAAAGTGCTCGACGTGGTGGCGGGACCGCCGGATCGGCGCCAGACGATGAGGCCGTATGGGATCGCTGTCGACTCGCGCGGGCGGGCGATTGTGACTGATCCGGGGGCGATGGGGATCCACATTTTTGATTTTGCCGAGCATAAATACAAGTTCATTGCGCGCAACGACAAAGATGAAAACTCGATGAAATCGCCGCAGTGCGTGGCGGTGGATGCACAGGATAATTTTTATGTGACGGACTCGGAGACGGGGAGGATTTTCGTTTTCGAAGCAGGAGGAAAGTTTAAGCGCATCATCGGCAATCTGAAGGGCGGAGAAGGCTATTTCAAGCGGCCCACGGGAATCGCGGTGGATTCGGCGGCACAGCGGATTTATGTGACCGACACGCTGCGGAACAAGATTTACGTTTTGGATATGGACGGAAGCGTAATGCAGACGATCGGGAAGACCGGGACGGAGCAGGGAGAGTTCAATTTTCCGACGGAGATCGTGCTGCACGGACAAGATCTGGCGGTCGTGGACGCGATGAATTTCCGTGTGCAGGTGTTTGATCGCGGGGGAAACTTCAAGTACGCGGTGGGTAATCTCGGAGACGGAGACGATTTCGGGACGTTCTTCCGGCCGAAGGGAATCGGGTTCGATAGCGAAGGACATTTATATGTGGTGGATGCCGCATGGAGTCGAGTGCAAGTGTTCGATCAGCTTGGGAACCTGCTTTATTACTTCGGAACAAGAGGAGAAGAGCTCGGAGCGTTCAACTTGCCTTCGGGGATGTTTATCGACCACAACGATGGCGTGTACATCGTGGATTCCTACAACAGCCGGGTGCAGGTCTTTCAGTACTACGGAAAACGGGAGCAAGGTGGAGGCCAGTAGGAATGAAGCTCCGGATTATATGCGCGGCTCTGCTGCTGGGAGCAACGGTGCTGGGAGCAGGAGTTCTCCACGCGCAGTTTTCCGGGGATGTGTTAGGAGCGCACAATATGGGACCGGGCGGACCTGGGCCACTGTCGGGGGGCGCGTTGCCTCCTTGCCAGTATTGCCATGCGCCGCACTCTGGAAACTCCAAGGGACCGCTCTGGGCGCAAACGTATTCTACGCAGACATACACGCTTTACCGTAGCACCACAGACGCAACCCAGACGATGGCGCAGCCGCCGATCGGAGCGCCCAGCAGCCTCTGCCTAAGTTGCCATGATGGAACGATTGCTCCAGGTCAGACCGTGCCCTACGGCAAGATCCAGATGCAGGGCACTATGAGTGCGAGTGATATTCTTGGGACCGCGCTGCAGAACTCGCACCCATTCAGCTTCAATAAGCTCAAGGACCAGAGCGACCTGGTGGCAAGTTTGATATCGAAGGGGCAAACCCAGGATCCGTTGCAAAAAGTGACGCTCATCAACGGGAACGTTGAATGTGAGAGCTGCCACAATCCGCATGTTCAAAATGGCGACGCAATTTCGCTGAACTTCCTGGTGAGAAACAGTTCGGGAGGCGCGATGTGCCTTTCCTGCCACGGAACTTCACCGCGCGTGGTCAATGGCAAACCGAACCCGCTGGTGGGATGGCCAACCGGTGCACATGCCACTTTTTCAAATACGATTCTGCCGGCCGCGAATGTCGGAGCCTACGCCACCGTGGCGCAAAACGCGTGCACGAGTTGTCATGTGGAGCACAACGCGAATGGTCCGGCGCGACTGTTGCGCGGCGCGACTCCACCGGTCGCCAATCTGGACTCTTACACCCAGAACTGCATAACCTGCCACAATGGCAACAGCAATATCGTTCCGAGTCTGGCGAACGTTTACGCGGAATTCTCCAAGGCGTCCTATCATCCATATCCGTCGGGGAATAACACACACGATACCGCCGAGGCGATTCTTCTGAACAACAATCGCCATGGCACCTGCGCCGACTGCCACGACCCGCATGCAGCGCAACAAGTTACTACGTTCACGCCTCCGCCGCTCATTCGTCCGTCTCAGACGGGAATCAATGGAATTTCTGCCAGCGATGGAGTCACTCCTGTCGTGCCGGCCGTGAACCAATATGAGAACTGCCTGCGTTGCCACGGAACGTCCACAGGTAAGCCTGCTACATCGAAATTTGGGTATTTGCCGGTGCGGTACGTATCGAATCCGGCCGATCCCAATAATGTCGTTACTCAGTTTGCCGCTACGGCGTCCTCCAGCCATCCCGTAACGCACACCAGCAACTCGCCATACCCCCAACCCAGTCTTCTGCCTTACATGTCGCAACTGAACGGAATTAGTCAGGCGCGACAGATGGGCACACAGATTTTCTGCACAGATTGTCACAACAGTGACGACAACCGCGAGTTCGGCGGCACGGGTCCGAACGGCCCGCACGGTTCCAAATGGACCCACGTTTTGGAGCGCCGTTACGAATTCAGCCAGGCGCCGGGTCCCGGCCAGCGGATCACAAATCTATACCCAAACCCGGATTTGACGGTGAATGGGCCTTACGCGATGTGCGGCAAATGCCATGATCTCCCAGGCAATATCATCAAAAACACAAGCTGGCCTCAGCACTCCATCCACATCAATGCCGGTTTTACGTGCTCTACTTGTCACACGGCGCACGGCATGGCAGGAAGAAATGGAAACGTCACCGGTGACCGACTAGTCGACTTCGACTTGAATGTCGTCGCTCCGAATGGCGGGATGCCAATTGCCTACAATGGCAGCACCGGAACTTGCGCATTGGTGTGCCATGAGATTGCACACAATCCGAACGGCACTGTCGTGCCCGCGATGACTCGCAGCGCATTCAGCCCCAAACAATGAGGCTCGTAGGCCGGAGAACAGTATCCACTAGCGACGGCGGTTTTCTGCGGTTTGACCGTCGCTCTCGTTTACTATGCATAATCGTGTCTCCACACCCGAAAAGAACGGTAATAGGTCAGTTTGGAAGACACGTTCCCTCAGCGGATAAAGAGTTTGCTGAAAAAGTCGGATTCCGATATCCGGCCCCTAAAGGGGCATCTGATT
>JBAWFQ010000149.1:0-7026 GCA_049592035.1 Terriglobales bacterium
CTTCTCGACATAAGCGGCCAGACCTTCTTTGGCGTCCTCGCTCTGAAAGAGAATCTGCTGGTTCTCGCGCTCCACTGCCAACGCCGATTCCATCGGAATTTCCCACCCCGTCTGCACCGCGCGCTTGATGCGTCCCACGGCCTTCGCGGCTTTGTTCGGCGGCGTGAACTGGCGCGCGTATTCCATGATGTTCTCCATGAAGCCCTCGCGCTCGAAAATATCATTCACGATGCCGAACTCCTGCGCTTCTTCAAAAGAGAACGTGTTGCCGGTGATCATCAACTCAATGGCTTTGCTCTTCCCTACCATGCGCGACAGGCGCTGCGTTCCTCCGGTGCCGGGAAGCACGCCCAGATTCACCTCGGGCAGACCGATCTTCCCAGCATCTTTGCGCGCGATTCGGAGATCGGCCGCCATGGCAATCTCGAGCCCTCCGCCCACGCAATGGCCATTGATGGCGGCAATTACGAGTTTCGGCGTATGCTCCAGGCGCAACAGCGTTTCATTGGCGTGCAAGCAAAAATAATACTTGAACGTCGGATCGACCGAGGCGAGCATCTTGATATTGGCGCCGGCGGAAAAAAACTTGTCGCCCACG
Organism: Terriglobales bacterium; assembly: GCA_049592035.1. Classification (GTDB taxonomy): domain Bacteria; phylum Acidobacteriota; class Terriglobia; order Terriglobales; family Acidobacteriaceae; genus Acidiflorens. Next base: position 599 of record JBAWFQ010000149.1, read on the forward strand.
CCCGTGAGTACGATGACGTGCACGTCGTTATCCATGCGCGCCCGCAGAATCGCCTCGTCAAGCTGGCGGTTCATTTCGTAGGTGTAGGTATTCGCCGGAGGATCGTTCATCTCGATCACGGCCACACCCGCGTCGGTGCGATAGTTGATGAGTTGCTTGGTGGTTTCGCCGGTGGCCGGCTGGGTCGTGGTAAGTGTCGCCATAGATTGCTCCTTGTAAGGTCCGCAAAATTCCGTGAAAGTCGGGTTCGTATCAGGGCATCGCTTCAGCGATGCCGTAGCTCCGTCGAAATCGGTTGCCCCTTCAGGGGCCGCTTGCCGCTGCGCACAATTCCGTTCAGAACTATATCGCCCATTTGCTGCGCCAGTGCTTCGGCGTTGCCGTCGACGCGCGGGTTATACCAGGTGTAAATCCAGTTGATCATGCCGAACAGGCTCATCACAGCGGTTCGAGCGTTGAAATCGAGGCCGCGCTCGCGCCGGACGTCTTCCATCAGCCCAAGGCAGATGCGATAGTACTCGCGTTTGATGGCCTTGATTTCCGAGCTCCAGCCATTCTTCAGCGATTCGTCTTCATGCGAGAGCACTTTCAGCCCCTGCTGGTTGCTCACGAAATATTCGAGGTGATTCAGTATGAAGATGCGGATCCGCTCTTCGGGATCGCTGACATTCTCCAGTCGCCCCTTTAGCTTTTCAAGAATCGTCGTGAACGTGTGCTTTTGAATGAGAAAGAGCAATCGCTCTTTGGACTCGAAGTAGTAATAAAGCCCCGCCAACGACATGCCAGTAGCGCGCGAAAGATCGCGCATGGAAGCGCCTTCGTATCCCTTGAGGCAAAAGACCTCGGTAGCATGATCGAGAATCAAGCTGAGGCGGCGATCAAAACGAGTCACCGGCGCGTGCGCGAGAGTTCTGGTCGGCACTCTGCTCGGACGGCGAGAGGCACGGATTGCGGGGAGAGTCGCCATAGTTCGAACGTTCGTTCAAATTATAGCGGTACGTGATCCTGATCACAAGACAGTGTGATGTCTCTAAGCTGTCTTCCCGCAGATCCCGTTAGCTCTTGATGCCCGCCATCAGCTTTTCGATCTCGGCTTTCTGCTCGCCGTTGAGCGGCAGGAAGGGCAGGCGTGACGGGCCTCCGTAGTAGCCGTTAAGATCCATCGCGTACTTCACGCCGGGGACGCCGAGGTCGCCGACTACGCGCTGGATAGCTACTTTCACGCGTTCCTGTTTTTCGCGGGCGAGCGCGTTGTCTCCATCTTTGAGTGCAGCGAAAATTTCGTAGCACGCCATGGGCGCGGGACAGGCGAAGGCCAGAATGGCGCCGACGGCTCCCAATCGCAGCGACGGTTCTAGCTGATGCGCGGCGCCGACCATGACTTGGAAGCCGACTTCTTTCTGCCGCGTTTTCAATTTACCGATGACGGTTACAGCGGACGATGACGGTTTTGCAGCAAGAGCATCGTTGACGGGCGAGGACGCCCGTCTCTCCATTGATTCTGCGGTTCCCGCTAGCGAGGCGACGCTTACCAGTTCCCTGCTCTGCTTTTCGCTTTCGGCGGTCGCGGCTTTGATCATTCGCGGCGTCACGGCTTCGAAGGTTTCCGTCACGGTGGTTTGCCGCTTCACCTGGCGCGTGGCATCGATCATTTCTTTCACTTTGTCGAGGTTGCCGCTCGATTCCTTAATGGCGAGCAGGTTGGGATGGTTGGCGAGTTCGATCACGACTTCGGCTGGGATGTCGTATCCCGTGGCTTGCGGGAAGTTGTAAATAATGATCGGCAGCGGGGAGCGATCGGCGACCGTTCGATAGAAAGCGAGCAGATTCGCCGGCGACATCTGCTTCTTGTAATAGTGCGGTGTGCGCACCATGGCGGCATCATAGCCGAGTCCGGCCGCGTATTCGGTAAGCCGCAGCGTTTCATGCGCGGACTCGATGCCGGTACCGGCAATCATCACCTTATGCGGAGCGGCGGCGGCCAGCGCGGCTTTCAGTACGTCGCGGCGTTCCTGATCGGAAAGCAAAATCGCTTCGCCGGTCGAGCCCTGGACGACAATGCCAGCAATCGGCGTGCGCGAGTAGCGCTCGACGTTGGCTTCGATCTTTTTGTAATAAACCTCGCCCTCGGGATAGAAAGGCGTCGTAATGGGGGGAAAGATTCCGGATAAAAGCATTTGAACTCCTGTCTTGGTCGTTAGTCGCTTGCAAGAACTCTCGCACTTAAATTATCGGCCTTCGCTCACAACTTTGTCATCCCGAACTGGACAGCCTGGTGATCGACACCAGCAGGAGAATACAACCGTCCACGATGACGACGGTCGCTGCAATCCAAATCAGGGCAATCGTCCTCACTTTCTTCTGGGAAGGAGTGGTGATTCCGATCGTGTTATGCAAATAGCCGAGAAAATTACTGACGAGGCCTATGGGGATAAGTCGGGTCGCGATACCCAGAGCGAGAAGTAGCATCAGGATGTGAAACGCAATAATAATGATGATCGCCATCCCGTCTCTCCCAGCATCATTTTGAGCCATCGTAGCATCTGCGAACGCCGAACCGCAGGCAACCGTCGAACTGCGCTCGGCTCTGACAGCGACAGGTGAGGGCACCTGTCCCTACGCGAGCATTGCCTGTTGTCCTTCTGCTTTCATTCGCAGGCCGGCCAGTCTTTGCCGGTGGGGTCGACTTCGTGGCGATACTGGTCTTCCGTCCCGACGAAAAAACGGGCAAATGGCGTGGAGGTGGAATCGTCGACCATGGTCTCAATTTGCCAGACCATTCCGCCTTTGCAAACCCCGGCATTCGAGAGCGGCGTGCGGCGGTCGTCGGAATAGTAGAAAAAATCGTCTTTGCCGTGACCAGACAGCGGATCGGAGGAAGTCCGCAGCATTCCCTGGGCATCCAGCTTCAGCAGCAGGCGTCCGTCTTCCATCGGCAGTGGCTGCGCGCCTTTCTGGCGAAAGTCTATGCGCGCCCAGCCGCGAAATCCGGCGGGAATCAGAAAACGCTCCGGCGGGCGGCGGTGGAAAACCAGATCAAATGCCGCCGGACCGAACAAGACCGCGGCAATGAAAAGGGGAAGGCCCAGAACTGCGCTCAACACCAAAGATGTTTTGCTCATGCGAATTTATTTCGCGACTTACTTCGCAGCGACGCGCTCCGCATGCAGCGCCTGCAGAGCTTGCACACGCACTTCTCCGCGCTGCAGGGCAGCCATGCCCTCGGCAGCGGCTCGGGCGGCGGAGAGCGTAGTAATAGTGGTGATGTGTCCGCTGACTGCGGCCCGCCGGATCGCTTTCTCATCGAAGTAAGGGTCAGGGCCGTGCGGCGTGTTGACGATCAACTGGATGCGGTCGGCTTTGATCAAATCCACCGCATTCGGGCGGCCTTCCTTTACTTTGTAGACGCGCTCTACCGCCAAGCCGCCTTCTTCCAGAATGTCTGCCGTGCCGTGCGTGGCCACGAGTTTGAATCCCATGTCAACAAAGCGGCGTGCGACTTCGACCACGTGCGGCTTGTCATGGTCGGTGACGCTGATAAAGACCGTGCCCTTGGTTGGCAGTTTCTGGCCAGCGGCAATTTGCGCCTTGGCGAAGGCTTCTCCAAAATTGTCGGCCACGCCCATGACTTCTCCCGTGGAACGCATTTCTGGACCAAGCACCGTGTCGACGCCGGGAAACTTCGACCAGGGAAAGACCGGTGACTTCACGTAGAAGCAGCGGCCCGTGTTGAGATCGCTGCCGCGCTCGATGTTCTCCGGAAGAAACTCGCGCAGCTTGCGCCCGGTCATGAGGCGAGCGGCAATCTTGGCCATGGGCACACCGGTGGCTTTCGAAACGAAGGGCACGGTGCGCGAGGCGCGCGGGTTGACTTCGAGCACGTACACCTTGGCTTCGTGATGGCCGTTGCCTTTGGGACCGTGGCCGCGCGGGATCGCGAACTGTACATTCATCAGGCCGATCACTTTGAGCGCTCGCGCGAGCTTAAAGGTGTAGTCGCGCATGCGTTGCAGCAATGCCTCGGGAATGTCGACCGCAGGCAGCACGCACGACGAATCGCCCGAGTGAATGCCGGCTTCCTCGATGTGCTGCATGATGCCGCCGATCACGACGTCCTCGCCATCCGAGAGCGCGTCCACGTCGACCTCAATCGCGTCTTCCAGGAATTTGTCGATGAGCACGGGACGGTCTTGTGAATACTCGACCGCCTGCTTCATGTATTGCTGAATCGTGTCTTCGTCATAGGCGATGACCATGGCTCGCCCGCCGAGTACGTATGACGGCCTCACCAGCACGGGGAATCCGATTTTCTTCGCGGCTTCGACCGCTTCTTCGACCGAGGCGACCATGGCTCCCGGAGCTTGCGGGATGTCGAGTTCCTCCAGCAGTTTTCCGAAGCGCTTGCGGTCTTCTGCAAGGTCAATCGATTCGGGCGTGGTGCCGATAATGTTCATCCCGGCAGCTTTGAGCGGCAGCGAGAGGTTCAGCGGCGTCTGGCCGCCGAACTGCACAATCACTCCAACGGGCGCGCCGGCCGACGCTTCGTGCTCGCAGACGGCGAACACGTCTTCGAGCGTGAGTGGCTCGAAGTAGAGGCGGTCGCTGGTGTCATAGTCGGTCGAGACCGTCTCGGGATTGCAGTTGATCATTATTGTTTCGTAGCCATCCTCGCGCAGCGCGTAGCTGGCGTGGCAGCAGCAGTAATCGAATTCAATTCCCTGCCCGATGCGGTTGGGGCCGGAGCCGAGAATGACAACTTTCTTTTTCGCCGTGGGCGTCGCTTCGTCCTCTTCTTCGTAAGTGGAGTAGAGATACGGAGTGTAGCTTTCGAACTCCGCGGCACAGGTATCCACGCGCTTGTAAACCGGCTTCAACCCGTGCTTCTTGCGGAAGTGGCGAACCTTTTCCTGTCCCCCTTTGCCATCCAGACGCCAGGTTCCGGCGAGACGACCGTCGGAGAATCCCATGCGCTTAGCTTCACGCAGCACCTCGGTCGGAATCGAATCCATCGGATGCTTTTCCAGTTCGAGCTGCATGTCGTTAATTTCTTTGAGCTGGTAGAGGAACCAGGGATCGATCGAGGTCATCTTCGCGATTTGCTTGATCGTGTGTCCCTGGCGGATGGCATATTGCACGTAAGTCAGGCGCTCGGGATGCGGCGTGACCAGCCGCTGCGTGAGAATCTTGGGCTCGATCTTCTGCGAGCCGACGCGCTTGCCGGTATCGAGCGCGCGAATTCCCTTCTGCAACGCTTCTTTGAAAGTTCGGCCGATGGCCATCACTTCGCCAACAGATTTCATCTGCGGTCCGAGCGACTCATCGGCGCCGGGGAATTTTTCAAATTGCCACTTCGGAATCTTGACCACCACATAGTCGAGCGTCGGCTCAAAACACGCTGGAGTCTTGCGCGTGATGTCGTTCGGAATCTCATCGAGCGTGTAGCCGATGGCCAGCTTGGCGGCAATTTTCGCAATCGGAAAGCCGGTCGCCTTCGAGGCCAGTGCGGACGAACGTGAGACGCGCGGGTTCATCTCAATCACCACCATGCGCCCGGTCGAAGGATTGACGCCGAACTGAATATTCGATCCACCGGTCTCGACGCCGATCTCCCGAATCACCGCAATCGACGCATCGCGCATCACCTGGTACTCGCGGTCGGTGAGCGTCTGCGCGGGCGCGACGGTGATGGAGTCTCCAGTGTGCACGCCCATCGGGTCGAAGTTTTCAATCGAGCAGATGATGATGACGTTGTCTTTCGTATCGCGCATCACCTCGAGCTCGTACTCTTTCCATCCGAGCACGGATTCTTCAATCAGGCACTCATGCACCGGCGAAAGGTCAAGGCCGCGTGCGAGAACTTCCATCAGCTCTTCGCGGTTATAGGCGATGCCGCCGCCGGTGCCGCCGAGCGTGAACGACGGACGTATGATGACCGGGAATCCGATCTTGCCAGCGAACTCGATGCCGTCTTTGAGATTGTTGACCAGCGCCGATTTCGGCACGTCGAGCCCGATGCGCTGCATGGCATCTTTGAAAAACAGACGATCTTCGGCCTTCTTGATAGCGCTGATCTGAGCCCCAATCAGAGTGACGTTGTACTTGTCGAGCACGCCGCCATCAGCCAGTTCGATGGCGAGGTTGAGCGCGGTCTGCCCGCCAACCGTAGGCAGAATGGCAAAGCCCGCGCTGGGCGACAGCTCGCGCTCGACGCGAATGATCTCTTCAAGATACTCACGCGTCAGCGGCTCGATATATGTGCGGTCCGCGGACTCGGGATCGGTCATGATGGTAGCCGGGTTCGAGTTGGCGAGCACAACTTCAAAGCCCTCCGACTTGAGCGCCTTGCAAGCCTGCGTACCGGAGTAGTCAAACTCCGCCGACTGCCCGATGACGATGGGGCCGGAGCCGAGGATCAGGATTTTCGAGAT
>JBAWFQ010000150.1:0-2496 GCA_049592035.1 Terriglobales bacterium
ACCAGATTCCGAATTACTTCCAGTTCAATCATGCCGATTGGGTCGGGTGACGGAACTACGCGGCGATAACCTCGGGCCGCATCCTCGACGATTTCCCATCCCAGAAGGCGTTTGCGCTCTTCGGCGTCGGCGCGCGAATAGAAAGGGCCAATCGGCTTGGTGGGATGCTGCATCGACGGGTCGTCGGGCAGGACCAGGCACTGGGTTAGAACCGTGGCCACCGGCACGTGCAGGTCGGCTTGCTGCAACTCGGTTTGCAGGGCTTGCTGGAGAAGATATCCGATCTCGCCCTGGGTCGAGGCGCCGCAAACATCCAGCGGGAGGCCCGGGACCTGGCTGGCTCCGCGTTCCGAGCGCAGAAGCGCGGCTCCTACTTGCGGGCCGTTGCCGTGGGTTAGGACAATTTTGTAGCCGCTGCGGATCAGGCCTACGACCTGGGCGGCGGTGCGCTCGGCGTTGGCGCGTTGCTCGGCTATGGTTCCCGTTTCTCCCGCGCGAATCAGGGAGTTTCCGCCGATGGCCAGGAGGATGGTCTTCATAGTCGCTTCATCAGACTCTTGTCATCTGGAGCGAAGCGTGGGATCTGCATTTTGCGGCAAACTGCAGATCCCTCGCTGCGCTCGGGATGACAATTCATAGATGGGATCACAATTCATGAAAGGTCCTTATATCTGTGCACCAACTAAATGTGCACCAACTCCTGCAGCTCTGCCAGGCCTGGCAATTTTACGAACTCACCTTTCATCAATTCCAGCATGATCGCTTTTTGCGAGTGCAGGCGATTTTCCGCTTGCTGAAATACCAATGACCTGGGCGAGTCGATGACATCGTCGGTGACTTCTTCGCCGCGGTGGGCGGGCAGACAATGGAGAAAGATGGCATCTGGTCTGGCTTGGCGAAATAGTGTCGCATCGACCTGGTACGGAAGGAAGATGTGCTTTCGGCTTTCGGCTTCCGTCTCTTTACCCATGCTGGCCCAAACATCGGTGTAAATCACGTCCGCGCCGGCGGCGGCTTCGTCGGGATCGTTGGTCACGGTGCAGGTGCCGCCGGTCTCCGCGCCACGTTTGCGGGCCCACTGGATCGACTCCACATCTAGTTCATAGCCCGGTGGCGAGGCTAGCCAAACGTGCGCGCCGAGTTGGGCTCCGGCAAAGAGCAGGGAGCGCGCTACGTTATTGCCATCGCCTATAAATACGACTTTCAAACCCTCCAGATCGCCTTTCGCCTCCCAGATGGTCAGGTAGTCGGCCATTGCCTGGCAGGGATGACTGTAGTCGGTGAGGCCATTGATTACGGGAATGCTGGCGTAGCGGGCCATCTGCTCGACTATCTCGTGGGAGAAGGTGCGGATCATGATGCCCTGCACCATGCGTTCGAGATTCTTCGCCACGTCGTATACCGACTCGCGCTTGCCTAGATTAATCTCGGCGGGTGAGAGGTAAAGCGAAAAGCCTCCCAGTTGCTGGATGCCCACGTCGAACGTAACCCGCGTGCGCAGGGACGGCTTCTCGAAGATCATGGCCAGAGTCTCGCGGCGGAGTGATCCGCTATAGGCGCTGGGGTGAGCCTTGACTTGACGGGCTAGAGTGAGCAGGTACTGGATATCAGAGGGCGAGAAGTCTCGAATCGAGAGAAAGTCTTTGTTGGCATTGCCATCGCCATTCATTTTTCAACTCCTGTTCAGACTCTTGCCAGGGCTGGCTCGTGGGCATGCTCGTGCACGAACTTGGCAAGCAATTCAGCCAGGCCGGGCTTGGTGAGTTCTTCGACTTCGTAGGTCACTCGAAGATTGGGGCGATCTAGTTTGATTACTCGCGCCAGATCGATGGGCGTGGCGATCAAGACTAGATCGCAGGGCGTGCGGCGGATCGTTTCCTCCAGTTCGTGCCTTTGCATGGCGCTGTAACCCATGGCGGGCAAAAGATTCGTCAGGTGGTTATAGCGCTCGTAGGTGTTGCGGATGGAGCCCACCGCATACGGGCGCGGGTCCACCAATTCTGCCGCTCCATAGTGCCGCGCTGCTACTACGCCGGCGCCGTAGGGCATTTCTCCATGAGTGAGCGTGGGGCCGTCCTCGACCACCAGCACGTGCTGTCCCTTGACCAGACTTGGCTCGGGAACGGTGACGCGGCAGGCCATCTCAAAAACTGCTGCCTTGGGGTTGTGGAGCTTTATGTTTTGGCGAACCGTCTCCACGTCGCGCTGCTCGGCGGTGTCTACCTTGTTGATCACGATGGCATCGGCACGACGCAGATTGACCTCGCCGGGGAAGTACGACAGTTCATGGCCGGGACGATGCGGGTCTACGACTACGATCTCCAGGTCGGAGACGTAGAAGGGCGTGTCGTTGTTGCCGCCGTCCCACAAAATAACGTCGGCTTCTTTCTCCGCCTGGCGAAGGATCTTTTCGTAGTCGACTCCGGCATAGACCACGGTTCCATGAATAATGTGCGGTTCATACTCTTCGCGTTCTTCGATGGTGCATTGCTGCAG
>JBAWFQ010000151.1:0-19687 GCA_049592035.1 Terriglobales bacterium
AGATTTCCCCATCCCATTGCAATGTGCTGAGATTCATCAGTTGCGTGCGGCTGGCATTGGTCACGTCGGTTACGTGGACTCCGCCATCCGCTCCACCAGTGAGGTTCCAGATCAGAAACGTATCGATATTGCCAAACAACAGATCGCCGGCTTTCGCTTGTGCGCGTGCTCCCGCGACATTTTCGAGAATCCAGCGAATCTTAAGGCCACTGAAATAGGTGGCTAGCGGCAGCCCGGTATGGGCGCGATAGCGGTCTTGTCCGCCATGGGCAGCGAACTCGGCAACTGCGGGAGCCACGCGCGTGTCTTGCCACACAATCGCGTTGTAAACGGGCTTCCCAGTTTTCTTGTGCCACACCACAGTGGTCTCGCGCTGGTTGGTAATTCCGATCGCCGCCAGATCCTCAGGCCGCAGCCCGCGAGCTTTCATGGCTTCCTCAATGACGCTTTGCGTATTCCGCCAAATTTCTTCCGGATCGTGCTCGACCCATCCCGGCCGCGGATAGATCTGCTGGTGCTCCCGTTGAGCGGAGCTCACAACTCGCCCGGAGCGGTCAAACACGATAAAGCGCGAGCTCGTTGTTCCCTGATCAATGGCCGCAATGTAACTTGCCATCGCTAGTTTTCCTTTCCTGATTGCCCGGAGCGCACTTTGTGCGAAAACCGAATTCTAGCGCTTTACAGTTTGCTGAAAGACTCGTTTTCGTATCAGGGCATCGCTTTAGCGATGCCATCAGTCCTTTAAATTGAGAACCCCTTTAGGGGCCCAGCAGCGAAAATCGAGCTTTAGGCACACTGTGAAGCCCGCCCAGCGGGCGATCCCAGCCCGTTGATTCCAATTGCTAATCAACCGCAAGTGACAGAGACAAAAGAGTTAGCCGCTCACAGCCGGGGCAGTTATATGCCTCCGGTAACTCCTTGCCGGTTCCCTTGTAACTACCAGATAGCACAATGGTGGCCTGTGACCCGAAACCAGTTCATGGCATCTTACCTATAATAAAGAAGGAGGTTTGCTGACCCCGGCAAACCGGGACCGTGGGGGTTCTTATGAAGAGTCTGGGTAAAGTTATACGGTCTGTACAAGCCTTCAGCCGCGAGCTGTCCCGCAGGTCGAACGCGACTGAAGTGAAGCGCATTCCCGCAATCGGTGTGGCCCTGGGCGGAGGATTTGCCCGCGGCATTGCGCACATTGGGGTTCTAAAGGTCCTGGAAGAAGAAGGTATCCCCGTTCGCATGGTTGCGGGCACCAGTGTAGGCGCAATCATGGGCGCCGCATATTGCAGTGGACTCACGATCGCGGAACTGGAAGAACTTGCCCACAAAGTTCGCTTCACCACCTTCGCGCGCTGGACCCTCTCGCGCTTCGGCTTCGCCACCACCGACCGCATGACCTCGTTTTTGCAGCGAACATTGAAGGTGCAGACCTTTGAAGAAATGCGCATCCCACTCGGCGTTACGGCCACCGACTTCAACACCGGCAGAGGAGCGGTCTTTACGTCGGGCTTAGTCATCGATCCGGTGCGCGCCAGTTGCGCTTACCCGGGAATGTTTCTACCGGTTGAGATTCAAGGGAGCTGGCTGGTGGATGGCATGCTCTCCTATCCCGTGCCAACGGTCCCTCTGCGCGAAATGGGCGCGGAACGCGTGCTCGGCGTGCATTTGAAAGGGCAATGGTCGAAGTCGACCGCGCCCCGGCATTACTTTGACGTCATCGGGCAGTCGTTCGCCATCGCGCAGGACATGATGAGCGCGGTATGGAGAGGCGCGGCCGATGTCGTAATCGAGCCCGATGTTGCCGGCTTTGACTATGACGATTTCAAACGCGCGAGCGAGTTGATCCGCGTCGGCGAAATGGCCATGCGCCGCGCGCTGCCCGAAGTTCGCAAATGGCTGGAGACTCCCGCGGATGTGATGGCCCCGCTGAGAGCGCCTGGGTTAATCCCGAGGCCCGCAGCCATGCCGGCAGACTAAGACTGAGTCCCCTGCCTAGTTTTTCCGCACGACTGTAGCGCCGCCGTCCCGGCGGCTGTCCGGCGGGCGTCACGCCCGCCGAGCCCAGGGCGACGACACCCTCGTGACAACAGGCAAGGATGCCGTTGCTACAGATGGCCCTCCCCGCCTTCGAATCGGCCCTCGCCGGTGTTATCCTATGCGGGATCACACCGCAGGGGCTTTCATCTCTTCCATGTCAAATCCAGAAACGTCCAATCCAAACACGCCCGATGCAAACACGTCCACCCCGACCGCTCCGGAATCCACGCCAGCCGACGAGCCGGTGGAATCCTTCAAAGATATTTTTTCCGAGTACGAACAGAGTCATTCCCGCAAGAAGGAAGCCAGTGCTCAAGGACGCGAAGGCACGGTGATTGCCGTAACCGCCGACTCCATTGTTCTCGATATCGGATTCAAGACGGAAGGCGTCCTGCCGCTCACCGCCTTCCCGGCCGACAAACTGCCGAAGCCTGGCGACAAGGTGCAGGTCACCATCAAGGGGCGCGATCATGAAGGCTACTACGAACTGACTCGCGGCAAGGTCGAGCACCCCACCGACTGGGCGTCGCTCGAAAAGGCCTTCGCCGAAAAGTCGACCATCGTCGGCACCGTGACGGGAGTAGTCAAGGGCGGCTTGAGCGTCGATATCGGAGTGCGCGCCTTCATGCCAGCCTCGCGCAGCGGAACTAAGGACGCGGCTGAACTGGAGAAATTGGTCGAGCAGGAAATTCGCTGCCGCATCATCAAACTCGATGTAGACGACGAAGACGTTGTGGTCGATCGCCGCGCCATTGCGGAAGACGAGGAACGCGCAGGCAAAGAGCGCCGCTTCTCCGAACTCAAGGAAGGCGATACCGTGCACGGCGAAATTCGCAGCCTCACCGATTACGGAGCGTTTGTCGATATCGGTGGCTCCGATGCGCTGCTGCATGTCGGCGAAATTTCCTGGCAGCGCATCAACAAGCCCTCTGACGTGCTCTCTGTGGGCCAGCAGATCGAGGCCGTGATCATCAAGATCGACGCCGACAAGCACCGCATTGCCATCAGCGTGAAGCAGCTTCAGCCGCATCCGTGGAATGCCGTGGCCGAAAAATACAAGGCAGGCGAACGTGTACGCGGCACCGTTACCCGGCTGATGGACTTTGGCGCGTTCGTGGAAATCGAGCCCGGAATTGAAGGTCTGATTCATATTTCCGAAATGTCGTGGGCCAAGCGAGTGCGAACTCCGAGCGACGTAGTGAAACCCGGCGAGACGGTGGAAGCTGTGATTCTCGGAGTGAACGCACCAGAACGCCGCATCTCTCTTGGCCTCAAGCAGGCGCTCGGCGATCCCTGGGCAGGAGCGGCCGAGAAATTTGCGCCGGGCACGGTGATCGAAGGGCCCGTAACCAACCTGACAAAGTTCGGTGCGTTCGTGCAACTCGCCGAAGGCGTTGAAGGCATGATTCACATCAGCGAGATCAGCGCAGAGAAGCGGATCAATCATCCGCAAGACGTCCTGAAAACCGGTCAGATAGTCAAAGCGCAGATACTGGCCTTCGACCCGGAAAAGCGTCTCATACGGTTGAGCATGAAACAGCTGGTTCCAACCGGCCTCGATGAATATCTCGCCGAACATAAAGAAGGCGACATCGTAACCGGCCGTATGGTCGAGGTTTCAGAAGCAAGTGCCCGCGTAGACCTCGGCGAAGGCATCCCGGCAACTTGCCGGATTCCCGAGGAGCGCCCAGCGAAGAAAGACACGGGCGCGGCATTACCTTCATCGTCAAAGCCCGATCTGTCGTCGTTAGGCTCCATGCTGCAGGCACGCTGGAAGAGCGGCGGGGCCGCGGACGAGGCCAAGCCGGAAGGTCTGCGAGCAGGTCAGATCCGCAAGTTCAGGATCGCAAAACTCGACCCGGCGGCAAAGAAGATCCAGTTGGAATTGGAATAGGAGGGGTGCCCCACTCATCGCGCACTCTGCGATGAGTGGGAGACCGGCGGCGCGTCAAAGTCATTGCCCAGAGCGGGATTTGATCCGCAATCGGGAATGTTTGGGCCGGTTTACAACCTTTTTCGCGGGGACTGCCTTGATCTCCAAACAGCTGATGATAAAATCAGCCAATGCCAGAAACCCTGATTCAATCTGTAGTCAAACAACTTCAACAGGAACGGACGCGACTGGAGAATGAACTCCGCCGCGTAACCACTGCGCTAACCACCTTCGGAAAAGTCCTTCTGCCGGCGACCAAACGCGGACCCATCGCAAGACGCAAAAAGCGAACGATTTCGGCCGCGGGACGCAGACGAATAGCAGCCGCGCAAAAAGCACGATGGGCAAAGGTGAGAGCGGCCAAGAAGTAATACAGGTCTTGCGCAATGGGAGCTCGCCAAAGAACAGGGACCGGAGCGTCTGCTTAGGTCTTGCGGAAATGACCGCTCTGTCTCAGTCCCCGAGCCCGCGCACCACTCTCTCCACAAACTCCGCAAACTGCCGGACGTCCGCCTCGGTCGTGTCGAACGAGCACATCCACCGCACCACCGACTCCTCTTCACTCCAGACGTAGAAGAAGTAGCGTTTCTGTATCTTCGGAATCGCCTCGCGCGGAATTTGCGCAAACACGCCGTTCGCCTCTACCGGATAGACAATCCTGATCGGCGAAATTTTCCTCACTTCCGCTTCCAGCAGTCGCGCCATCCGGTTCGCGTGTTCCGCATTTCGCCGCCAGAGATCGTTGGTCAGCAGCGCCTCCATCTGCGCCGACATGTAGCGCATCTTCGATGCCAGCTGCATCCCCTGCTTGCGCACAAATAGAAAATCCTCCGCTAGTTCGGGACGGAAGAACACCACTGCTTCCACGCCCATCAAGCCGTTCTTCGTCCCGCCGAACGAAAGCACATCCACTCCAAGATCGCGCGTCGCCTCCCGCAGGCTTAGTCGTTGTGCCGCGGCGGCATTGGCAATCCGCGCCCCGTCCATGTGCAGGAACATCTTGCGCTCGTGCGCAAACCGCGCCAGCGCTTCGATTTCAGCGGGCTTGTACACGGTCCCCATCTCAGTCGCTTGCGTTATCGAAATCACGCGCGGCTGCACGTGATGCTGGTCCCCAATCCCGTGATACGCATGTGCCACCGTTTCCACCGCCAACTTCCCTTCCGGCGCCGCCAACGGTATCAGCTTGCATCCGGTAAATCTTTCCGGCGCGCCACATTCATCGGTATAAATATGAGATAGCTCCGGACACAGCACCGCATGAAAGGGCCGGGTAAGCGCCTGTAAACTCAGCACATTTGCCGCCGTCCCGTTGAAGACCAAAAAAACGGCCACATCGGCTCCAAACTGCTCCCGGAATTTCCCCACCGCCGATTCCGTGTGCGGATCATCCCCATACCCCACCGTATGCCCGTCGTCTGCGCGCCGAATCGCTTCCAGCACCTCGGGATGCACCACCGCATTGTTGTCGCTCGCAAAACTTCGGCTCGGTCTCATAACAAAACCTTCATAACAAAACAATCTAGCAGAAGCGAAAACTCTTCGGAGCCTCCGCCCCTTACCGTGAATCTATATGTTGATCTAATATGGGAGCAACGACCCGAGGGGTTTCTACGAGCAAAAATATGTTTCGATGGTTGGCCAACAAGTCATCTCTTATTCTGCCCGGCGCGCTTGTCGCCGTGCTTGTTTGCACAACGGCCTGCGGCAAGAGTAAAGAGGCCCGAGCTGACGCTCCGCAGGCTATGCCGGTCAAAGTACAAACGGCCAAGGCGCAGAAGATCGAGGACACCACCGATTACGTCGCCACCTTGAAGTCCCGCGACTCCGCCGTGGTCATGCCGCAGGTCGAAGGCATCGTTACGCAGATCTACGTTCACTCTGGCGAGCACGTGGCGGACGGCGCGCCCATGATGCAGATCGATCCTGCCAAGCAACAGGCCACGGTTAAAAGCCAGGAGGACGCGCGCAATGCCCAAGTGGCGCAGGTGACATGGGCCAAGCAAAATTACGAACGCGTCAGCGGCCTGGCCAATGCCGGCGTGGTCAGCAAGCAGGATCTCGACCAGGCGCGCGCGACCCTCGACGCCGCCCAGGCGCAGTTGCACTCGCTTGACGCGCAGGTCAGCGAGCAGCAAGTCCAGTTGCATTACTACCGGGTGGTCGCCCCGCGCTCCGGCATCGTTGGCGATGTTCCCGTGCGCGTTGGCGACCGCGTTGTCACTACCACCACGCTCACCACCGTCGATCGCCCCGGCAGCCTTGAAGCCTACATCTACGTGCCGATCGAGAAATCTGCGCAACTGAAGATGAATCTTCCCGTGGAGATCGTGGACGGCTCCGGAAACTCACTGGCGACGAGCCGGATTACGTTCATTTCTCCGCAAGTAGACACCTCGACGCAAACCGTGCTCGCCAAGGCGCAGATCGCGAACGCGAACGACAGCCTGCGCACCGCCCAGTTCATCCGCGCACGAGTGATTTGGGGCAGCCAGGAAAAGCCGGTGGTTCCGGTCGTTGCCGTGTCAAGAATCGGCGGACTCTATTTCGCTTTTGTCGCCGAGCCCGATCAGAAAGGTGGATACGTGGTCCACCAGAAGCCGCTCCAGATCGGTCAAATCGTCGGCAACAACTATGTCGTCCTCGACGGCGTAAAGCCCGGAGATAAAGTAGTGGTCTCCGGCACCCAGTTTCTCGTCGATGGAGTACCCGTAGTCCCGCAAGAAAGCAGCAGCTAAAAGTCCACAGAAACGTTCTCGAAATCAGCTCAGACAAATGGCAAACAGCAAAGGCTAAAGACTGAGAACTGAAAACTGAGAACTGGGAACTTTCTTAATGGTCGACTTTTTTATTCATCGCCCGGTATTCTCAACCGTTTGCGCCCTGCTCATTATTCTTGCGGGCGCAGCGTGTATCCCCACGCTGCCCATCGCGCAATTTCCCAACCTTGCGCCTCCGCAAGTCTCGGTCTCCGCGGTTTATACCGGAGCCAGTTCCCAGACCGTGGAGTCCGCCGTGACTACGCCGCTGGAACAGCAGATCAATGGCGCCGAGGGCATGAAGTACATCACCTCCTCGAGCGGCAACGACGGGGTCAGCCAGATCACCGCGACCTTCGACATCACGCGCGATCCCGACCTCGCCACTGTTGATATCGAGAACCGCGTCAACACTGCCCAAGGACGCCTTCCGACCGCAGTCAAGCAAGTCGGAATTACGGTCGCCAAGAGCTCGGAAAATTTTGTGTTTGGCGCTGCTGTTTTCTCGCCAGACGGCCGCTACTCCACGCTCTTCATGAGCAATTATCTCGACGTTTATGTCCGCGACAGCCTCAAGCGCATTGCCGGCGTGGCCGACGTTCAAATCTTCGGCGAGCGCAAATACTCCATGCGCCTGTGGCTCGATCCCGTGCGCATGGCCACCCGCGCGCTTACCGCCGACGATGTGGTCAACGCTCTTCAGGAACAGAACGTGGAAGTCGCCGCCGGACAAGTCGGTTCCCAGCCCGCGATTCCCGGCCAGCAGTTCCAGATCAGCGTGCGCGCCGTCGGACGTCTTTCGGAAGCCACTCAATTCGATGACATCATCCTGAAGAGCAATGCAGATGGCACGCTGGTTCGCTTGCGCGACGTTGGCCGCGCCGAACTCGGCGCTGAAGACTACAGCTCCACCCTCGATTACAACGGACACGACTCGGTTGGCCTCGGCGTCACGCAACTCTCCACCGCAAACGCCCTCGACGTGCGTCGCCGCTGCCTAGCCGAACTCGATCGCCTCTCCAAGCGCTTTCCACCCGGCATGAAGTATGAAGTTGCGTTTGACACCACCGACGCGGTCAGCGAGTCTATTCGCGACGTGCTCTTCACGGTGGGCTCCGCGATCCTCCTGGTCATCCTGGTGATCTACGTTTTCCTCGGCGACTGGAGGACTACCATCATTCACTTCATCGCCACTCCAGTTTCACTCATCGGCACCTTCGCTTTCGTCAAGCTCCTCGGCTTCTCCATCAACACGCTCACGCTTTTCGGCATCACTCTGGCGACAGGGCTGGTGGTCGACGACGTGATTGTGGTAATTGAAAACATCGAGCGCCACCTGCAAGGGGGCGAGTCCAGCGCCGCCAAAGCCGCCTCCGACGCCATGCGGGAAGTCACCGGCGCCGTTATCGCCACCTCACTCGTACTCGTTGCGGTATTCGTGCCGGTCGCATTCTTCCCCGGCACCACTGGCATCCTGTTCCGCCAGTTCGCGCTGACCATCGCCTTCGCCATTACCATCTCCGCCTTCAACGCTCTCACCCTGGCGCCTGCGCTCGCCGCCATCCTGCTCGGCCGCATCGAACACCACCAAAAGAGCTGGTTTTTCAGACAGGTTGATCGCGCTCTCGACGCCATCAACCGAGGTTATGTGCGCGCTCTCCGCGCGTTTCTGCGTTTTGAGGTCCTCGCGCTAATCCTGTTTGCCGCTGGACTCGGTCTCGCTTATTTCGTCTTTCGCCAAGTGCCGCAAGGCTTCGTTCCCAACGAAGATCAGGGATACCTCATCGTCGCCATCCAGGCGCCCACCGGCGCGTCGCTCGAATACACGCGCAACATCGGCGCACAGGTCACGGCCATCACTAAGAATATCCCGGAAATCTTCGGCACTTTTTCTGTCGCCGGTTTCAGCTTTGGAGGGAACGCACCGAACGCTGGCCTCGTCTTCCTCCCCCTCCAGCCCTATGGCAAGCGCAAGGGCCACGAGCATACGGCCGCCGCGGTCGTTGAACGACTGCGTCCGCAATTGTTCGGAATTTCCGGCGCCATCGTCGTCGCCTTCGAACCGCCCGCTGTCCAAGGTCTCGGCCAGTTTGGAGGATTTCAGTTCGAACTTCAGGATCAGGGCAGTCACAGCCTGCAGGATCTCGACAAAGTCACTCACGACCTGGTGCGCGCCGGCTCTGAACGGAAAGACCTTGCCGGTTTGTTCGCCACCTACACGGCAAGCGATCCGCAGTTTCTCGTCACCATCGATCGCGAAAAAGCCAAGAGCCTGCACATTCCGCTCAGCCAGATCACCGACACCTTAAGCGTTTTCATGGGTTCGGCTTACATCAACGATTTCGATTTCAATAACCGTTCTTATCGTGTCTATGTGCAAGCCGACAAGCAATTCCGTTCCCATCCACAGGATATGAAGCAGTATTACGTGCGCTCGGATTCTGGCGCCATGGTGCCGCTCGAAAATCTGGTCAGCATCACGCAGACGGTCGCGCCCCAGGTCATCAGCCACTACAACCTTTTCCGCGCAGCGGAAATCGACGGCTCCGCCGCTCCCGGCTTCAGTTCCGGACAGGCCATCGATGCCATGCAGCAACTCTCCGCGAAAATCTTGCCGCAAGGCTACACCTACGAATGGTCGGGAATTTCCCTCGAAGAGCTGGCCTCAGGATCGACTACGATTCTTCTCTTTGGACTGGGAACGCTGGTCGTCTATCTGACTCTCTCGGCACAGTATGAAAGTTTCGTGCTGCCTTTCATTATTCTGCTAGCCGTCCCCATGGCGTTGCTGGGCGCGCTCGGCGCGCAATGGCTGCGCAGCCAGCAGAACGACGTTTATTGCCAGGTGGGACTCGTCATGCTCGTTGGTCTCGCTTCCAAGAACGCCATCCTGATCGTGGAATTCGCCGAACAGTTGCGCGAACGCGGCATGACCATCCTCGACGCAGCCGTCGAAGCTGCCCGCATTCGCCTGCGACCGATTCTCATGACGTCGATCGCCTTCATCCTGGGCGTAGTTCCGTTGGTCACCGCCAGCGGCGCCGGAGAAAACGGCCGCCACTCCGTGGGCACGACAGTATTCGGCGGCATGATCATGAGCACGATCCTGAACTTGTTCTTCATCCCCGTGCTCTATCTGTTAATCGAAGGATTCCGCGAACGCCGCCGCAAGCCCAAAACCGCCTAAGCAAGAAAAAAGCAACTTCTCAGTCCTGTCCAGCGTCAACAAAGTGGGAAGAAGTTTCGCCTCTCTTGTCGTAAGAAATTCTGCGTGAGGTCAAACCAATGAAGAAATCGCTGCTTGCAATCGTTACTCTCCCACTGATTCTCTCAACCACGATTTTCTCAATGACGATTCTCTCGATGACGGCTTTCGCCAGCACCACCATCCAGGACAACCAGACGACTGGCGCGCTCAGTCAAAAAAGCCTCGATCGTATCCACCGGGAGGTCCGTCATGAACTCGTTATGCTTCCCTACTACGGCGTGTTCGACAACCTCGCCTACAAGGTCGACGCTGATGGTACCGTGACCCTGCTCGGCCAGGTTGCGAATCCCGTCCTCAAGGGCGATGCCGAAAAAGCGGTCAAGCGTATTGAAGGTGTGGAAAAAGTCGTCAACAACATCGAGGTGCTGCCGCTCTCTCCCAATGACGACCGCATCCGTCGCGCCGCCTACCGCGCCATCTACGGGAACAGCGTCCTCAGCCAGTACCAACTGCGAGCCGTGCCCCCGATCCACATCATCGTCAAAAACGGAAACATCACTCTCGAAGGCGCAGTGGCTCGCGAGATGGACAAGAACATCGCCGGCATTCAAGCCAACGGAGTTCACGGTGCATTCTCAGTGACCAACAATCTCATAGTCGAGGAACAAGAGAAGAAGGAGGATAAGAAAAAGTAAGCTTCTGCAATCTACAATCAGATATGCCCCCAACCGGCGAGATTGGCCACGCCGCCCGGCTCCTTCGCGCGGGCCGACTCGTCGCCTTTCCCACGGAGACCGTTTACGGCCTCGGAGCTAACGCACTGGACGCCGAAGCGGTAGCCCGCATCTACGCTGTCAAAGGCAGGCCCGGCACCAGCCCGCTCATCGTTCACGTGGCCTCGATAGCAATGGCGCAGTCGCTGGTTGCGGATTGGCCAGAAATTGCCGACCACCTCGCCCGCCGATTCTGGCCCGGCCCCTTGACCCTGGTCCTCGAAAAGCGGCGCGGGAAGCCCGAAGAGCAAGAACAAAGCGCCATTCCCGATATCGTTACCGCCGGCCTCTCCACCGTCGGACTGCGCATGCCCGCGCATCCCATTGCGCTCGCCCTCATTCAAGCCGCTGGCATTCCCCTAGCCGCGCCCAGCGCCAACCGCTTCACCGAGCTCTCCCCCACCAGCGCCGGCCACGTGCGCAGCAGCCTCGGCAACGACATCGATTGCATTCTCGATGGAGGCCCCTGCAGCGTAGGTATCGAATCCACCGTTCTGTCTTTAGCTGGGACACAATCCGGATTCAAACCCATGCTGCTTCGTCCCGGAGGGATTTCGCGCACCGCATTGGAAGCGATCGTCGGACCCATGGTCTCCGCAAACGAAGTTCAAGCCGGAGCCCATCCCGCTCCCGGGATGCACCCGCGCCATTACAGTCCGCGCACTCCCTTATATTTAATGTCGAATGGAAAACTGCCCGCTCAAGGCAAGGGAATCTATCTGCAGCATCGTCACCCGCCCAGCGATACCCACGTTACCATCCATCAGATGCCGCAAACACCGGCCGATTATGCAGCTGCGCTCTACGAAGTTTTGCACCAAGCGGACGCCGGAAACTACGAGTGGATTGCTGTAGATCTCCTGCCCGGCACACCCGAGTGGGAAGCTATCCGAGATCGCCTGAAACGCGCCGCCACGAGCTCTCTCCCGACCCGCTAGAGCAACCCGTACGCCACTAGGCTGTTGTTCGTTCCGATATACACTTTGCCATTCACCACCACCACATTCGCAAAATGGGGAACCGATGGAGTTTTGTCGCGCCCATTGGCAGCTTGGCCGCAGTCCCAGAGTCTACCCAGAGTAGTCGCGTCAAAAGCTGTCAGACATTGACCGGTGATCTGCCACAGAACGCCCGAGGTAGTTCCATTGGCGGAGATGACCGGCGAATGTCCGCCATCCACCTTCTTCGATTGTGCGAACGGCGTGGTCGCCAGCACGCCGTTGGTGAGCGCCAGCGCCGAGAGCGGCGCTCCGGTGGCGGAGGTATAGATGGCGTTATTCCAGTAGACCAACGCGCCTCCATTTGGAGTGTAAGCGGTTAACTCTTGCGGAATCTGCGTGTCTCCCTGGGTGCAGGTAGCGCAGAAATGGCCCATGTTGTCCTGGTTCAGAAGGTAGATCGTGCCTTCCTTCCCCACCGACGCTACCAGATTCGGATACTCTCCCGATTGTTGCGGAAGCACGAGCACGGGGTTGCTAATATCCAGATCGTGCTGGTCGAGATACAGCTCGTTGTAAGGCGTAAACCAGTCTGACAGTTGCAAGGTGGTAGCCGACAACTTAAATACCGACTGTCCGAAGTCGATGCCCACGGCGAAGGGGCCATCCGCGGTCGCTCCATAAATATTACCGTCGCTATCGGCTGACAATCCTCCACCCCTCATCCACACCGCGGCTGCCGAATCCCCAGGTTCATCGTCAAAGACGCCTGTCTGTTGCAGTGTGGAAGTGTTGTAGGCGACAACCCAGCCTTCTTCCTTGCCGCCGCGGCACCCGTTGGATCCAAATGCAATGTACAGATACCCATTCTCCAGCAGCAGCGCCGGACGGTTGACCTGCATCATGTCCGCAAAAACATAGTCGTTGCCGCTGTATTCGTAATTCATTGCGATGACGATGGGGAAGCCCTTCTGTTCCTCGCCCGTGGCCACATTCAACCCGTGCAAACGGTGCACAAACGTCGAATTCTCCATGGTCTTGGCTACAACATAAATCGTCCCCGCCACGGGATCGATCACCGGCGTCGAAACGACTCCCACTTGCGTCCATGCCGTAGTCCCACCGCACTTCTGGATGGAAATCGGAACCGGAGTCGCTCCATCGACCAGGAAAGTGGTATACCACAGCGGTTTCGCGTTCTTGCCGGTAGCGCTGTCCGCGTCAAACGCATAAACGCTGTCATTCATCGTTGCTACATAGACGACGTTGTGTACGCCCAGTTTTGGAATCGTGACCTGCGGCAAATAAAGCGCCTGGCCAATCACTTGCCCATCCACCGCCTGCGTGAAGAGCTTTCCGAACTGGTTGTAATTCACGTTTTGCGGAGTCAGAATCGTTTCGTTGGGATTGGTCCCAGAACGCGCGTTATCGTAGTGCCAAGTCGTGACTTGTGGCTGGGCCCAACTGGCTGGCATGCAGCAAAAAACAAACAAAACACAAACTATGATCGCGCGAGAGGTTGCAGCTGCCATGTAATCCTCCTCAATTGATTCGCTTGGCCTCAACGGCCTTTGCAACGCCTGCGGGCTCAGGCTGCGCTACAAGATGGGGGTAGCTGCAACGGAGGCGTGCACTAGTTTTTGAAAAGATACTCTTTAGGACCGATCTGGTCAAACTCGATGGGATATGGGTAGTGGTGCAGTTTGAATTGGCTTTGAAAGGGCACGGCTTCAGCCGTGCCGTAAACATCGCATTTTCATTGCGGCTTTACAGTTTGTTGAAAAACTCGCTTTTGTGCTTGCTTTTGGGTGGCGCAGCGGTTTACCGCTGCGATAAACGCCCTATTTTCAGTACTGGCTTTAGCCGCTGAGGGATGGCAATTCTCAAACTGCACCACTACCGGGATATGCTCGAAATGCAATTTATTGCAACATATCTGCCGCTCTGCCGCGGACTACTCAGTCGCCCACTACTCCCGGCACGCGCACCCGAATCGTGTGCGGAACGGCGCGCAGCTTGGCCAGCATAGGCTCATCGCAATCTCGATTGATGTCATAAATCGCATATCCCAGCGGCCCGCGAGTGTCCAGCACTTGCCGGTCGATATTAACGCCGCGGTCGGCCAGAATGTCGTTGATGGCGCGCAAGATTCCGGGGACATTGTGATGCATGTGCATCAGCCGGTGCGACCCGGGTTCATAATCGAGATTACAATGCGGCAAATTTACGCTGAGCAGAGAATTGCCAGTCTTGAAGTAGTCGATCATGCGCGCCGAAACAAACTGCCCAATATTCTGTTGCGCCTCCTCCGTGCTCCCGCCGATATGCGGAGTCAAAATCACGTTCGGCAGCCCCCGCAGTGGACTGGAAAAGGCGCCGCCCGTCTCCGGCTCGGTGGGAAACACGTCCACCGCCGCGCCCGCCAGCTTCCCGCTCTTCAAATGCCGCGCCAAAGCCTCATGATCCACCACAAACCCGCGGCTGAGATTAATCAGGCAAGCGCCATCTTTCAGGGCGCGAATTTCTTCTTCCCCAAACAAACCATGATTCTGCGCCTTCCCGTCCACATGCAAAGTGATCACGTCCGAAGTTTCCACCAATTCGCGAAAACTGACCGGACGAGCATTCCCCCGAGCCAAAACATGCGCCACATCATGGAACACGACCCGCATGCCCATTGCCTCGGCCAGATCTGAAACCTGCGACCCAATCTTGCCGTAGCCCACAATCCCCAAAGTGAGCCCGCGCACCTCATGCGATCCCGCCGACGATTTATTCCAAACTCCGCCATGCAGTTGCGTGCTCGCCGCAAATGTCCGCCGCATCAGCAGGATGATCTCGCCCATCGCCAACTCGGCCACCGACCGGCTGTTCGAATGCGGATCGTTAAATACTCCAATTCCTCGCTCGCTCGACGCGCCGCGGTCGATCTTATCCACGCCAATGCAGAAAGCTCCCACCGATACCAACTCCGGAGCCGCATCCAAAACCGCCGCCGTGATGTGAGTCTTCGAGCGCACGCCAAGAATCGAAACCCCGCGTACTTTCTCAATCAGCTCGCGCTCCGGCAATGCGCCTTTCAGCGACTCCACCTGAAACCCTGCTTCTTCAAACTGAGACGTCGCCACCCCGCTAATGTTCTCCAGCAATAAAACCTTCAAAGACCCTCCCGAGACTTCCCCGCAAAATGACCAACAAGAATTATAAAGGTGCCCCTGCTAGCGTAGGGGCGAACGCATTCGTCCGCCCCAAGCCGAGCGCAGTTCGGCAGCCATGACAACTCTGGATTTGCGCGCCCCTGATTTTCCCGCTACAAATATATGGGGCCGCCCACACAACCAAGCCGCCCTCGCATGAATCCTTCAACCGCACCCCATCATCTTTAACGCTTTGGAGGAAAAGAAAATGGCACAAACTTTGGAGGAAGTGAAAATGGCGCATGAGCTACCACCCCTGCCGTACGCTTACACGGCGCTAGAGCC
This sequence comes from Terriglobales bacterium, assembly GCA_049592035.1. Classification (GTDB taxonomy): domain Bacteria; phylum Acidobacteriota; class Terriglobia; order Terriglobales; family Acidobacteriaceae; genus Acidiflorens. Next base: position 15,125 of record JBAWFQ010000151.1, read on the forward strand.
CACCATCGACGAAAAAACGATGCACCTGCATCACGACATGCATCACGCCGCCTACGTCAAGAACCTGAACGCGGCCCTGGACAAGCACCCCGAGCTGCACAAGAAAACCGCGGAAGATCTGCTCCGCGACCTGAACGCCATTCCCGAAGACATTCGAGGCACCGTCCGCAATAACGGCGGAGGCCACGTCAACCACACCATGTTCTGGAAGATCATGAAGCCCCACGGCGGAGGCGATCCCACCGGCCCCATCGCCGAAGTAATCAAAAAGACATTCGGCGACTTCAAAACCTTTCAGGAAAAATTCAACGCCGCTGGCGCAGCCCAGTTCGGCAGCGGATGGGTCTGGCTGGCCGGCGATTCCAAAGGGGAAGTCAAAATCCTCTCGACGCCGAACCAGGACAGCCCAATTTCGCAAGGCCTCCATCCCATCTTCGGCAACGACGTCTGGGAGCACGCCTACTATCTCAAATACAACAACCGCCGTCCCGAATACCTGCAAGCCTGGTGGAACGTAGTCAACTGGGAAGAAATCAACAAGCGCTACCAATCGTCGCTAAAGAAGTAACGCGCGCTCGCGTAGGGACGGCCGCCCCCCGGCCGTCCAAGCCGAGCGCAGTTCGGCAGCCTTCGCCGCTCGTGGCACCTAATCGCTGTCGAAGAATTCACGAATCTGCGTCCAATACTTCGGCACAATTAAACTCGTGCTCAAGTGCCCGCCCCGCCGCAACAACTTCAATCGCACTCCCGTAATCCGCGCAAATTTCCTGACCGACTGATAGGGAATATAAGGATCATCCTGCGCATGAAACATCATGATCTTGGACGAACTAACTTCCGCAGCGTGATACGCAGGGTTGTAAAACTTCCCTCCAAGCAGTTTCTTCCAGTTCCGATCTGACAGCCGATACCCCAGCCCAAACGCCGCCCGAATATAAGCCGCATAACTTGGATTCGAAGTCTCCTTCCTCTGCTCCCGCCGAAGAATCGCCCAATCCACCACCGGACAATTGGCCACCACTTTTTTAACCCGAGGATCAAGCGAAGCAAGAATCGCCGCCGCACCGCCAAAACTCCCGCCAATCACGAACACTTCCTCCGCTCGTATCCGAAACCTGTGCCCAAAAGCCGCCTCCCGAAACTCGTTCGACAGTCCGCTAATCACATCCAGAATATCCAGGTGCGGCGATCGTGCCAGAAACTCGCCGCCACTCTCCCACGCTCCGCGATAGCGCGGATAAAACACCCAGTATCCCTTCGCGGACAAAAATTCAGCCAGCGGTTGTTTGCGCGGAATCGAAGGCATTCCGTCGCACAAGATAATCGCCCGCTGCGTCTTTCCGGTCTGTACCGGAGGCAAAAATTCCGTAACAATGTCGCGTGCGAATCGTGTTCTGAACATTGCAACTCCGCAGTTCTTCTAATGAGTTGTCATCTTATGAGTTGTCATCTTATGAGTTGTCATCCCAGTTGTGAGTTGTCATGGCGGTTGTGAGTTCGACTTGAAATCTCAGCTGCTGCCATGCACGTTCGCCGTCTTGACACCCGCTCCCCTCTCTGACTAAACTCCTCTACCACAGCGGCTTTTCGCCGCGCACCGCTCCTGATCCTGCAGGTTTTGGCACCACTTTGGAGGTTCCATGTCCACTTCCCAGCTGTCGAAATTCGCTACCACACTCATCGCGCTAATCGTGCTCCTCTCCGCTATCTGCACCGCTCAGCATCTCAAGATCGGCTCCGGCAACACTGCCTTTGCCGATCCGCCCGTGCTGCGTCCGAAGACGACGCCCTGCAAAGTTCAACTCTACGAGAATTACAAATTCGAGAACTTCAATCCCCAGAGCTTCCCCTACACGCCGCCCGCCGGCTGCCCCGGACCCTGGGCCGCCGTGATTCTCGAAGTCAATCTCGCCATCACCAAGGGAATCCAATACGATCGCACTGCCAACATCTGGATCGGCCCCACCAACATTTATTTCGGCACTACGTCCGAAGATCAACCCAACGAAGGCCGCAGCTGGCACGTCGAGCGCGATCTCACCGTCTACAGCTCGATCTTCACCACGGCGCAAGACGGCACCGTCGATCTCGGCAATGAAGTCAACAAAACCTACACCGGCGTCCTGCACGGCTCCGCCGACATCCTCTTCTACCCGCTGGCGCCGAATCAGCAACCGCCTTATGTCGCCGATCAGGTCATCGCCTTCTCCGCCGGACCCACCGGCGGCACCGTCGCCCTCGACACCACCGGAAGCTGCTGCCAGCCTGTGCTCGAAGAGACTCTGACCCTGCCTACCAACATCGAGAGTGTCTTCTTCGACGTCTTCGCGCAAAGCCAGAACGACGACGAATTCTGGTATACCTGTGTTCCCGACAACGTTGCCAACGAACTCGAAAGTTGCACCAACACAGCTTTCCGCGAGGCCGAAGTCACCATCGACGGCACTCCCGCCGGCGTCGCTCCCATTTATCCGTGGATCTTCACCGGCGGTATTGATCCCTATCTCTGGATTCCCGTCCCCGGAGTGCAGACGCTGAACTTCAAGCCTTACCAGGTCAACCTCACGCCCTTCGCCGCTCTGTTGAGCAACGGCCAACAGCACACCATCGGACTCAGCGTCTTCAACGCCGATGATTATTTCTCCGCTACAGCCAATCTCAGGCTCTATCTCGATTCCGGCTCCACGCAAATCACCGGAGCAGTCACCACCAACACGTTAGCCGCGCCCGTGCCCAACGTCACCGAAAATCTTAAGACGACGTCTAAGGGCTACATCCACGGCTCCGTCAACACGACATCAAGCCACAACTTCGAAATCTCCGGATACGCGAACACGTCCCACGGCACCGTCACCACCACGGTCGATCAAGATATCAAGTTTGCCAACGATCAGTATTTCGATATAACGAACATCGAATACGAGCAGAACATCAAACAGACCTCGACCCTCCATTCCGTGGTGACCACCAACGACAGCAGCGGTAAGACCGTCTACACCGTCAACCATGACTGGCCGCTGCTGTTGAACATCACCGTTCTGGTTGCGCCCGACGGCTCCGAAACCCAAACCACCACCAGCAACCAGTATTTCGAAGAGGACGAGGCGGCAAAACACAATGGACAGGCCATCAACTTCAGCCTGGTTCAAAACCGCGTGACGACGACCGACACGCTCAACTTCAATTCCAGCGGCGGCTTCACCGGCAACTCCGGCCAAGCCAGCGCACAAACCTATTTCGGCTCGAATTCGACCGGATACTGCTACAGCCGCGCCATCACGGCCGCTGCCAATGTCCTCACGGGCATCACGAACGGCGAGGGCTGTAACTGAAAATTGAGCTGAACGGTGAGAAGCGAATGAGCTGGGACGCTCGGGGGGACGGCCGTCCCCCCTGACCTCACCGTTTGTCGTCGGTTGAGAAGAAATCGGCCATGGGCAACCCTTTCGCAGCCCAGCCTAGCTTGGACGTAGGCAGCCCCAGCCCTTGTGCCATCAGGCGCAAGATGTCTCCCTCATCATAGCTATCGTTGTAGTTGCGTTTGTCGCCGCCATTCGACTGGTAGCCGGGCTTACTAAACGGGCTCACCACGACCAGTTCGACTTGCCCGCCACAACCTTTTCCTTCGGTTATGGTGTCGCAATCCGGGTTTCCGTCGTCATTATTCTCGTCGAAAACGATGATCAGCAGCCCCGTTCCTCCCGGCTGAAGGTAGGAGCTGTCAACCAAAGGTCCGATCTCACTTTTCAGCCAGGCGTCGAAGGTTCCAATGGGGCAGTCGTGCGCGTCATCGCAGCCATTCGGCACAAGCCATGAAAGATTGGGCAGAGCGTGATTGGCCAAATCCTGGGCAAATTGACTGAAGCACACATAATTGCTTTTCTCTTTATTGATCTTCTTCATGTATTCGAGCGGATCGTGACGGACGTAGTATGCTCCCGAATTCACTCCGCCGCAGCCCTCGACGCTCGGAAGGTTTTCCACATAGTCTTTCCAGGTCTTGCCCGCCTTCTGAACCTCTAAGGCGATATTGTTCTTCGAGACTGGAAAGCTCTGGGGCGTCTCGGCGTCATTGTCGGTGAGGATATACCCGCTGGCCAGATTCAAATAGTTGCCGATCGACGGATGCGTGTCGGAGTAATAGTTAATTCCGAGCCCATAAGCATTAGCCAAAGACGTCAAGTAGGGCATGTTCGTGGAATTGTAGGAGGTGCTGTAATCCGTGTTCTCGCCCAGCACGATCACTACGTTTCCGAACGACGGCAGCGTCTGACCCGAAGCTGAGGGACTAATGACAGACGTGCCCAACAGCAACACCAGACAGAGCCCAAACACGTTTCTTACCCGTTTCATGTGTGAAACCTCGCGTTGTGATTTTCGACAAATTTCTTGAAGTGGTCTTCTCATTCCATGCCTGCGCAATTGCATTCGAAGACAAGGGCATCATTTTACCCTTCCGCGGAGCGCTTGGCACAGTTCACTACAGCCTAGGTACTGGTGCAGTTTGAAGCGGCTTTGTAAGGGCACGACTTCACAGGCTGCGGAAAAACTCCTGATTTCTGC
>JBAWFQ010000152.1:0-2814 GCA_049592035.1 Terriglobales bacterium
AAAAGAAAGCCTTGTCCGGATTATAGCGTGAAAGAAGCTCTCAGCTTTCAGCTCTCAGTTGTAGGTTTTCGTTAGTGTCTTGGTTTCCGTGGACGCTCGCTTGAATCGATCTCCGCCGAAACCCTGCTACTATCTGGTTTTGCACCCAGAAGGGATCGACTATGCGTTGGTATCACTATGTGGCGTACTTCTTCGGAGGCGCATTCCTCGCGAACGCCCTACCCCATCTCGGAAATGGGATTTCGGGACATGCGTTCCAAAGCCCCTTCGCATCGCCACCTGGAGTGGGCTTGTCTTCCTCGACAGTCAATGTCCTGTGGGGCCTTTTCAATCTTGCCGTCGGCTACTTACTCGTCTGCCGGGTCGGCAGTTTCGATCTCCGCAAGACCCCGCACGTGCTCGTCCTCGGGGCGGGCATCCTCGTCATGTCGCTGAATTGTGCCCACTGGTTCGGGCGGCTTCACGGAGGGCTGTGAACCTGACTCTTACCAAACAGAGAACTGACAGCTATTTTTAATTCCAGCGCGCCTTTGCGGCCCGCCGCAGACCGGGCAAGACGGCCTCAAGATAACCGACTACCGCTTCCAGCCTTTTCGCTTCGGACAGCGTTGAGAGCAAGCTTTGCTTGAAGTCGAGGTCCAGCGGGAGTGAGCCTGCGAGCAAGAAAGAAAGATTGGCAGCGTGTTCGTCAGGGCCGGAGGGCTCTGCGCCGGCTAGTTTTGTGATCTCGGCATGCAAGCGCACGGCCTGCGCTACCATCTCGGACGGCGGTTTGCCGGCCTTATCTTGAAGCCCGTCCTCGTCGTGCACGACCGCAACCTCGGCCTGCAAAAACGAGCGGTCCTCGTTGACCTCGATGACTTCAAAGCGCTCGACGCCGCGGGTCAGGATGTCCATACGGCCGTCATCGTATTTCTTGATGACCGACATGATCTCGGCTGTGCAGCCGATGTCGGCAACTCCGTCGGAAGACGCTCGCACCACGCCGAACGGTTTTTTCTGTTCCAGGCACTCCGCGATCATCTCCTTGTAGCGCGGTTCAAAGATGTGCAGCGGCAAGGGGACGCCTGGCAGCAGCACCAGTTCCAGCGGAAAGATAGGCAACAGCGAACTCACGGCAGCTCCAGTGCAGACGATTTTACGCTAGTCACGTAGCCCCGGACGCATTCGTCCGGGCACGGCAAGCGCAGCGCGCCGCCCCTTTGACTTGGCTAACAACTACGGAGCGTCGCTCCGCGGGGCGGACGAATGCGTCCGCCCCTACGTCGGCACGAATCGTTTGACTTGCCGCACTTCACGCGATACAAGAGTCGCCATGGAAATCGACGGGAAAGAGATGAACGGGAAAGTTGTGGTCGTGACCGGGGCATCCATGGGAATTGGGGAAGCGATCGCCAAGGTTTTTGCCGACGAGGGCGCCAGCGTCGTGTTGCTTTCGCGCGATGCCAGCCGCGCCGAGGCCGCTCGCCAGCGCGTTGGCCACACCGATCGCACGCTGGCTTTGGCATGCGATGTTCGCAATCGCGAGGAGATCGATCGTGCGCTTGCCTCTACCCTCAGCCGCTTTCATCGGGTGGACGTGTGGGTGAATAACGCGGGCGTGGGGATTCGCGACTCGGTCGCTGACATGCAGGCCTCCGCATGCCGCGATCTGTTTGAAACTAATTTCTTCGGCACGATCGCTTGCATGCAGGCGGTGGTGCCAGTGATGCGCGAAGCTGGCGGCGGGGCCATCATCGACATCTCGAGCGTTGCCGGACACATTCCAGTGCCGTTTATGACTTTGTACTGTGCCAGCAAGTTCGCCATAAACGCTCTTGGGAAAGGCGCTCGGATGGAACTGCGACGCGACAAAATCAACGTGCTGACCGTCTGTCCTGGATACGTGAGCACCGAATTCGGAGCACACATGGTTGCTAACCGGCAGGGTAATGTCCGTCCGCAATCGGTGCGCGGGATCACCGCTGAACGGGTGGCGCGAGCGGCTTATCGCGGGTATTGCAGAGGAAAACGCGAGGTCGTGGTGCCCTGGACCATGATTCCGGCCATCAAGCTGTACCAGTTGTTGCCGGGATTGGTGGAGTGGGGCATGGGCAAGGCCATGAAGAATCCGCGGACAGGCAAAGACGAAATCGCGAAAAGAAAAGTAAAGTAAATTCGGCAAACCGTCTACTGCATGCGGCATCGAATCAGACAGGCAGAACTGCAGTCTCCTACCCCCTGCGTAAGGGCCGTATGCACGGCGGCTTTGGGGGTGGAGGCTGCTGTTAACTCTTTCGGGTCTCCTTTCGTTAGAATAGGGCTTATGAGATTCCGCTCCCGAGTTGCGTTCCTGGCGTTCCCTGTGTTTTCTTTGGCCGCACTGTTTGGCACTCTGCTTCTTGTTGTGCCCCAGGCGGCGCGCGCGCAGGAGGGTCCCCTCGACAAGTCCCAGCCCAAGGGAATCACGGTCGAAGAAATCATCAAGCGCTTCGCCGCCAAGGAAAAAGAGTTTAAGGAGGCGCGCGATCAGTACACCTACCGGCAAGACGTCAAGGTCATGACGTTAGACGGCAATACCCCGGATGGGATGTACCAGGAAGTGTTCGACGTGACTTTCGACGACAAGGGACGCAAGACGAAGAACGTAGTCTTTGCGCCCCAACCCACTCTGCAACGCATCCAGATGACTGAAGAAGATTTTGACGACATCGAGAACCGGCTTCCGTTTGTGCTGACCTCGGATGAAGTCGGGGAGTACGACATCCTATACGTCGGCCAGCAAAAACAGGATGAGCTGAACACCTATGTTTTCGATATTGCTCCCAAGCAGAT
>JBAWFQ010000153.1:0-30995 GCA_049592035.1 Terriglobales bacterium
CATTGACCTCGGCTTGGCCCGCAGCTTTGAGATCCGCGAAGGCAAAGAACTTCAATTCCAGGCGCAAGCTTTCAATCTCTTCAACCACGCCAATTACTACGTGCAGAACGGCGACGGCATCAACCAAATTCAATACAACCCCATCGGGTCCAATTGCGGCGACGGAATGACGCCAAACCAGACCTGCTACTTAGTCCCCAATTCGGGCCCGGGCAATTTCGGAGCCCTCCAGGAAATCAGCCCCAACGGTCTTCCCAGGTCGTTGCAGTTTTCCGTGAGATTCACGTTCTAGGCTGGCTAATCATGAGAACCGGCGATTCGCCCGCCATCAGTAAATCAGCTTCAAACCGAATTGAATCTGCCGGGACGAAGTGGCTGTGGCGGTGATTAGTCCCGCCGAGGGGCTGATTGCGCTGCCCGAAAATACAGTCAGGTTGGGTGTATCAAAATTTGTGTGGTTCAGCACGTTGAAGAATTCCGCTCTGAACTGCAACGCCATCTTCTCGGTAATGCTCGTGCTCTTGAACAGGGAGACATCCATTCCCACTAAGCCTGGTCCAGTTATCGTTCCTCTGCCCAAGTCGCCATAGGTACCGGCCGGCGGCAACACAAACGCGTTCGGATTGAACCATTCATTGGGACTGCCAACAAAAATGGGGCCGCTGAATTTTGGGTTCAGCGACGGGCGGTCCGGATTCCTCGTATCTCCGTCGCCAGAGCGGTCAGAGCCGTCCTGAGGCGTTAAGGGGAAGCCACTCATCAGCGTGGTGATGGTATTGAAGACCCAGCCGCTGACCAGCTTATCCGTCATCCCGCCGGTATTCGCGAGCCAATACTGCCCACGCCCGAAGGGCAGCTCATACGTAGCCGTGAAATGCGCCTGGTGAGCGACGTTCAGAGCCGATGGCCCCCAATCCTGGCGCAAATCAAATCGATTCCACACCATCTGCGCTTGATTGTTAGCCTGAGCCCCGGTCGGGGCGGAATTCACGTCCAGACTTTTCGACCAGGTAAAGTTCGCTCGAAATTGCAGTTTTCTCGTGAAACGTCGAATCACATTCGCTTGCAGGGCGTTGTAGCTGCTATTGCCTTCCGTGTACCAGAAGAATCCGCCTGACAGATTGGGATTGGGACGGAGACCTACGGGAATATATTCGGTGCCCAAGGGTACTGTACTCGTCGTCTTGCCAACGCCGCCAGCCAGGCACCCGCTCGGGTCGTTACAAATCTGCGGCGGAATGCTGTTGGGATCGATGCTGACCAACTGGTGAAAGCCAAAAGATCCTACATAACCGATGCGAAGTTCTGTGTTGCGGTCCAGTTGTTGCTCGATGGTTAAGTTCCATTCCTCAACGGTTGGGATTTTTGCGTTCGCCTGCACTCCCTGGGGAGCGTAGATCGTGCAGCCCGGAGGACTTCCAGGGCCGCCGGTGCACTGAGGTGCTGGCGCCACATTGGGAAGAACCGGGATGACATTAAATAAGGAGGTGTTGGCGAACGAAATTTGTCCGTTGTAATTGTTAGGCGGGACCGTGGGGACTGAGTTAAGTTGAAAGGCGAGCGCGTCCAACAACGAATAATGGATTCCGAATCCCGCATGGACGGCAGTCGTCCCGTTCCCGTGCGGATCCCACGCCAGCGCCACTCTGGGGCCCAGCAGCCATTTTGCATTGTTTTGTGTGAAGGCCGAATCGCTGACCCGCGGCGCGGTCACGAGGACTCCGTTCGCGCCAGTAACGAAATTCGCAGCCCTTCCCGCTTCCTCGTTCCATCCGGTGTCGAATTCGTGGCGCAGGCCGATCTGAAGCGTGAGATTGGGCCGAAGTTTGATCGCGTCCTGAACGTACCATGCTCCCATCATGCTGCGCCAACCCAACTCCGCAGCCGTGGGCACCACTTGAAAGCTGCTTACCTTTGCCTGCAGGAACGTCGTTAAGGTGGCGAAACTCGCTTGCCCCAACTGGCGCGAGGCCGTGTCTTCATTATCCTGAAGCCGCTGCAACCAGATTCCCAGGCTGATCTGATGAATCCCCTTACTTATCTGCAGGCTGTCCGCGTAGGTGAAAAGGTCTCTGCGGTTCCAGACGCTTGAGGCATTGTTCGGGCCGGCCGAGGTGATCGTGCCGTTGGCCGTGGTCGTCAAACCGCCGCCGATGACGATTCCGCCCGCGCCGCGTCCCTCTACAAACGAAAGGCTTGGCGAAAATGAGACATAAGGCGAGGAATCGTTGGCAAAACCAGCACGCGAGAAACCGGCGGTCAAGACGTTGAGGATCCGCGGCGAAAGGACATGCGTCTCCTGCAAACTGACCACCTGGCTGCGAAGCGCCAGAGCCGACGCGAACAACGGGTCCGCTAACGGCACCGTACTATTTCCATCATCGATGGTGTAAGCGGCGGCAAGCGTGTCTCGGTCGCTGCGGATGTAGTCGGCGCGAAGGGTGCCGAAATCTTCGCGGATCGATTGCTCGGGATGATTGAATGACAATGCTTCGCCATAACACCCACCGCCCAACTCAGCACCGTTCGCCTGCGGCCAGAAAGACGTATACGAAAGCATCGCCGGATTCAGGCCACTGACTGGGGTTTCCACGCAGTTGCTATTGGGCAAGTTCCCGAGGCGAGCCTGGGCGTCGGGAACCACACTGACGCTGCTGAACGACTTGCTCTGCCGAAAGCCTTCGTAATTGCCGAACCAGAGCAGCCGATTTTTCTTGATCGGCCCTCCCACGGACACTCCGAATTGGTTTTGCTGAAACGGCGGGATCGATCCCTGATCGAAATAGTTGCGCCCATCCAGAGCGCTGTTGCGCACAAATTCATACAGGGTGCCATGCAGCACATTGCTGCCCGACTGCGTAACCACGATGACTTGGGCCCCCGAACGCTTGCCGTATTCCGCCCCATAAGTCCCCGTCTGCAGGTTGAACTCCCGGACCGCATCGATTCCCAGCAGGTACCCACTCACTCCGCCCGGGGTCACCGCCAGTTGGCTCGATCCCGTGTATTCCACGCCATTGAGCAAGGTTTCGTTGTCACCTGGTTTTTGCCCGTCCACCACGAACGCATTGCCATTGCTTGTCGTAGTGTTGGGGCTTCTCATGTCGGTATAGTTGATGGTGCCGGAATTGAGCGTAATCAGGTCATCAAAGCTGCGGCCGTTGAGCGGCAGGTCTTTTACCTCGCGCTCCCCGACCAGTCCGGAGACAGAAGCGGTCGTCGTATTAACCACGGAAACCTCTTCCGAAACCGTCACCTCCTGTACTGCTCTGCCCACAGCGAGGCGAAGATTCACCACCGCTTCCTCGCCGACGTCTAACTTGATCCCGGTCCGGACAGCAGCTTGGAAACCGTCCTTCTCTGCTCTTATTTCGTGGAGGCCGATGGGGAGTGCGAGAGCTCTGTAGTCTCCGTTTGAGTCTGTGGTTACGATCCGCGTCGCTCCCGTTTCCACATCTTTCACGGTGACGGTTGCGCCGCTCACGGCAGCTCCGGACGCATCCTCCACTTTGCCGGAAATGGCGGCGGACACCTGCGCCCACACTGCTCCCGAACCTGCCAGCAGCGTCAGAACCGCAACCAACAATCGCGGCAACCACAGCCGCCAAGCCGGGAACCCTCTCATGCTCTTGTTGCTATCCTCTCTTGCCGTGCGGCGCGCAGGGTGTTGGACATCAAACCCTGAGAGTATACCGCTCGACTGTCGCATCATTGAATAGCCCTTCGGTTCAGCTCCCCTGGCGAGACGACGCCCCTCTTCGATGCACATATGGAGCGACGGGTGTCTCCGTCCTGTCGGGCGAGGACGCCCGGCGCTCCATCAACAAGACGCCAGATTGGCGAGTCCAGGGGGATCGGCGCGGAACTATTTCCGTCCCAGCGTCGTATACCATTACAGTGTGGACGCCACCGACTCTACGACGACGCAACTTGGGGTTCCGCGGACGACCGTCCAGAAGTTTGCCGTCTCGCGTGTTGGAGAAAAGCTCCGGCGTCACGGCAGCGTGTTCCGCGACCCGGCAGTCGAGGCTCTGGCAGCGTTGCGCGCACACAAGCTGCGTTCTGCGCTGACGCTGCTGGGCGTTACTTTGTCGGTGTCTGTGCTCATCCTGGTCGTGTCGATTATCACCGGTGCAAACCTTTATATTGAGCAGCGCGTCGCCAACATGGGGTCGAATGTCTTTCTCGTGCTTCGCTTCCCCATAATCACCAACCAGCAGGACTTCCTTAAAGCGATGCGCCGCAACCGCTATGTCACCTGGGAAGACTTCGAGGCTTTGCGGGATGGCATGAAACTGCCTCGCGCCGTTGGCCTGGAGACCCGAACCGACGGCAAGGTCCGCCTGGGAACCCAAGCGCTCGACAGCATTAATATTCGCGGCGTCACCGCCAACATTGCCGATATGGATGTGGAGGAAGTCGAGACCGGCCGCTACATCACGGATGCCGACAATGACAGCAGAGCGGATGTCACTTTTATCGGACAACAAGTCGCCAGCAAGCTGTTCCCGACGGTCGACCCCATCGGCAAGACGATCTACATCGATGGCCGCGGCTTTCTGGTGGTCGGCGTAGCCAAGCCAATTGGAGCCGTCCTCGGTCAATCCCAGGACAACTTCGCCTATGTTCCGATCCGTACATTCTTGAAGCACTATGGCGAACACGGGCAGGGACTGGATTTGGCCATCAACATCCAGGCGCGCGGCCCGGAATGGATGCAGCGGACTGAGGATGAAGCCCGCACCATGATGCGTGGCCGCCGCCATCTCGATCCCATGGCCGATGACAATTTTGGCATTCTGGCGTCAGACACAATTATGGGCCTATGGCATAACCTGACCGGCGCCATCGCCGCGACCATGGTGGGAGTGGTTTCGGTGTTCCTGGTGATCGGCGGCGTGGTGATCATGAATGTGATGCTGGCCAGCGTGACGGAGCGCACACGCGAGATCGGCGTGCGCAAATCGCTCGGAGCGCGCCGACAGGACATCCTGATGCAGTTCCTGGTGGAATCCGCGGTGATGGCGGCGGTGGGAGGCACGATCGGCATTGCCATTGCCTATCTTCTCTCCACGTTGGTGCGAGTGCTCACGCCGGTGCCATCCCAAGTGCCAATCAGCGCCGTGATTTTGTCGCTGGCGGTATCGACAACTGTGGGATTGTTCTTTGGGTTGTACCCGGCACACCGGGCGTCCAAGCTGGATCCCATCGAGGCTCTGCGCTTTGAAACTTAGCAGTTTGCGGACGTAGGCTTTTGGTTGCGCATACTTCGGCCCGTGGGTTCGGACGGTGGGTGCCCCATCCTTGCGCGTTTTTTGCGCAAGGGTGGGATTCCACGAAAGCGTCCAGCTAGGCTCTTGCCGTTGGTTTTGCTTTTGCCGTTGGTTTTGCTTTTGCCGTTGGTTTTGCTTTTGCCGTTGGTTTTGCTTTTGGGTGGCGCAGCGGTTTACCGCTGCGATAACCAGTTCGTTTTCGGTACCGGCTTTAGCCGCTGAGGTAACACGGCGGCGGAAAAGGCACTTTTTCCGAGACGCGAAGTTAAGAGGTTGCAACCGTGCAGCTTGAAATCAACGAAAGCACGCGCATGGCGTTTGATTCTCTTCGCCAGCACAAGACCAGGTCGCTGCTGACCGTCTTGGGCGTGGTCATCGGAATCATGGCCATGGTGGCCGTAGCCTCGATCATGGTGGGTTTGGACCGGGATATTCGCGGCTTTCTCGATCAATATGGCACTGACACGCTGTTCGTTTTTCGTTGGGACTTCGGTTTTCGCGGCCAACTCACCGCCGAAGAACGCAACCGAAAGCCCCTGACCTACGAAGACACCATGGCGATTCTGGACGAGTGTCCCGACGTGAAGGATGTGACGGTTGAAGTCTCTCCCAGGATAGAACCCGGCCAGCCCCTGACCGTGGTGCCTGCGCGCTACAAGAAGAACGAGGTCTACGGGATTCAATTTACCGGTACCATTCCGTCCTACGAGTGGGTCTACAACGCAAACCCCGAGAAAGGCCGCTTCTTTACCGAGGCGGAAGACCTCCATCACATGGATGTAGCCGTGATCGGTCACGACTTAGCGGAGGGACTGTTTCACGAGGAAGACCCGCTGGATAAGTCGATCGAGGTAGGAGGCGCTCTCTACCGGGTCGTGGGCGTGCTGGAGAAGCGCAAAGGCCAGTTCTTTAAAGATGAATCGGCGGACAAAGTTGTGGTCGTGCCCTACGGAGCATACCGCAAACATAACCCGCAGGACGACGAGCACTTCATTGGCGCACAAGCGTTTCCGGGCAGAAAAGCCGAGGCGGAGGACGAAATCATCGGCCTGCTGCGGCGTCGCAGACGGGTGGCGACCGATAAACCAAATAATTTCGCGATTTCCAGCTCCGAGGAGCTGGCGCGCCAATTCCGCCAGATCACGGGCGCGATTGCCATTGCCGTAGTGGTAATCAGTTCCATCGGCCTCCTGATCGGTGGCGTCGGCGTGATGAACATCATGCTCATGTCGGTCACCGAACGCACGCGTGAGATCGGAGTGCGCAAGGCCATCGGCGCCCGACGCCGGGATATCATCCGCCAGTTCCTCACCGAAGCCATCGCCCTGACGGGCACTGGGGGAATCATCGGCGTGTCGCTCGGAGCGGGGATCAGCTTCCTGATCAATAAGCTGCTGCCAAGTTTGCCTTCGGCGGTGCCGCTATGGTCGATTATCGCTGCTGTAACCGCCTCGATGAGCGTCGGGCTTTTCTTTGGTATTTATCCGGCGGTCAAAGCCTCGCGGCTGAATCCGGTGGAGGCGTTGCGCTACGAGTGAACGGCTGGCGCGAACGCCCCCGCGATGTTCCTCTTTTTTGTACGCGTTTTTGCTTTGTACCCGGCGGAATCATGCACATCATCATCTGGGAGTTCACGGTTCGAGAAGAATACATTCACGAATTCGTCTCCGCGTATGGCTGTAATGGAAATTGGGCGAACCTCTTCCGGCGCGCGGAAGGCTATCTCGGGACCGAATTGCTGCGCTCTTCTCACGAAGCCAATGTGTTCCTGACAGTCGATCGATGGGAAAGTGCCGCTTGCTTCGACATTTTTCAGGAGCGATTCGGCGCTGAATACAAAAAACTGGACACGCAGCTTGAGGGCTATACCCTGTCGGAAAAGAAGGTGGGAGTCTTCTCGGAAGTCCTTAAGCCGGGATGCTAATGGCGCGAACGGCTCGCTAGGATTCAGGTATCACCTGGGTGAGATCGATGCCCGGAGTCCACATCCATTATTCGTCTATTCGTCACATTACGGCGTGACGGCCCTCACAGAAACAAAACAGGTTTCCTGCGAGAGTGGCGGTCCGTGGATGAAAGTAATAGGGTGGAAAGCCATGCAACATGACTGTCGTAAGCCCGATAATGATTTCGCGTCAGGCTCCACTTGTCCCACGCCGGGGTGCGGTGCTTTAGCGGTTGCCTACGGTCCATTCGACAGCGGGGAACTGTGCGAGTTCACATGCCCTCGCTGTGGAACCCATTTTATCGCCGCTTTTGACGCGCTGATCTTTCAGTCGGTGCCTAAGAAATGGTTGTTGGCGCAGGTTCAAGCCGCGTAGCCAGTCCGTCTGCAGCTTCCAGTTGGCTTCGCTCGAGCTCGCGTACTCCAGTAAGTTTATTTTTACCTGATCGCAGCTAACTCCCATGTGTGACGTGTGTCACCGTTAACTCCAACTCTTGAAAGTCATACCGGGCAATGGGTTGCAGACAGCCAGATAACCTGCCGCAAGCGGTCAGACCGTACCGGAGCCTCCTCAGCTCACCATGATGTGTGACTACAGATACTGACAAGCTGGCGATTTAGACCAAAAGTAACACCACGTTCGCCGTGTAGTGTCGCGTCGCGCTACAACGTGGCACAGAGCGAACCAACGTTCGATGATGCAGAAGGACGTGGACTGTGGACGTTCCCCTCAACCGCCGCTTGGCAGCACTCGCTAATCCGAGCTGTCATTGTGTCGATCGCTATCCCCCAGAGGGCAACCCGCACGCCTACTAGCACGCTGACGCTGTCAATCTGATACTGGAGGATTTTCGAACTGGAGTCGGCGTGTTCCGGCCGGAATCGGTCCTGGCTTCCAATCCCGCGTTCGGCCCAGATAGCCCCAGAAATGGTGGAACAGATTAAGACCCTCGATTCAAAGCCGCCTCGATCGCAGTAGCAATAGAGCAGTAGCAATAGAAAGGTCACGGGAGACGAGAACGGAGAACTAATAATTCAAGTTCGGCAGGAGGTACAGCATGGCAGCTCGACTGGCCGCAGAATGGTTTGCAATATGCGGTGGTTGCGAAGTAACCATCCTCGACATCGGTGAACCCCTCATCGACGTACTCAAACAAGTAGAAATCGTACACATGCCAGTCCTGATGGACCACAAGCTCTTTGGTCAGACGGGCGAAGGCACCGAGATGGATATCCCCGCGGCGGATGTCGGGTTGATCTCGGGAGGAATCCGCAGCGACGAGCACAAACACCTGGCGCAGGAGATGCGCAAGAAATGCAAGATCCTGATCTCGCTAGGTTCTTGCGCCTGCTTCGGCGGCATCCCGGCGCTGGCCAACCAGTACAGCACTGACGAGTTGTTGCAGAAGGTCTACCGCGACAGCGTGAGTACCGAGAAGAACGGCTTGCCGCACGAGCAGATTCCTGCGCTCACTGACCGGGTCTATGCCATCCACGAGGTCGTAAAAGTGGATGCCTATCTGCCCGGATGTCCGACCACGCCTGAGATGGTGGCCGGAGCTCTTCTAGCTCTCGTCGAAGGCAAGCCCTTGCCGGTACAGCCGGCGAAGAGCGTTTGCGACGAGTGCCCCACCAAGCGTGAAAAGAAGGCGGTTTCGACGGTGAAGCGTCGCATGGATAACCCGGAATTCAAGCCGGGCGCACCACTCAGCGAAATGCGTTGCTTGATGGAACAAGGCATCCTCTGCCTGGGCCCGGCGACGCGGGCCGGCTGCAGCGGCCACGACGGCAACCCGCGCTGCATCCGCGCTTACATGCCCTGCGAAGGTTGCTTTGGCCCGCTCAACGACAAAGCCAATCCCATGGTCGACATGATGGGCGCGCTCTCTTCCATTGGACTTGATCCCAAGCAGATTGCGGATCGGCCCGCAACCTTTAACCGTTTTGCTGGCGCTGGCCGTCTGCGGCCAATGCCCCGGAGGTGATCCATGGCAAAGACATTAGTCATTCAACCTGTCACCCGCATCGAGGGCCACGCCAAGGTGACCATTCAGCTTAACGACGCGGGCAACGTGGACACCGCCCGGGTCAACGTCATTGAACTGCGCGGCTTCGAGAAGTTCTGCCTCGGACGCCCCGTCGAAGACATGCCCCGCATTACGCCGCGCATTTGCGGCGTGTGCCCGTGGTCGCATCACCTGGCCTCGGCCAAGGCTTGCGACGCCGTCTTTGGAGTGGAGCCGCCCCCGGCGGGAAAGAAGTTGCGCGAGCTGTGCAACAGCGTCGCCTTCATGGAAGAGCATATCCTGCACTTCTATTTCCTGGCGGGAGCCGATTTCCTGCTCGGTCCCGATGCCGACTATTCCATCCGCAATGTCATCGGCGTATTGCAAGCCGCGCCAGACATTGCCAGAAAAGTGGTCAAGGTACGCCAGATGTGCGCCCATATGCTGGAAATCCTGGCGGGTAAGTCGATCCATCCCCAGGCCGCCGTTCCGGGCGGATTCAGCAAACCGCTGGCCGCTGCCGATCGCGATCAGTTGCGCAAGATGGCCGATGAGGCGCTCGATCTCGCCAAGTTCTCCATCGCCTTTGCCAAGGAGAACATCTTCCCCAAATACCTTGAAGTGGTGAAAACGCTGGGAGTGATCAACACCGGCTTCATCGGAACGGTGAAGGAGAATGGCGCGCTCAACCTTTACGACGGAAAGATTCGTCTGATGGCGCCAAGCGGCTCGTATCAGGATTTTCCCTACGACCGCTACACGGATTACCTCTCCGAGCACATTGAATCGTGGAGCTATATGAAGTTCCCGTACGCCAAGCAGTGGGGCGAAGGGTTCTCCATGGATGTCGACAATCCCAAGGGCATTTATCGCGCCAACACGCTGGCGCGCCTCAACGTCTGCGACTTTATCGACACGCCGCTGGCGCAAGCTGAACTCGAAGAATTCCGTGCGAAGTTCGGGCGGCCAGCACAGCTCACCCTCCTTTACCACTGGGCGCGGCTGATCGAACTGCTTTACAACGCAGAGAATGCCATTCGCTTGCTGGACGATCCCGAGATCACCAGCACCGAAACCCGGGTGAAGTGTACGCCGCGGGCAGCGCGAGGCGTCAGCTGTACCGAAGCGCCGCGCGGCACGCTCATCCACGATTACACCACCGATGCCGAAGGCCTGATTACCAACGTCAACCTGATTGTCGGCACCACGCACAATAACGCTCCCATCAATATGTCGGTCACACAAGCCGCCAAGAGTTTGATCAAAGACGGCAAGTACGACCAGGGAGTGTTGAACACGGTAGAAATGTCCATCCGTGCCTACGATCCCTGTTTCTCCTGCGCGACCCACCGCCTCGATGGGAAGCTCTCGGTGAAGCTGGACATTTATGACGCGGATGGCAAGTTGCTGGACTCGCTAGCCAACTGAACGGCAGCAAATAGATGGCAGTTTGGAAGGATCCACTAATGCCGGAGATCGAGCAATCCGATCCTTTATCCGGTCTTCCCGACTACTGTCGGAAGCCGACCCTGGTGCTCGGGGTGGGCAATCTTTTATTCGGTGACGACGGCTTCGGGTGCGAGGTTGTGAGCTATCTCGAATCGCACTATCAAGTGCCCGAAGCGGTTTGTCTGCTCGACGTCGGCACCGGCGTGCGCAGCCTTCTGTTCACGCTCTGTTTGAGTGACGCGCGCCCGCAACGCTTACTCATCGTGGACGCCATCGATGGCGGACGAACTCCCGGCGAGATATTCGAGATCGATCCCGCCGAGATTCCCCCAGTCAAACTCGACGATTTCTCGATGCATCAGTTGCCCACGTCCAACCTGTTGCGCGAGTTGCAACAAACCTGCGGAGTCGAGGTCCGTGTGCTGGCCTGCCAAACCGGGCCCTTGCCGGAAGCGATTTCCCAGGGATTGTCGAAAGCGGTCGGCGATGCCGTGCCCCGCGCGGCGGAGTGGCTGGTTCGCGAATATTTTCCGCGGGTAGAAGTGCCGCCGCCAAGCGACGCTTGCTTGGCACTGTCTGAAGTATTAGGAGGCATCGTATGAGTCCGGATCTCACCATGATCGCCGAGGGTAAAAAGTTCCTGTGGGATGGTCAGCTCTACGAGAGCAAGGAAGAAGCAGCGCGCGTTGCCGAATCCTATCGGAACGAGAACTTTGAAGTTGAATTAGCGGAAGAAGACGGGAAATTCCTGGTGTACTCCAGGAGGGCCGTCAAGGAATGGGTAGCAACAACCCAGTAAGGGCACTCCCGGTTGGAGGTGGCAAAAATGGCAGCAGGTACATTGCCGGTTCAAAGCGATCCGACACTGCTGGCCGACATTCGGCGCTATGGAAAGTTCGACGCCGACGGCTGTTATCAGTGCGGTAGCTGCACAATCTCCTGTGATTTGGTCTCAGACTCCGCCAGCTTTCCCCGAAAAAGCATTCGCTACTCCCTTCTGGGGCTGAGAGGACCGCTGCTAGAAAACCTCGAACCCTGGATCTGTCACGACTGCGGCGACTGCTCGACCGTCTGCCCGCGTCACGCCGAGCCCCGGATTTCGATGGCTACGCTGCGCCGCTTTCTCAGCGGCCAGTATGAGCGCTCGGGCCTGGCGGCCAAACTCCTCACCTCGCGCGCATGGTATTTTGGCGCGCTCGGCTCGGCGGCGCTGGGAACCCTGCTTCTCATCATCTGCTACCACGTTTTCTATATAGGAATGCCCTTATCGAACATGACCACGCCCATGGGCTTGGAGCACATGTTCCCGGTCATGAAGTATTACACGCTGGCGGTGATCCTCTTTCCACTCTTATTGCTATTATCCCGCGTCTTCCGCGTCTGGCGGCTGACCATGCACGGGCAACAGCCTCCCATCCCGTTCGCTGCCTATGTGGAAGAGGGATGGTGGTACATATACGAATCGGCCACGCAGTCGCTGATGAGGAAATGTCCCCACAAAGGTCGTTGGCTGGGTCACTGCATTCTCGCGACGGGCACGACCATGATGCTGGTCATCAAGATCTTCGCCCTCCGCTGGTTTCAAACCGACAACATTTACCCCTGGTACAACCCGCAGCGCTGGGTGGGATATCTGGCCACCGCCTTCATCTTCTATGGCATCGGCGACATCTTCATAGGACGCGTGAAAGCGAAGCAGGAAATTTACAAGGAAACGCGCGCCGAAGATATGGTCTTCCCCGTTCTGCTCGTGCTGACCGCGTGCACCGGAATCGGAACCCACATCTTCCGGTATACGGGCCTCGGGCTGTGCGCCATCTACATGTACGCACTGCACGTGATTATCGCCACGCCGATGCTGGTGGTAGAGATGCCCTTCGGCAAGGCGGCACACATGATCTATCGTCCCCTCGCCCTGTACTTCCAGGCGGTCAAAGAGCGGGCTGCGCGAATGGCGCCCGCCCAGGAGGCCATTGGCCATGTCATCTGAACCAACCCAGAAACCTCCAGTCGGCGCCGCTCTAGTTGTGGGTGGCGGCATTGGCGGCATGCAAGCCGCTCTCGATCTTGCCAACGGCGGCATCAAGGCCTATGTCGTCGAGAGCAGCCCCGCCATTGGCGGAGTCATGGCGCAGCTCGACAAGACTTTCCCTACCAATGATTGCGCGATGTGCACCATGGCGCCGCGTCTGGTCGAGATCGGCCGCCACAAGGACATCGAAATTCTCACCTTGGCCGACCTGCAACGCGTCGACGGCCAGCCCGGAAATTTCACGGTCAGTATCAAGAAGCAGCCGCGTTTTGTGGATGCCACAAAATGCACTGGCTGCGGCGCCTGCACGGAGGAATGTCCGGTAACGCTGGAGTCTGAGTTCGACCAAGGCCTGGCGAACCGCAAGGCGATCTACCGGCCGTTCCCGCAGGCTGTTCCGAACGTCTTCACTATTTCACGTCGCGGAGCCTCTCCCTGCGAAGCCGGATGTCCCATCCACCAGAGCGCGCAAGGTTATGTCACGCTGATCGCGGAAGGCCGCTTCGAAGAGGCCGCCCAGGTCATTCTGCGCGACAACCCGCTTCCGTCGATTTGCGGCCGCGTCTGCACCCATCCCTGCACCAGCACGTGCACCCGTAAGGCTGTTGATGATGAGGTGAATATACCGGGGTTGAAGCGCTTCATCACCGACCATTGCGCCCATTACAAACTGCCGCAGCCCACAGTCCCCGATCGTCCGGAAAAGGTTGCCATCGTTGGCTCGGGTCCGGCTGGTTTGCTCTGCGCCTATGAACTCAGGCAAAGGGGTTATGGCACGACGATTTTTGAAGCACTCCCGGTTGCCGGCGGCATGCTGGCCGCGGGTATTCCGTCGTTCCGCCTGCCCCGGCCCATGCTGAATGCTGAACTCGACCGTCTGCGTGCCATCGGCATCGAGATCCTGCTGGATACGCCCGTAGGCCGCGGCATCACGCTCGAAGAATTGCGTAAGAGCTACTCGGCTGTTTTCATCGCCATCGGCGCCCACGTGGAGCGCAAACTCGGCATTCCCGGTGAAGAGCTCAAGGGAGTCACCGGTGGCGTAGAGTTCCTGCGCCGTGTGAATCTCTCCAAGGCTCCGGAAGCGCCGGGGCGTCATGTGCTGGTTGTCGGGGGAGGCAATTCAGCCCTTGACGCTGCTCGCGCCGCCCTTCGTTGTGGCGCGGAAGACGTAACCATCGTCTACCGCCGCACCCGAGCGGAAATGCCCGCGGATCAGCGCGAGGTTGAAGATGCCGAGCGCGAGGGCATCAACCTGATGTTCCTCGCAGCACCCAAATCATTCCATGCCGGTCCCGATGGACGCATCAATGGTCTCGAGTGTCTGAAAATGAAGCTCGGCAAGCCCGACGCCAGCGGCCGTCCGGCTCCGCAACCGGTTTCAGGTTCGGAGTTCATCATTCCCTGCGATGCGGTCGTGGCCACGATTGGCCAAGTCCCCGATGTCACCGCTCTCGGAGAGTTGCTAGGTCTGAAAACCACAAAATGGGGAACCTTCGATGTCGATCCTCTGACGCAGGAAACTTCGCTGCCCGGCGTGTTTGCCGGCGGAGATTGCGTGACCGGTCCCGACGTGGTAGTGACCGCGATGCAGGCGGGCAAGAAGGCCGCCAAGTCCATCGATCGCTGGCTCAATCACGAAGATTTACGTGCCGGGCGCGAACTGGAAGCTCCCTATCAAACCCAGTATGTCGTCGATACCGCTGGCGTCATGATGCAGCGCCAGATCCACATGCAGGCCCTCGACCCCGCGACGCGTGGCCGAACCTTCGCCGAAGTCCACGTCGGCTACACGCCCGAAGAAGCGATGGCCGAGGCCAAGCGTTGCCTCGCCTGCGGCATCTGCTGCGATTGTCATATCTGCGCTACTGCCTGCCAGGCCCATGCCATCGACTACACCCAAAAAGAGCAGATCCAGGAGTTGAACGTTGGCGCCCTAGTCCTCGCCCCCGGCTACCAGATTTATGACGCCCGCTTGAAACCCGACCTCGGTTACGGACGCTTCCCGAACGTGCTCACCGCTCTGGAGTTCGAGCGAGTTCTATCCGCCTCCGGGCCCTACTCTGGCCATGTCCAGCGCCCCTTCGATAACAAGGAACCAAAGCGCATTGCCTTCCTGCAGTGCGTGGGTTCGCGCGATTTCGAGCACGACTACTGCTCGTCCGTCTGCTGTATGTACGCCACCAAGGAAGCCATCATCGCCAAGGAGCATCTCGGCGAAGGTTTGAAGTGCGACATCTATTTCATGGACCTGCGCGCCTTCGGCAAGGGCTTCGAGCAGTATTACCACCGCGCCGAAGAACTGGGAGTGCGCTATATCCGTTCGCGCGTGCCGAAAATCAAGGAAGTCGCTGCCACGCGGGATCTGATCGTCGAATATCTCGGCGAGAACGACAGAAAGCTTTCCGAGGAATACGACATTGTCGTGCTCTCGGTCGGCATGCAGCCACCCAAGGATGTCAAACTGCTCGCCGAAAGATGCGGCATTGCGCTCAACCAATTCAATTTCTGTGGCACCTCCACATTCACGCCGGCGGAAACCTCTCGCGAAGGAATTTACGTTGCCGGACCATTCGCCGAGCCCAAGGATATTCCGGAAACGGTCATGCAAGCCTCGGCGGCGGCGACCAAGGTGCTTTCCCTGTTGCGCGATGCCCGCGGCACGCAGATTAAGCCCAAAGTTTATCCTCCCGAAAGAGATGTGAAGGGAGAAGAACCGCGCATCGGAGTCTTTGTCTGCCACTGCGGAACCAACATCGGCGGCGTGGTCAATATCACGCAAGTCGTGGAGTACGCGAACACCTTACCCAACGTAGTGTACGTAGAGAACAATCTTTATACCTGCTCCAACGATACACAGGATCGGATCAAGGAAAAGATCGCCGAACACAATCTCAATCGTGTAGTCGTCGCCTCCTGCACGCCCCGTACCCACGAGCCCCTGTTCCGCAACACGCTGGCCGAGGCCGGACTCAATCCCTACCTGTTTGAGATGGCCAACATCCGCGATCAATGTTCCTGGGTGCACATGCACGAGCCCGAACAGGCCACGCAGAAATCCAAAGACCTGGTCCGCATGGCGCTGGCCAAGGTCCGGTTGTCGGAGCCGCTCTACCGGCAGACGGTGAGAGTGGAAAAATCCGCGTTGGTGATCGGTGGCGGCTTGGCGGGCATGACCGCTGCTTTGGCCTTGGCAAGCCAGGGTACCGAAACCTATCTCATAGAAAAAGAAAATGAACTGGGCGGAAGTCTGCGCCACACCCATTACTTATTCAACGGAGAAAAGCCGCAGGACGAATTAGCGAGTCTGCGCGAAGCCATCGCCAGAAACAGCAGAATCCATTTATTTACCGGAGCCGAGATCCAAAAGATCGACGGCACGATTGGCAACTTCAAGACCACCATCTCAGCCGCCGGAGCGACCACGGAAATCACTCATGGTGTGGTAATCGTGGCCACGGGTGCGAAGCAGTACCAGCCCACGGAATATTTATACGGGCAGGACGATTGCGTCCTCACGCAACGGGAACTAGAAGCACGCCTCGCTGCCGGCAACGGCTTCATGGCTTCCAATGGCGATGGATCCGCGAACAAAGGCGCAAAAAAAGGAAAGACCGTCGTCATGATCCAGTGCGTGGGCTCACGAGAAGCCGACCATCCTTATTGTTCGCGCGTGTGCTGCGCCGACGCCGTTAAGAATGCGCTGAAGATCAAATCGCTCTCTCCAGAGACGAATGTCTACGTCGCGTATCGAGACATCAGAACCTACGGCTTCAAAGAGAGCTATTACACGAAAGCGCGCGAGCAGGGAGTCACGTTCGTGCGCTACGATGAATCCCGCAAGCCCGAGGTGTCACGCAATGGCACAGGTCTGAACGTCGCCGTCTACGACCAGACGCTCGGGATGCCCCTCACCATCTCCGCCGATTTCGTGGTGCTGTCGGCGGCCACTCATCCGAACGACGACAACAAGAAGATCGCGCAGTTTCTCAAAGTCCCGCTCAACAGCGAGGGATTCTTCCTCGAAGCCCACATGAAGCTGCGCCCGGTAGATTTCATGACCGACGGCGTGTTCCTGTGCGGGCTGGCGCACTCTCCCAAGACCATCGAGGAATCCATTCTCCAGGCTCAAGCCGCAGTGGCGCGAGCCGCGACCATCCTCGCGCGCGACAGTATTGAGCTCGAAGCGAACATATCGCACGTAGTCGACGAAAGCTGCGACGGCTGCGCCTACTGTGTCGACACTTGCCCCTACAAGGCAATCACCCTCCTCGAATACAAGTGGCAGGGGTCGATCAAAAAGGTCGTCGAAACCGCCGACTCCAACTGCAAAGGCTGCGGCTGCTGCCAGGCTACGTGTCCGAAGAAGGGCATATTCGTTCGTGGCTTTACCCTCGAGCAAATCGAGGCCCAGATCCAGGCTGCTTTGGGAGTATCGTAATGGAAGACAACTTTCAACCCCTGATCATCGCTCTGTGTTGCAACTGGTGCTCCTACGCCGGCGCGGACCTGGCCGGCGTTTCCCGCACCCAATACCCGCCCAGCATTCGCATCGTTCGCGTCATGTGCTCGGGCATGGTGCATCCCAACCTGGTGATTGATGCCTTCACCAAGGGAGCCGACGGCGTTCTCATCTGCGGCTGCCATCTCGGAGACTGTCACTATCAGGAAGGCAATTACAAAACCGAAAAACGCGCCGACGCCATCAAGCTGATGCTCGCGGATTTCGGTATCGAAGAAGAACGCTTCCGCCTGGAATGGGTTTCGGCAGCTGAGGGCCCCAGGTTTGGCCAGGTCGTGCGGGATTTCACCGACCAGGTGAAGAAGCTGGGCGTAAGCCCGTACCATGTGTAAGGAAAATTCGAGTAAGGAAAGCCCGGTGTAGGGGAAACGCGCCTCAGCGTGACGTCACGCCCGTCCGACGAACTCCCGTGTCTCGGTAGACACCTTGATGGCTTCACCCTCTTTAATAAATAGCGGAACCCTGATCTCGATCCCAGTCTCCAGCTTTGCCGGCTTGGTCACAGTCCCGCCACCTGTGTCGCCGCGAACGCCCGGCTCGGTGTAAGTCACATGCAGCTCCACATGGGCTGGCAGTTCCAACCCGATGGGGTTGCCGTTGTACTTATGCAACTGGACGATGGCTCCCTCCACAATAAAGTCCAGCGCATCCCCCATCATTTCTCCGGAAAGCGTGACCGTCTCGAAACTCTCCTGATCCATGAAATGAAAACCACCTCCGTCGCTGTACAGATAGGATGCCTTGACCATCTCGAGGTCCGGCTCCTTGAACCTGTCACTGGCCTTGAAGGTTTTGTCAAAGACCGCGCGGGTAAGCAGGTTGCGCATCTTCAGCCGAACCAGGGTCTGGGCGCCCCGGGCCGTGGGCGTTGAAACCTCCGCTTCCAGGCACAGAAATGGAGTGTTATCGAATTCGAAAAACATTTTGCGCTTTACGTCGATAGCGTCGATCAATGCGGCCATGATTCCCTCGGAGAACTGGGTCAAACGCTCTTAGGATAACAGCTGAGCATCGGCGCATTGGGAGTCTTGACCTTAACGAATCACAACCGATGCCGCCACGGTTTGGCAGATGGCATCGAGCGCGCTTTGCTGCGCGGCCGCATACGAGCACGTTACCGTCGTCAACCGGTCGTAGGGACCCATCACCATCACCAAGCGCCCCCGGATCGGCGTCAGATCCCGTGCCGTGCTCGTAAAGTCGCTAAATGCTGCCGGACGATCATGCACTCTATCGTTCGCAAAATTCAGCTGCGTTCCTGAGTCACCCGCGAACCACAAGTAATTGGCGACGAACCGGGAAGTTTGTTGTTGCAACAACTCTTCGTCGTTCAGCGCAGCGCGCCGGGGATCAAGCACCGGCCCAACCGCCACTGTGATCGTGCGGTCTCCAGAACCACTGAGCAGCAGAACGGTGGTATCGGTGCTCTCCGCGACCTTAGTCTGCTCCGGCACAGCGATCGACAACTCGAAGCAATACGCGCCCCGGCAGTAATTTCGCTCCCATCGTTCAAACCCGCGCGGAGCCCGGTCCAGCAAGTCTGCTAGCGACTCCGCTTCATGCGGTTCGGTGTGCGGTTGATTCCCGTGGACTGCCGCCACCTCAACAAAATCGTTTTCAAACTTGTGCAGTTCCGCCAGCCACGCCTCCGAGTCCTTTTCCGGAAGCCAGCGCAGCGCGTATTCCTCATCGATGGCATAAGTCGCCACCGGCACCGAGGTTTGGTTGAAGTCGTATTTCAGCATCATGCGGTTGTCGATCCTGCGTTCGCGCCGCAGGTACACTATTCGTCCGGCCCCGCGGTCAAACAATACCGACACATTGGCCTTGCCCGTAACAAACGTAGTTCCCGTGAAGTCGCGCGCCCGGCTGCGTGGTTCCACATAGGCGGGCATTTCCTCCGGTGAGAATACCTGTTTGTATTTCAGCCAGGCATAAGGTCGCGCGGCAACCTTCACATCCCGCTGGTATTGCATGGAGGAAGATGTCACCTCCATGTCCTCCACGAAGGTGTCGGGCCAGAAAAGAAAACGCTGGGTCGAAAGCGAGGCCGGTCCCGGAGCAATCGCCTTATCGCTCAAGCGCAACTGAAGTAAGTCCCATGCGGCCTTGAGCAAAACGCTGACCCCTTCGCACTCGGCGTTTGCGGGAGCACTGCTCAGCCGCGTATCTCCTGCCGGATTAATCTCAAACTTCGCTCCGTTTGCTTCGAGATTCTGCAGAGATTTAGCCAGCGCCCACTGCCGCGGCAGAGCGCACTCCTTGCCCTCATAACGAATCGCCTGAAAATGCACGCGCCCACTGACCGCGCCCTCCGCACTGGCATGATCGAAGTCAAAACTCAGCACTGCTCGCAGCCGGTAGGAGCAATCCTCGGGAACATCCACCTTCACATCTCGCGCGTGCCCGGCCACCATTTGAACGATGCCCTCAAATTCATAACGCAGATTCTCTCCCGGAGCGAACCGTGCCACCATCGCAGTCGCGGCCTCTGGCGCGGGTGTCTGCGCCCAACCCCGCGCTGACAGCGGCAAGGCGAGCAACGCCGCGATCAGCACCAGCTTCCGCCAACCCCGCCAATTCCTATCGATAAGGATGTTCGACATACAGCTTGTTCTCGGGAATATCGACATTGAGGGAGGAAATAAACGTCTCGCATTCCGGCTCTGCTTCCGCCTGATCCTGAACGCTGTACAAACAGCTAGCCGTAACAATGATTATTGGCGTCCTGATCAACGCCACGCTGCCGCGCATCTTCCCGCGCACGTCGTCGGCAACTTCAAAATGCGCCACTCGTGCCGGATAGCTTTGGACGGTATCGTCCAAATCGAACAAAATCCGCACCGCGCTTCCGAGTTTGCCGCCGTGCTGAAACCGCCCAAGGTAGGCTTGTTCCGCGCAGTCCAAAGTCCCGTTGTCGCAAGCATAAGGGTCCAGCATCCTGGGTCCGAAGCTAATGTAGATCTTATCTTTCTTTTCCCCAATGGCCGTAGCCGGCGGCGAATCGCCGATCGGAACCAGCCCCGAAATGCGAATGGCAGGAATAATCCGGTATTCCGCGACATAACCGTTAAACCTGTGCATGTGGTTGGCCGGGATATCGTCGTCGGTCACCACTTTCTTTGCGGTCTTCGAGTATTGACGTTGCTCGCGCTGCCGTTTCACCACCTCGCCCAGCGGTGTCTGTTGGTCGGCGCCGCTGCCGGTCGCGTCCTGCGCCCATGCGCCAGCCACCAGCATCAGGCAACACAAGCCGCTCCAACCGAGCAGTGCCAGATGAAGTTTACGGATCATCGTCTCCCGGATCATCCGCGGGGCCGGTTCTCGACTGGGGAGTTTGCAGCGATCGCACCACGTGCTCACACATATCCTGCGCGTCGCCATAAACCTTTTCCGGAACGCTGCACCGAATCTGTATAAATACGCCCGGCGCCATGTAAGCCGCGAGCTGCGTCATGACCGGCTGAATCGTCGTGGGCGACCGGAACGTTGCCAGCCGCGCCGGCATGCGCGACAAGGTAGTCAGTTGTTCACTGAACACTTCCGCTTTCCCCGCCCCGCTGAAGTTGACCGCGGGCACGTACTCAATCCACCAGTTGATTTTCGAATGAATGAATTGCTCGCGGGTCATGATGCTTGTTTCGGAAGGCGCGCCGGTAGTGCCCTGAATAATCGCCACTGTGTCGCCGATGGGAACTACGAATTCAAACAGGCCAGTGTAGGCCATCTGAAAGTGTTCATTCTTGCGCGCTTGCACTGGAATCTGCAATGAAGCGGTAAAACAATCTTGCTTCGTGCAATAGTTGAAATCGTAAGCCGAGAAACCCGGTGCAGCGTGCTTGAGTTCTGTGAGAACTTCCGTCGAAGAAGTTTTCTTCTGCACGCGGACAAGGTTGCCCAGGGAACCATCCACGCTTCCGGCATCCGGCGCGGCATTCGAATTCAGCAACGCGTTTGTGATTACAGCTTTCTTCGGCGCCACTTCTCCGACCTTCGGACGCCACGCGGAGCCGTGTTCATGAAAGCGCACTGAGGGCAGAATCACGTCGCATGCCCGGCGTCCATTGTTCTGCCGATCGTAACCCTTGACGACGGTCGCGATGGGCCGGTGTGGGCTCGGGTGCAAATCCTCCGCAGTGAGCGGATAACCGCAAACCATGGGCACGACGTAGCCGTCTCCCATCACCAACTGGACGTAGCCAAGCACTTCCTGATTAAGTTGGCACGTGCCGAGGCCCACCGTAGCCGCAGCATGCCCGTTCACAGCCGCGACTGTGGTATTGATTCCCATCCCTGCCGTGGCCAGTCCTACCCTGCAACCTGGTAAGTACAGGGCCGCGGCATTACGAAAAATTTCCGCGGGCTTGTCCCCACGGTTGGGAATCGGGTTACCGAGCATAACGACCGTGCGCGACCCCATTCCCTCCGAAGAGAGCAGTTTCAAGCCATGCCAATCCCGTCCCTCGACCTCCGCGTCCGCCGGCACCAGAATCGAGTAGTCGCCCGGTTGAAAGTTGTAATAGCGATAACCAACCGGCGCAGCAATGGCCTCTTCCGCGCTCTCGGAGAGTTCCGTTGCCATCTCGTTCACGGCCTCAGAGTTTGCGGATCGCTTGCTGCGTTGTTGCTCGCGCTCTTCCCGGGCGCGCTGTGCAGCCGCCGCCAGATCGCTCGTAGTTGGCGGCGTTTGCGATTGCGTCGCCGAATCCTGGCCGGTCTGGCTCTGCCCTCCGCTCCCCGGTGCGCTCATTTGGGCGAACGCGACCGACACTGATACAAGCAGCAAAGTAAACGTCCACTTGCGTCCAGCCCCGCACATTTTTCGCGCCCTGGAACGAGTCGATATTGCCCAGAAGGACATAGTTGTCATTAATTGTAAATTGGCTCCTAAAGCTCTCACCGATTACGTCAGACATGTGACCTAGGTAAGACAATGCATCCTATGAATAAGGATTGCTGCCTTAACCTATACCTCGGCTTATAAACATTGGTAACTTGTTCTCGTTTCAGGCGATCTTTAACCTGACCTGAAGTGCTAACTGGTGGAGATACTTTCATGGAAGGACGTTATTGGATCTGGCTTTTCGCACGCTTGCTCTTTGCCGTAGTCATTGTGGGTTGGACGGCAAGCTATCTGTTTTTTACCGGAAGCGGCGAGAAGGAATTTCAGAAGTCTCTCGACGCCATGAAGCATATTCAAACCGCACGCATCGCCACCGTGATCGATCCCACGCCCACCCAGCACATGGAAATATCATGGGATCTGGTCTGCGCGCAGAACGCCTATCGTTACAGGCTACACATGGTTCAGTCCGGCCAGTCAAATAACCCCGGACAGGATCACGAGGAGTTTCATATCGGCAACCTCGTGTATCAGCGCAAGCTGGACGATTCCTGGCTCGCGCGATCTACGCGCACAGTTACTCCCAATGCCGTCTGCCAGACGCTGGCGCAAGGCACAGACAGCAAGCTTTTTCCCGACATTGCCACCATGATTCAGCGCGGAATCATCGACAAGGGCGACAAGAAAACCGTGAACGACATGCCCTGCCGTGAATGGAAGGTAACGCTGAAAGAACCCAAGGGTTTGGAACACCTCACCGTGTGCCTTGGCCTCGACGACCACCTGCCCTATGAAATGACTATGGCCTGGCAGCACGCGCGCGCGACGTACTCCGATTACAACGCCACTTTTCAACTCGAACTGCCCGGGGCAGCGCGCCCGGCCAGTGAAGCCTCCGCCACAAATTGATACCTGCGCTCGCTTACATAGCGATCGGAAACCGATCGGCGTATTTCCAACTCCCTGCACCCGCCTGATGCATTGAGACGGCATGGACGATGCCGTGAATGTCGACTACACTTGGTCCCGCTTCTAAACTCAGAAAGACATTTTGTTTTCACAAATTAAGCCATCAGCAGTTATGCTTTCATTCTGGTGATTATGGCGTCTACTCAAGTACCCCTCGCGCCCTATTCGCGCCTTGCGCAGAACCCGAATGCTGCCGCCACCATTGAGTTGCACGGCGTCTGCAAAACTTACGATAAATTTGTCGCCGTCGATAACCTCTCTCTTGCCATCAGTCCCGGCAAAATTTACGGTCTGCTGGGGCCGAACGGAGCAGGGAAGACAAGCACGCTACGCATGATGATCGGCATCATCGTGCCCGACTCCGGCCGCGTATCCATTTTCGGAGAGCCGCTGGAGCGCGCCCACATGGATCGCGTAGGCTATCTGCCCGAAGAGCGCGGCCTCTACAAGAAAATGAAGGTGCTGGAGCATCTGGTATTTCTTGCCCAATTAAAAGGACTGTCCGCCCATGAGGCTTCCACCCGCGCTCGATCCTGGTGCGAGCGTTTCGAATTGACCTCCTGGACAGGAAAGAAAGTGGAAGAGCTTTCCAAGGGAATGCAGCAGAAGGTGCAGTTTATCGGCGCCGTCCTTCATGATCCGGATTTAATCATCATGGACGAACCTTTTTCCGGCCTCGATCCGGCAAACGCCATGGCCTTGAAAGACGCTCTGCTGGAGTTAGCCAAGAACGGCAAAACCATTTTGTTATCGACCCATCGCATGGACCAGGCAGAACGGTTGTGCCAGTCCATCTGCCTGATCAATCACGGGCGCGCCGTCCTCGATGGCGACTTGAACCAGATCAAAGCCAGCTATGGCTGCTGCAACGTCCAGATCAAGTACGAAGGGGATGCCGGATTTCTCCAAGAAAGAAGGCTGGTGCAATCGTTCAACGATTACGGAAATTACGTGGAAGCGCGCCTGGTGTCGGGTGCCGATGCGCAGGAACTCCTGAGGCTGGCGTCCGCAAGCGCGCGCATCAACAAGTTCGAATTGATGGAGCCGTCGCTCGAAGAGATTTTCATGGAGGCGGTGAGCAAAACCCATGCGTAACACCTGGCTGATTATCAAGCGCGAATACCTGGAGCGTGTGCGCACGCGCTCCTTCGTAGTGCTCACCCTGCTCCTCCCCGCCATCATGACCGGAGTGATGGTATTGCCCACAAAGCTTGCCACCATGGGAAAGAAAGTGCAGCACCTCGTAGTTGTAACTTCAACTCCGCAGTTTGGCGAGACCGTCCGCCAGGGATTGTTGTCTACCAGTCCCGTCACCGACAGCGAGGATGACGAGGCCAGTTCCGAAACGAACTCCGCCAAGACGCCCGACGAGCAGTACATCATCGACGTGGATTCCAATCCCACCGAAGCGGAGCGCACGGTCCTGCGCGACAAGATCATCTCGCAGTCCATCGACGGCTATATTTGGCTGAGCGACGATGCGATAGCCTCCGGAAAAATTGCATGGGCCAGCCGCAACCTGTCCGGCTTCGGAGAAAAGTCGCACCTCAGCGAAAAACTGAACCGCATCATCGAGTACGCGCGGCTTTCCAAAAATGGCGTCACCGGCGATCAAGCGGACCTCTTGCTCAAGCCCGTCAAAATCGAGGCAATCCGCATTGAAGGCGGAAGGGAAACCAAGGATAGCGGCGGAAAGAAGTTTCTCGAAGTCGTGGTCATGGTCACGCTGATTTACATGGCCGTGCTCTTGTATGGCATTTCCGTGATGCGCTCCGTGCTCGAAGAAAAAAATTCGCGCATTCTGGAAGTGCTGCTTTCCTCCGCCAGTTCGACGGAGTTGATGACCGGGAAACTTCTTGGCGTGGGCGCAGTGGGCCTGACGCAGATCCTGGTCTGGGTAGTGATGGCGGGAGCGTTCGCTATACCATCTCTCGCCATGCAGACCGACCTGAGCGACCTCAAGGTTTCACCCGTCGTGCTGGCGGCCTTTGCAGTCTTCTTCTTTCTGGGCTACTTGTTGTACAGCACGATTTATGCGGCTATCGGAGCGATCAGCACGACGGAGCAGGAAGGTCAGCAACTCCAGTTCTTTGTTGTGATCCCGCTGGTCCTGTCGGTGTTCATGCTGACCGCAGTCGTGCGCACGCCCGACTCCCCCACCGTTGTCTGGATGTCGATGGTTCCGTTTTTCGCGCCCCTGCTGATGTATGCGCGAATCGTCATACAAACGCCTCCGCTGTGGCAAATCGCTCTGTCGTTGTTCTTGTTGATCGCGACCATTATCGGAATCCTGATACTCTGCGCCCGAATTTATCGCATCGGCATCCTCATCTACGGGAAGCGTCCGACGCTGCCCGAAATCCTGAAGTGGCTGAAATACGCGAAAGCATAAGGCCGCCGAGTTTTCGGTGCGAAACCGGGACTTCCCGATACCGAATCCAATGCCTGCTATCCAAACCTTAATCGGCAACAATTGGCAATGACCTTAGCGACGAGGATTTACCCATGCCCGCTGCGGCAGCATGGAAACCGCCGGAGAACTCGTGTGGTATTATGCACTTACGAATCACTGTAGGCCCGTAGCTCAGTCTGGTTAGAGCGCTTCCTTGACACGGAAGAGGTCGATGGTTCGAGTCCATTCGGGCCTACCATTTCTCTTAATACCCCCTGGCAGTTTTCCCCAGAATTTCACTCGCGTTTCTTCCGCTCTCTCCGCTCCCATGACGGTTCCGATTCGGGTCAGCTACGTCCTTTGGTTTCGCGATTTCTCTAGTCACTTCCTATCTTTGAGCCGCCATTCCTTCTAGTCTGTTGCTCTGCGGGCATGGTTTGAGCAGTAAGAAGTAAGCCCGTGAGAGCTCACGATGAAACCGATTCGCACCTTCCAAGTCCGCCCCTCCTTGCCACCATCCCTCGCGCCCCTTTTGGAAATCGCCCATAACCTGCGTTGGAGTTGGGATCACGCCGCTATCGAACTGTTTCGCAGGATCGACCGCGATCTTTGGGAAACCTCTGGCCACAACCCCGTTCTCCTGCTGGGAACGGTGGATCAAAGCGCGCTGGAAACGGCCGCATCCGATGATTCTTTTCTCGCGCACATGACCGGAGTGGCCGAGACCCTGAGGTTTTACGTTTCCGGAGAGGGCGATTGGTACGGTCGCGACCACGCTAAAGACGAACTGCTGGTCGCATACTTCTCGGCTGAGTTCGGCATCACCGAGTGCTTGTCGATCTTTGCCGGCGGCCTCGGAGTGCTGGCCGGCGATCACCTCAAGGCGGCCAGTGACTTGGGATTGCCGCTCGTCGGCGTGGGATTGCTCTATCAACAAGGATATTTCCGCCAATACCTCAACGGCGCCGGTTGGCAGCAGGAAGCCTACGAGGACAACGACTTTCACACATTACCGATCCGGCTGGTTCCGGGTGTGAAGGTTCAGGTGGATTTAGCCCATGGACCGGTGGCGGCGCAAGTCTGGTCGGCCACGGTAGGGCGCCTGCAACTGTTTCTGCTCGACACGAATACGGCGGAGAATTCTCCGGAAGACCGCAAGATTACCTATCAGCTTTACGGTGGCGATCTCGAAATGCGGCTCAAGCAGGAAATTCTTCTCGGCATTGGCGGCTATCGCGCTCTCGAAGCGATGGGGCTGAAACCCACGGTTTATCACATGAATGAGGGCCATTCCGCCTTTCTCAGCCTGGAGCGCGTATTGCGCTTGATGGAGACGCGGCACATCTCGTTCAAGGAGGCAAAAACGCTCGCCTCCGCCAGCCTGATCTTCACGACCCACACTCCGGTCGCCGCCGGGCACGACTATTTTCCTCCCGGCTTAGTCGAACACTACTTCGGAAAGTACATGCAGCGTCTGGGAATTTCTCCGGTTGAGTTCCTCGGTTTGGGCCGCCAGAATCCAGCCAATAACTCCGAGGATTTCTGCATGACCGTACTGGCGCTCCGTTTGGCCTGTTTCAGCAACGGCGTCAGTAAACTGCACGGCGAAGTTTCCCGGCGCATGTGGAACAGCATTTGGGAAGGTGTTCCGGAAACCGAGGTTCCCATCGGACACGTCACCAACGGTGTGCACTTTCGCAGCTGGGTTTCCTTCGAGATGAATCAGCTCTACGACCGCTATCTCGGACCAAAGTGGCGCGAGGAACCGGCGGACTCGAAGTTGTGGGAACGCGCCGAATCCATTCCCGCCGGTGAGTTATGGAGGACGCATGAAAGGCGCCGCGAGAGGCTCGTCACCTACGCTCGGCAACGATTGCGCGTCCAGCTTCTGAGCCGTGGAGCGCCGCAAGCGGCCATCGACGACGCGGAAGAAGTGCTCAGCCCGGATATTCTCACCATCGGTTTCGGACGCAGATTTGCCTCGTACAAACGCGCCACTCTCCTGATTCGCAATCCCGAGCGGCTAGGCAAAATCTTGAACGACCCGGCGCGCCCGGTCCAGATCATCTATGCCGGCAAGGCTCATCCCCACGACGACCACGGAAAACAATTGGTGCAGTCGATCGTAGAATTGGCGCGGCGCCCCGAGTTCCGCCGCAGGATCGTTTTTCTCGAGAACTACGACGTGGCCTCGGCACGCTACATGCTCCAGGGCTCGGACGTTTGGCTGAACACACCGCTCCGCCCGCAGGAGGCAAGCGGCACCAGCGGGATGAAGGCGCAAGCGAACGGTGTCCTCAATCTCAGCACGCTCGACGGATGGTGGGATGAGGCTTGGGAGATCGGCGTCCGCCGCTACGCGGATATTGGTTGGGCCATTGGCCGGGGTGAAACCTATAGCGACCCGTCGTGTCAAGACGAGGTGGAATCCGAAGCTCTCTATGACCTACTGGAAGGTGAGATTGTCCCCGCCTTTTACGAACGCCGCGCCGATGGCTTGCCCCGCAGGTGGATCGCCCGCATGAAGTCCTCGATCGCGATGCTGTGCCCCGAGTTCAACATGCATCGCATGGTCAAGCAATACACCAACGAGTACTATCTGTTGGCGCACAACCGTTTTCGCGAACTGAACGCGGAAAATGGTGCGAAGGCCATGCAACTGGCGGCGTGGCTCAGCAAAGTAGAGATGGCATGGCCTCGCCTGCGGATCGACTCCATCAACGACAGCGTCCCTGAAATTGCATTGGGAGCCAGTCTGGAACTGTCGGCCAAGGTGTTTCTTGACACGCTCACACCCGACGACGTGACCGTCGAAAGTGTCATGGGGCGAGTACGCGCGGACGGGGAGTTAACCGACTTTGTTACGACCCCGATGCAAGCGCGCGAACCAGGCTCCTCTGGCAGCTACTTCTTCCACTCTGTAGTTCAGCCCACTGCGCGCAGTGGTATGTACGGATTTGCCATCCGAGTTTTACCCAGACACGCGCACTCGCTGAGCCCCTTCCTCCCCGGCTTGATTCTCTGGGCAGGCAATGGCCTTTCGCAGCAAGCCAACAGCTTTGCCGCCGCATCCGGAATGAGAACTTAAAGCAGGGCGAGTTTAGGGAAGGCGGGTGCCCCACACATTCGCGCCTTTTGCGAATGTGTGGGTGCTGCGCACCGTTCCGATATTTAAGGCGCCGGGCTCTTCCCCATAAGATACTGATCGAACCAGGCAATCGTGCGCCGGATAGCGTCAATCTGGTTCTCGCGCTTCACGAACCCGTGACCTTCATTCGCGTAATAGTGAACATCCACCACGCGCCCTTCTTTTTTAAGGATCTCGACCACCTGTTGCGCCTCTTCCTTCGGCACGCGCGGATCATTGTCGCCCTGCAGCACAAGTAATGGAGCCTTCTCGCTGCGAATGTAAGTGATCGGCGAGTCCTCCTCATACACCTTGCGGTTCTCGTCAGGATTGCCCAAGAGCGCCTTCAGGTACTCATCCAACGACGGATCCGAACTTTTCAGCATCGAGGTCCAGCTGATGATTCCGTATTCGTCGACCGCCGCTGCCCAGATATCGGGCGTCTTACCGATAGCCATCAGCGTCATGAAGCCGCCGTAAGAGCCACCGTAAATCCCGATCTTCTTAGCATCGGCGTAACCCGTAGCTTTGACAAAATCGACGCCGGCGATTTCGTCTTTAAGGTCGCCGCCACCCAAATCCTGAAAGTTAGCCTTTTGAAAGTCCAAACCGTAACCAGTGGATCCGCGCGGGTTGGGAGCGATGCAGATATATCCGCGCGAAGTCAGCGCCGCCACCTCCGTATTCCAGTAGTCGACCATCTGCCCCGTGGGTCCGCCGTGCGGCAGTATGATCGCCGGATTGCTCCCGTCGCGCTTCAGATTGAACGGCATCCAGAGCAACGCCGTAATGATCTTTCCGTCGAAGCTTTTGTAGTGGACAATCTGGGAGGGCGGAAGCGGAGTCCCGCGCAAGCTGGCAATCGCCGAGAAAGTCAGTTGCTCGGCATGACGGCTCCCGAGACTGTACACCCAAATGTCGCCCGGCTGATTCGAGGACTCGTGGGAGATGGTCAAGCGGTCGCCCTGCGGCGCAAACTCGCTGGAGCCGCCCGAGAAATAATTCAGCCCGTGCGGCAAGTCTATCTTTTCCGCTTTGTTGGTTGCGCGGTCGACGAGATAAGCGTCGATCACGCCATCCGCATTAATGGTGTAAGAGAAATGTTTGCCATCGAGCGAAAAATTTCCCGATGAAGCTTCCCATTTCACGTCGGTAACCCAGGTGATTTTTCTCGTAGCCACGTCGAGCAGCGCAACGTTCAGGTAACCGCCCCGGGCATCCGAAGTCAGCAGCAGCGTAGCGCCATCGGGCGAAAGCGAGGAGGCAAGATAGCGAACTGTCCCCTTGTGTGGAGTAAGATTCTCCGTCTTTCCCGTCGCCACATCAATGCGGAAGACGTCCGCGTCCGTAAAAGCAGGATCCACGCGACCGGCATAGATGGTCTTGTCGTCGTTGCTCCAAGCCACCACGCTCCAGGCGTAACCGGGTTGCTGTTCATGGGTCAGCAACTGCACCTTGCGGGTTTTCCAGTCGAGCAGGGCAATGTCATACTGCGCCCCCTCCTTGGTCTTATAAGCGAAAGCGATCGTGCGCCCATCGTGCGACCAGT
This sequence comes from Terriglobales bacterium, assembly GCA_049592035.1. GTDB lineage: Bacteria > Acidobacteriota > Terriglobia > Terriglobales > Acidobacteriaceae > Acidiflorens. The sequence continues at coordinate 30,108 of JBAWFQ010000153.1, forward strand.
GCGGATCCTGCTCGCGAATGGCAGGCGTGTTGGTCAGGTTGATAATCTCTCCGCCTTCGCTCGGGATCGCGTAGAGATCCCACAGTTCATCGCCCGCGTGGTCCTGCTCGTAGACGATCCATTTGCCGTCGGGCGACCAGACCGGGCTGTACTGCCGCTCGTCCGACTGGGTTAGTTGGATCGGCCATCCGCCCGAGGCGTTCACCTTCCACAGATTGGTGCGTCCGGCAAGGTCGCTGACAAAAACGATTTGCTTGCCGTCGGGCGACCAAGCCGGAGCAAACACACTTTTTGTGTAGTAAAGGTCGTCGATAGGCGCCGGCCGCGCACCCGAGTTTGACGCCGAGACCACCGACTTTGGATCGGTGAGCGCGCGGTCATCGGGCCCAGTGGAGGCGGCCAAGCCCCTGCACAGGCAGCAGCAAATGACAAACAGCGACAACAATTGACGGATTCGCATATGATCTCTTTCCAACCAGCTCTTTCCAGCAAGGTCCGACCCGGTGCGTTCGGCGTACTATTAGCGCGGTGATGCACTACGGATGGGGTCTGGGAGCTTATTCGAGTCATTGATATATCACGGATCGTCCAATCTGGAAAGCCGCAAGCGATAATGTCAGCGGCGTCCCGGCTGTTACTCGGCCGCGAAACGTGGTAAAACCGAGCCACTGATTGCTCCGCCCGTGGCTTAATATTTTGTTGGCGAGCCAGTGTTACAGATTGTTGAAAAACGCGGATTTGGTTTTGCTTTTGGGTGGCGCAGCGGTTTACGGCTGCGATAGCCGTCTATCCTCAGGGAAGGCTTCACAGTTTGCTGAAAATCGCGTTAATCTCGGCAGGAGAAAAGACCGCGTGCATCTCCCCTCGTATCAGGGCATCGCTTTAGCG
>JBAWFQ010000154.1:0-4117 GCA_049592035.1 Terriglobales bacterium
CACACAGGATTTTTGCGTGGAATGATTTAAGCTTAGCGGAGCCCGGACCTAGCATCCTGTGTGCTGGTTTGGGTCAGTGGCGGGTGGACGCTCCAACGTCTGCCCGTCACGCTGAATCTTATACCGCGCCAGCGTGGAAATCTAGCAGCTTCCAACCCGTTCGCTGCCCGTCCGGGGCATGGGATGACTTGTCCAAGGCTCCGCTCAAAAGCCGCGTCGATTGCGGCTTTCACGCGCACTCGTACCGAACTATGCCCGTCCGAAAGGAATTTCTGTGAAAACGCTGAGGGAAAAGAGTAAGATTGAAGCGTGGCAGGACGGTATTGAGACCGCGCCTGCCACTGACCACACTCCTGATGAAAGCAGGAACATGGCTCCTCTCATTATCTCCGAAAATCCTGCTTTTGATTCAGGTCTGTGTGTTCAAACTCTGAAGGGAGCGAACACTATGACGGAAAACGCAACGCCAAGGCCGCGCGGCTCTGGCAGCATCTATCAGAACGGCTCTAGCGTCTGGTGGGTCAAGTTTTACGTGCGCGGAATCGCACGAAGAGAAAGCAGCCATTCGCCCGACCGCAAGGCCGCAGAACGGTTGCTCAAGCGCAGACTCGCCGAAGTCGAAACGAAAACCTACATCCCACGAACCAACGTGAAAATTGACGAACTGATTACCGATCTGTTCGCCGAATACCGACAGCAAGGCCGCAAGAGCATCACGACCGCAGAGTGGCGCTGGAAAAAGCATCTGGAGCCGTTCTTTCGCAAGCTGCCCGCCGATGATCTCAACACCGACCTAACGCAACGCTATTGCGCCAAGCGGGAAGAGGAGAAAGCGAGCGGCGCGTCAATCAACCGGGAGCTGGCCATTCTCAAGCGGGCTTTTCATCTCGGGATGAAACGCACACCGCCGAAGGTCAGAGCGTGTCCGGTCATTCCGATGTACAAGGAAAGCGCGCCGCGCACAGGCTTTCTCGAAGATGCGCAGTACACGCCCTTGGCGATGGAATGCAGCAAAGTCGGGCTGTGGCTCCGGGCGCTGCTCACTACGGCTTATAGCTTCGCCTTCCGCAAGGGCGAACTGCTCTCGATGCGCGTCAAGCAAATAGACTTGAGCACTGGCACGATTCGTCTGGAAGCTGGAACGACCAAGAACGGCGAAGGCCGCACGATCAAGATGACGCGCGAAGTCGCAACTCTTCTGACCGCTTGCATCATCGGCAAGCAGCCGGATGACTTCGTGTTCACGCGCTCGGACAAGAAACGCAAGGACGGCACCTTGGTGAAGGGCAAACCTGTGAAGGGATTCCGAAAAATCTGGGACAGGGTTTGCACCAGCGCTGGCGTTCCGGGCTTGCTCTTTCACGATCTGCGCCGGTCTGGCGTGCGCAACCTTCGCAGGCTTGGCGTTCAAGAGAGCGTGGCCATGCGGATCAGTGGGCACAAGACGCGCTCAGTCTTCGAGCGCTACAACATCGTTGACGGAGCCGACCTCGCCGACGCTGCCAGCAGACTCGACACGAAGCAAGACGCTGCAGCGGTGGAGGTTAATCGCGACTTCGGGCACGATTTGGGCACGATTGCGGCAAATTGCACCAAAACTGAGTCACACGCGCAGATGAACCTCGAAACTGCTGTTCTGCCTAACTAGCTTTCTCGTGAATGGGTTGGGTTTATAATGCTCTCATCGTGGGCTCGTAGCTCAAGTGGATAGAGCATCGGATTTCTAATCCGAGGGTTGCAGGTTCGATTCCTGCCGGGCCTACCATTTCAACCCATTGACGCTAATAGCTAATTCGCTGATTGGCGGCTCGTCGCTGCTCGTCGTTTCACGTTCACGATGCCCGAAACTATGCCTGTCCTGATGTGATTGCAGCATCCTCATGGCGTCTCTGATCCCTGGTGTCTGCGATTGCGTCGAATAATTTCGCCTACAATTTAATTGAAATTCATCGTAAACTCCACCGAATGGCCGGTGCGTGATAACCATGAACGATATATTCCGACTACTTCGGGCGTCTCGTAAAATCCGGCTGGGGACACTTGAACAGAGGCTTCTGTCCGCTATGTGGCAGCGCCCGGACGGTATCACGATACGCGAACTCCGAGACCGCGCTGACATCAGGCGAGCCTATATCACTATTGTGACAACGCTGAATCGCCTGCGGAGGAAGGGATTGGTAGACCGGATCGCCGTCGAAGGAGCCAAGGTGGTGACCTTCCGATACGTGTCTCGGTTCACGATGGCAGAAGTAGAGCGAGATGCCGCCAGCAATGCCATCCGTCAGGTTCTGGGTCTGGGCGTGGACGGGCCTCTTCTGCTTTCACGAATGGTAGAAGAAATCAGCGAACACGACGCTGAACTGCTTGAGGAGCTAGGGCGCCTGGTGGATGAAAAGCGCCGTAGTGGCCCAAGATAATTACTCTGACACGCCTAGGCTGAACTGGTCATTATCTAGGTTGGTGGAATGGCGTCTCACAGCGGTAACGGTGGTGTGGGTTCGGAAGCGAATGACAAATTGGGTGCTGATGGATTTCCGTCCCTCAGCACCACAAATTGTTTCACTGTCGGCGAGCGGCAGGAAGGGTGTATGATTGTCCCGTTTTTTAACCTAGAAGCCTTAAGCCGAAACTCGGAAAGCTCTCATCACGGCTCATGCGCCGGGCCTATGGTCACTAAAGAGTTCGAACTCCTAGTCGAACGGAAACGCTGAAAGCTGAAGGACCAGAAGAAAAGCTGGGAACAACGCTGATGTTTGTCCTACTTGGAATCGCGGTTTCGCTCGATTGGTTCCTGCTGCTCTACTGTCTGCTGTCAATGCTGGTAGAGACGGTGTGGCGCTCCCTGAAACCTTTACATGTGGCACAACAGAGTGTGGCCACGATACTCTTCGGGTTGCGGATTCTGCCGCTCGTAGCCTCCCTGATCATTACATTCGCTTTGGTCGTGCCGTCGTTTCAGCTACTGGAACCGTTACCGATCCATGAGGGCATGGGCGTGATACCTCTTACACTCGGTGTTTGCGCCCTGCTATTGATTGCCTGTGGCTTTTGCCGCGCAATCGCAGCCCAAACCAGGACTACACGATCGGTCACTTGCTGGCTGGAAGGCGCGCGCCCTCTGAAAGTCAATGCCAACTCCATCGTTACCTTTCAGTCTCGACGGGAGAGTCCGCCGCTCATTGTAGCGGGGGTCTGCCATCCGAGAGTATTAGTTTCCGAATCTACGGTTGCCTTGTTAACTCCTGACGAGCTCCGCATGGCGCTGAAACATGAACTTGAGCACATGAAATCTCGCGATAACTTGAAAAGACTCATCTTGGTTTTTTGTCCCTTTCCCGGCATGGCGAAGTTGGAGAGTGCCTGGTCGCAAGCCGCGGAGCTGGCCGCCGATGATGCGGCCGTCTCGAATCAGCGTGATGCCCTTGACCTAGCCGCAGCATTGGTCAAGCTTTCTCGCTTGGTTCCCGTCAAAGCTCCTCCGGTCTGCAGCACAGGTTTCGTGGCTGGCTCCATTAGTGAGCGGGTCGCGCGTCTTCTTGACTGGGATGAAGCGAGCAAGTCGCGGCGCGTGCGAATTCGCGCTTGGTTTGTAATTCCATTTGCGGTAGCCGTTTCGTTGTTGGTGACGGTTGCGCACCGCCCGGTGCTGACGATCACTCATGAAGTCACCGAGTGGGTTGTCCGGTAGCCGCCTTCATCATTGATATTCGTTGTTCTCACGGTTGCTTTGAGGTTATTATCGCCGGGCAATCTGCACCAGCCCGCGTCACAAACAGGCCGACTTCTCGAGCAAGCTACAGAACTCTTGCGACACAACAGCTCTTACGATTGCATTCGTCGGCAAGGTTCTGGCTTGAAGAAAATCGCGATGGTGCAAGTGGCGAGCTGACCGCTTCGATGTAAGCGCTCTGAGTCGCGCGAGTTCCCGCGGTTCTCGACAGCGGACTTTCGGGATGGCCAAGCCGTATTTTGCGGCAAAAACTAAGAATTCTGCTGAAGAGACAGAAAAAATGCATCGAGCTTGCGCCGAGTTGATTCAGATACAACTGGCGTTGCGGGTGGGGCCGGACGCTGACACTGGGCAGGCACGATAGGAGCGATCGGTTCGAGAGCGCAC
>JBAWFQ010000155.1:0-11139 GCA_049592035.1 Terriglobales bacterium
TCGATGCGCTCAGCCAGGTTCTCGCGCGTGCGCGAAACGGCCTGCTTCATGCGCTCAATAAAACTTGGTTTCTGTTCTTCGTCCAGACTGCCAAAGAGAGTTTGAATCATGAGGTGTCCAATTCTGATTATAGGAGAATCGAAGGAAGAGGATTGGTAATTGGTGATTTGTAATTGGTAATCTGAAATCTCGAGATTCGCCTTGGGCTTGCAATTACCTATTACAAATTGCCTTAGGTTCGCGTGATTTCGATCGTGAGCGGATCGACAGGTTGCAGCGGCGCGGAAGCCGGCACCGGCAATTCCATCGGGAGCGTTAGATTTTTCTGAATCCGAATTTCTCCCCGGTAAAATACCGCCATTAGCGCGGTCACCGCCCTGGGGTCGAGTCGCTTTCCCGAAAGATTCTCGATGATGCGCAGAGCTTCCACCGGATCGTGCGCCTTCTGGTAGGGACGGTTCGTCGTTAAAGCGTCAAACGTATCAGCCACCGCGATCACGCGCGCCAGCAGCGGAATATCGTCGCCTTTCAACCCGTAAGGATATCCGCGTCCGTTCAGCGCCTCGTGATGCAGTTCGATGCCGGGCAGCATCTCGCGCAGCTGCGGCACCGGACGCAGAATATTCGCGCCCTTGGTGGTGTGCGTCTTCATGATCTCGAATTCTTCCGGAGTCAGCGCGCCCGGTTTTTTCAGAATGCGGTCTTCAATGCCGATTTTGCCGACGTCGTGCAGTTGGGCCGAAACGCGCAGAATCTCCAGGAACCCAGGGTCCAGTCCCATTTCGCGCGCGATCATCAGCGAGTATTTCGTAACCCGGTCGGAGTGGCCGCGCGTGTAAGGATCCTTTTCGTCGACCGCGCCGGCCAGCATCTGGATCGACCCCATGAACAGGTTCTTGTTTTCATCGGCGGCGCGCTTCAGATCCTCGACGAACTGTTCCAGTTCTTCCGACATGGAGTTGAACGTCGTAGCCAGCTCGCCAATCTCAGTGCGGGTTTTCACGTGCACACGCTGGGAGAAATCGCCGCGCGCAATGGCGCGGCTGGATTGCGCCAGCACCTGCAGCGGACTGGTGATGCGCCGCGCCGACAAGATGCTCAGACCCACGCTGACAAACACTGCCAGCCAAGCCAGCAGTCGTCCCGTGCGTTGCATCTCGTAGATTCCGCGATACGCTTCTTCGCGGGGCTTTTGCACCACCACTGCCCAGTCCAGCGAAGTCACCGGACTGTAGGTTCCGAGCATCTCCGTCGTCTGGTTGCCATCGCGAACCGTGAACTCGCGGGTCGCCGCCAGTTGGGCCTTCGAGCCTTGGTCCACAAAACTGCGGACAATCTCGAAATTGCTCATGTCCTGTCCGGTAGCATATTGCGTGGTCGCCGCTGCCACCAGCCTGCCCTGGCTGTCCACAACGTAGGGCATCAAGCCGGTCAGACTTACCTGTTGCAGTCCGCGGATCAGATAATCCATATCCACGACCGACCCAATCATCCCCAGAAAGCGTCCATCATACATGATCGGCGAACTGACCAGCATGACCGTGCGCGCGGATTTTCCGCTGCCCACCATCAAGGGTTGCCCGCTGTAAACGCGGCCTTCGCGCGAGGCCTGATAAGCTCGTTCCAGCTCCCGCTGCAAGAAAGCATCGGGCTCAATGCGCCCCGCCGAAACTCCTTTGGCCTCGGCATTCAGCAGCGTGGCGTAGGCAATGTCGTTCGACGACGAAACAAAATTTTCGAGCATGGCGCGCAGTTCGGGAGTCAAAAGTTTCTGCGCACTAAGATCGTTGCCGCTGGCATTGGCCAGCATCATGACCTGAATCGACGACGACAGATTGGCCAGCATCATGTGCAGCGCTTCCCGGTGCTGGGAGATATCGTCGGCCAGCGAACGCGTGACCGTGTTCTGCAACAGCATTTCGTTGGTTTTCAGGCGCTCGCGGTTCATGTTTTCGATCTGCGCCGAATAGAAATACATGGGCAGGACGCTGATTGCCAGCAGCACGCCGAGGATGACGTAGAGCAGCGGAATGCGCGCGGGAATGGGCAGCTTCAACGGCAAAGGCAGTCCTGACGGCCCAAGTGCGGGGGATGGATTGGTCCGTCCTGCTTCAATTCTAAGTGGGTTTGCGCTGCTGACTTAGGTGCTTAAAGTACAGCTCACCATTACGGCAGTACTTAAAGCTTGGTTACTGCGGATGGGCAGTTCTCAGTTCTCAGTTTCCAGAAGTAATGTTCAGGCACCGAGCTGAGAAGTGGTGTTCTGAGTTTCGGGAATGCTCTTTTAGCATTACGCTCAGCTTTACCCCTCCTGGTACGGTCTTTTGGAATCAAAGACTTAGCGGTTCTTTTTTCCCAGGTCTTTGAGGAATAAGGACTTAGCTGTAAAGTATTTATAAATCAATGAGTTAGTTGGAATTTCAGGCCTGTCGTTTGGTTCAATTGGCGCTAGGTCTTTGAGAAATAAATACTTTATGGGTTTTGCGGCCTCGGACGTTTCTCGGCTACCAGATCTTCTTGCCGGCGCGGCGGGCGGGTACGCCCGCCGGACCGCCGCCGGGACGGCGGGGCTACTTGCTGAGGCTGGGAACGGGCTTTCCGCCGGTTTATAATTATGTAACTAATCAGCCCGGGGTGCGGTATGTGGTCCTTCCACGTTTGCTGTCGGCGATTGGCTATCGTTTTGGTCTCCCTTGTCTTCTCTACGCTGGCGCTCGCCGCTGATACTCCAGCTCCCAAAATTTCGCCGAAAACCCGACAGGAGATTATTCACGGTTTCAATGCAGAGCTCGTCTACATACGCACAAATTTCCCGATGGGAAAAACTGGCTTGAGAATCAGGAACGGAAACGTCACCCCGACCGGCCCTGAACTACAGCAGTTGATCTCTCTCTGGGGACCAGCCGCCAAGCCCGGCGAGCGTGCCCGCATCAGCAACATTGTGATCAAGGAGAACTACATCCGCTTCGAGATCAACGGCGGACCCATCAAGAAGCAGAAGTGGTATCAACGGATCGAGGTCAATGGCACACTCCCGCCTACAGACGTATCGGATGGGTCGTCCACGGGCCGCGGCTCTTTCGTCGATCTCTGCTTCGACAAGTATGTGCCCGAGATGACCGGGCCGGAGTTGAAGCAGTTGCTTCGTCCAGTGTTTGATTTCGATGCGAAGTCTCCGCTCGAGGCGTATCTGGAAAGCGTTTCTCCCCAAGTCAAAGAAGCCATCAAGAATCACCACGTGTTGGTGGGGATGAATCACGAGATGGTGATCTACGCCAAGGGACGCCCGCCAAGAAAAGTGCGCGAGACGGCCAACGAGGTCGAGTACGAAGAATGGATCTACGGCGAGCCGCCGCAAGATGTGGACTTTGTGCGCTTCGTAGGCGACGAGGTTATCCGCGTCGAAACCATGAAAGTGGATGGCCAGAAAATCGTGCGCGTCGATAAGGAAGTCGACGTGGGCGCAGCCACCGTGGCCAAGAAGCAGGAAGACCATCCTGCAAACGCGCCCACATTGCGGCGTCCCGGAGAAGCACCGCTGCCGGGTTCGAATCCCACTAGCGCGCCGCCAGTGTCCCCGCCGCAACTGACCGGCGGCAATAGCCCAGGCCTCAACTGGAGCCGCTCTTGAGTGTTGTTCTTGCTTTCGGTGACGCAGCGGGCTACTGCTGCGGCAGCGGTCACAGGTTCGTTGGCGGCGTTACAGATTGCCGGAAAGCTCGGCGACGATGGAAGAAGCGCACCCCAGGCGCTAAAGCGCAGACGTTTTCAGCGACTTAACGGCACGAGTGAACTCATGCCCTTCCCGTCCATAGCGCTGGAGAGTAAGCAAAAGCCATGCCCACTTCCGTGCATGGCTTCGGTCAAGCCGGACCGCTCAATTATTTAGTTTTCCTATCGTGAATCGTAACGTCCCTGGTTGGAGCAACTCCGTTTTTGCCGGGGATAGTGCAGGACAGGTAACCGTAGTTGCCTCCGACATAAACACCGCTGAAAGCGGCAACGCCGGCCCAGCCGTAATGGCCGTAGAACTTGCCATTTTTTTCCTTACTGCACTCGAGGGCGCTGAAATAGGTCCACTGTGCATTGGGGTCGCCGTCGAGTACGGCAAAGATGTTGTCGCCGCAGACAACGCCTTTTCCGTATGCCTCCAAGCCGTCGCTTTTCGGAACGGTTGCGCCAATGCACACGAGAGTGGCATTCACGCTTGAGCCGCAGGCGCTCAAATTGTCTACGCCAACGAACACGTCGTTAGTGCCCTGATAGTTTAGCTGTTCGTAGTTGCAGTAGAGGCCGCTGCCGGCCGAGGCAAAGCCGAAGGTCTGAGCGGACGCAGCCAAGCTGCAGGCCGCAACGAAGAGAGCGATTACCAACAGGCTTTTCAGTTTCATGGGATCCTCCTGGAAGGATTTTTATGCAGGTTCTACGCGGGGATTCGTAGCAGCTCTGCGCTGACAGCGACAGTGTAGCGCGCACCGGAACTATGTCAAGCGCGGCTTAGCGTCTCGTTTCGCGGAGCCTAACATCCGGCCTCAATCGCCCGCACCTCGACCTTCCGCACCCCGACCTTTTAGAATAAAAGTGTGAAGATCGCCCTGGGCCAGATCAACCCCACCGTTGGGGACTTCTCTGGCAATGCCGACAAGATCATCCAGTTTGCTGTGCAGGCGCGGAGTGCTGGCGCCGGCCTGATTCTGTTTCCGGAACTCTCCGTCTGTGGCTACCCGCCTCGCGATCTGGTCGACCGGTCGTGGTTTGTGGCGCGCAATCGCACAACCGTCGAACGGATCGCCGCCGAAACGCAGGGCATTGCCGTGATCTGCGGCATGGTGACCGCGGCCGAGGCGGACTCCGGCAAAAAAGCGATGAACTCCGCCGCGCTGCTGCGTGATGGGCGCATCGAGTTTATCCAGTCGAAGATGCTGTTGCCCACCTACGACGTCTTTGACGAGATGCGCAACTTTGCTCCCGCCAAAAGCCAGCAACTGTTTAGCTTTTGCGGCAAGCAGATTGCGTTGACCATCTGTGAGGATGCCTGGAACGATAAGCGCTTCTGGAATCGGCGGCTTTACGGCGTCGATCCGGTCGAAGAACTGGTACGCATCGGCGGAAACCTCGTGCTTAACATTTCCGCGTCGCCGTTCTGGCTGGGTAAGCGCGAACTGCGGCGCGACATGCTCGCCTCGATTGCGCGCAATCAGAAAGTTCCGGTGGCGATGGTGAATCAGGTGGGAGGCAACGACAGCTTGGTCTTCGACGGATCGAGCCTGGTGATTGCTCCCGACGGACAGGTCATCGCGCAAGCGAAGTCGTTTGAGGAAGACCTGATCTACTTTGACTCCCAGAAACTCACTGGAGACATGCACTCACAGATCGTGGGTGAAGAAGCCAGCGCCTATGAAGCGCTAGTGCTCGGCACGCGAGACTACGTTCACAAATGCGGTTTTCAGCAGGCGATTATCGGGCTCAGCGGAGGCATCGATTCCGCGCTCACGGCGTCGATCGCGGCCGATGCGCTCGGTTCGGAGAATGTCATCGGAGTCGGCATGCCCGGTCCGTACTCGTCGCGAGGATCGATTGACGATGCGCGCGAACTGGCCGGCAATCTGAAGATTCGCTTCGAACTACTCTCCATTAACGACATCTACGAATCCGCGTTGCGCACGCTCGCTCCGGTGTTTGCCGGAATGACGCAAGACGTCACCGAAGAGAATATTCAATCGCGTGCTCGCGGATTGCTGCTCATGTCGCTTTCGAACAAGTTCGGCGCGCTGGTGCTTTCGACCGGCAACAAAAGCGAGTTGGCTGTCGGCTATTGCACGCTTTACGGCGACATGGTCGGAGGATTGGCGGTTATCTCGGATGTGCCGAAGGCTTTGGTGTACCGCTTGAGCGCTTACGTGAATCTGCGGCGCAAGGTGATTCCGCAAGCCACAATCGAGAAGCCGCCGTCTGCCGAATTGCGTCCCGATCAAAAAGATTCGGATTCGCTCCCACCTTACGATGTGCTCGATGCGATTCTCGAAGACTACGTGGAGGAGTCGTTATCGGCCGAACAGATTGCCTGCGCTCACCATTTCGATCTGGAGCTGGTGCGGCGCGTGATCCGCATGGTGGAGCGCAGCGAGTACAAGAGGCAGCAAGCCGCACCGGGAATCAAGATTTCCGCCAAGGCCTTCGGCTATGGGAGAAGATTCCCGATCGCGGCCAAGTCGGAGATTTAGCTGTCGACTGCATCGTGGAGGGACGGGCGTCTCGCCCGTCCAGCCGGGCGGGGACGCCCGGTTCTCCACACGCAAACCCGCGGAAATGACAACTACGCAAGTTTTTGTAACAATCGAATTCCGATTGAATTTCACATATGACAAACATGAATCGCTCTCTCCTCGCTGCGTTCTTGGTATCCGCCCTCGCCTTCGCTCATGCTCAAACCAGTCGCCCCGCAAAAGCGGAGACCAAGCCAGCGGCGGCCGCGGCCGCTTCGCTAGGCTTCGCGCCTCTCCCGACGGAGGAGACAATCAACGCGTTTCTGTTCCAGATGTTTGGCTACGATCCAACCATTTCCTGGAAGGTGAGTGACATTCATGCTTCGGAGGTGCCGGGGCTGGCGGATGTTTCGGTGGTGATCACGAATTCGCAGGGCGCCAATCAGAATCGTTTGCTGGTCAGCTCCGATGGCAAACATGCCATTGCGGGCGACATCCTGCCTTTCGGGGCGAAGCCTTTTGAAGATGCCCGCGTCAAACTCGACAAAGGCGTGAACGGCCCCGCCAAAGGAGCGGCGAAAGCGGCGGTGACGATTGTCGAGTTCAGCGATATGCAGTGCCCGCACTGTGCCAAGGCGGCGCCGGCGGTGGATCAACTGCTGGCTCAGGAACCCGACGCCCACTTTGTCTTCCAGAATTTTCCGCTGCCCATGCATGACTGGGCGGAGAAGGCGGCCGGCTACGTCGATTGCGTGGGGCGGGCTTCGGCAGGAGCGAACGATGCGGTTTGGAAATTTATTCAAAAGACCTTTGACGAGCAGGCCAATATCACGGCGTCGAATGCGGATGAAAAGTTGAAGGCGATCGCGACCGCCTCGGGCGCAAATGCCGACGAGATTGCCACCTGCGCCGTCAAGCCCGATACCCAGGCCAGAATCCAGGCGTCGCTGGCGTTGGGCAGATCGGTGGGCGTGACGGGCACGCCGGCTCTGTTCATCAATGGGCGAAACGCCAGCGGGTACCCCGTCGAGGTGCAGAAAAAAATTGTGGACTTCGAGGCGAGCCAGAAATAAATCGGGTGATCGGGTGATCTAAAGTCAAGAGCGGTTGAGTTTGAGGTTTTAGATGGCCCGATGATCCGATCACCCGATGGCCCGATCTACTTTTCCACCCAGATTTCCGGAGCTTCGTCTCGCTCCCGGCTGCGGATGACGTAGGGCGTAATCAGAATCAGCAGCTCATCGCTGTCTTGCTGTTTGGATTGCTGTGAACTGAGCAGGCCGAGACCAGGGATAGTGGAGAAGAAGGGCAGACCGGCCAAGGTCTTTTCGTCAGACTCCGTGACCATGCCCGCCACCACGGCCTGCTCGCCGGGTTTCAGCAGGATCCCACCCTTGTACTCGCGATTCAAAATATCGGGAATGCCATTGGTCACTGAGGATCCGAGGCTTCGGAATTCGATCTCGAGTTCAACGGCTACATCGGAATTGTTGTGCACTACCGGCTTCGCCTTGAGAGTCAGTCCGATGTCTTCATAATTGACGGAAGGAAAGGGCGCAGTGTACGACTGATTTCCTACCACCTGCGCGATAGCCGAATTGTTATAAATCGGCGCAAAACTGGCGTTGAGGATGGGATAGCGCTCTCCCAGCTTGAAAGTGGCGTCCTTGTCCTGCGAAGCCAGCAGTTGGACATGATCAAGCTGGCGGACGGAACTTTCATTCATGGAGAGCTGCGCGGATAACTGATCGAGGCTTAGTCCCATCAGCGTGAGGCCGCCGCCGAAGGTTGCGAGCGGCTGGCTGAAGATCGAGTTCTGCTGGCCTTGCAACTGTGCCAGCAGGGCGGAAAGCGTCTGATTGCCGGCCTGGTTGATGCCGCCCGAGGCAATCAACTGGTTGATCAGGCTTTGAATGTTTTGTCCGCCGCCCAACGCGGCGAGTGCGGCTGCCGGGATATTGAAAAGATTGAAATTGTCAGGAACATGCAGCCCGATATTACGCATGTAGCTGTGGCTTACCTCGAAGACTTTCAAGTCAAACATCACTTCGGGTAAGGGGCTGTTGAGCTGGGAAAGAAACTGCGTGGCGGCTTCCAGCGTCGTCCGCGGCCCACGCACGGTGATTGTGCTCGCGCTTTGGTCTATGCTCACCAGCTTGAATTCAAATACTGTCCGCAGCGAGGTCGCTATTTCCGTCATATCCTTGGAGGGATTGGCACTCGAGATGTAAAACGTGCGCATGCCCATGCGATCGAAGAGGCGATGGTTCTCGGGGTTGTCGGCGGCCGAGAAAATTACCGTATCTTCCAGGGGCACGCTGAACGTCTTGGTGACCGCGGAAGCGGCCGACAAGGCAATGGCGAAATTCGCATCGTCGAGGTCGAAATGCACGCGGTGGCTGGGGAAACTATCGTCGAAGACCACGGTCAAGCCATAGCTTGCGGCGACCGCGGTGAGCAGACCACGGGAATCGCCGCGATAGTGGAAGTCATGGTGCGCGTCAGTCGGTTTGGCGGTGAGTGTGTCGGCGCTGTCGACGACTTGCGGCGGAGCTGTAGTGTGTACCGGCGCGGGCCCTAGAGCGTCGCGTATGCGCTGCTGGGCGAATTCGTTTTGCGGATCGAGATTCAGAGCGGTGCGAAATTCCGCCAGCGCCTCCACTTGCCGACCGCCGAGCAGATCGGTGTTTCCTTGTTCCAAATGCAGGCCGGCCAGATGTTGGCGCGTCATCTCGGTCGCGGTCAGGTATTCCACGTTTTGCGGGACCAGGCGAGCCGCTTCCTGAAATTCATAAAGGGCCTGCTCGAGATTCCGCGATTTCTCGAGCTTAAGGCCACGCTTGAAAGCCTGGCGTGCGGTCTTCAGATCCTTGGCGCTGCCCTGACAGGCAGGCGCGCCGGCGGAATTGGAGCAGAGCGATGGGGTAGTAGCAGGTGCGATGTCTGTGGCCGAGCACACCGCGGCAAGCAACAAAACAATTCCTGCTGGCAGCCATCGCATATTGACTACTATAGAATGCCCGCCCGCCGCTGTCTTGCAAGAGAAATACTCGGAAGGGAACTACAGTCGTAACGCATTAGAATGTAGAGACGGGGCTTGCCCCGTCTCCCCCGTCCGCCGGCCCTCATCGCAGCATCAACCGTTCCATGCGTGTGGCGCGGCCGGTCTGGTCATCACACTCGACCACAACGGCGCACAGGCGGACGTCGCCGTTGGCCGGTTCGAAGCGCGCCGGCATCCCGCTGAGAAATTTCTCGATCACCAATTCTTTCTTCACCCCAATGACGCTGTCATAGGGCCCAGTCATGCCGACGTCTGTGATGTACGCGGTACCCTTGGCTAATATGGTTTCATCGGCGGTGGGGACGTGCGTGTGGGTGCCCACTACAGCTGTGACGCGCCCGTCGAGATACCAGCCGAAGGCAATTTTCTCGGAGCTGGCTTCGGCGTGGAAATCCACAAATACAATTTTCGATTGGATCTTTTCAAGAAGGCGATCCGCGTAGCGAAAGGGATCGTCGCTCGACCCCATGAAGACGCGTCCCTGAAGATTCATCACGGCATAGCCGATGCCGTTCTTCTGGCCCTCGTAGACTCCCCAGCCGGGCAGGTTCTGCGGGAAATTTGCCGGCCGCAACAAACGGCGCGCGGGACTGTGGGGATTGTTGTCGGCCATCTGGAAATATTCGATGATCTCGCGTTTATCCCAGATATGGTTGCCGGTAGTCATCACGTCGATGCCGAGATCGAAAAGTTCTTCCGCCAGAGGCGGCGTGATTCCAAACCCAGCCGCGGCATTCTCGCAGTTGGCGATTACAAGGTCGACCGCTTGCTGCTGGCGCAGTTCCGGCAGTCGATCCTTTACGATCGTCCGCCCAGGACGGCCAAAAATGTCACCGATAAAAAGAATTTTCAAGATTTGATGGTAACACGCTGAAACCCGCTCCCGGCGCGCACGGGGCCCTCGCAAACTGCTACTGGCTACTGATCTCCGCGGTTTTCAGAAAGTCGTAATTCCCTGACGGATTCAGGGTTACATTTCGCACGCGCCGAGTATGCACGAGCACATTATCGAAGTACCACAAGTTGATATATGGCTCGTCCTGCGCCAACGTTTCCTGCACTTCAGCGTAAAGCCGCTTGCGTGCGTTCTGATCGGTCTCGCGGCGCGCCGCGTCGATCAGACCATCGAGCCGCGGATTGGAGTAGAAACCACGGTTTGCGCCCTTGGGTGGGAATCGGTTGGAGTGAAAACAAAGCTCAAAAATATCCGGGTCCTGGTTGCCTCCGATCCAGCGCATCGAATAGAGCTGGAAAGCGCCGCTGGTGACGTCGGCAAAAAACGTAGCAAACTCGAACGTACGAATGTCGAGGGAAATGCCTACATCGCGCAACTGCTGTTGCAGCACCGCGGCCAGCAGTCGCGTGGACTCCTCCGTGGAAGTCTTCATGGTCAGATGAAAGCGAACGCCGTCGCGAGCTGGGTAGCCCGCGGCGTCGAGCATCTGGCGGGCTTTCTCCGGATCATGGGGGTAGGCGGCCACGTTCGCGTCATACGCCCAGCTTTGCGGAGGCAGCACACTCAGCGCCGGTTGCGCGAAGCCGCGCCAGATGTATTCGAGCAAAGGACCGCGATCGATGGCATAGGCAATCGCCTGGCGAACACGCACGTCCTGCAAGAGCGGATCGCGTGTATTGAAAGCGAGATAAGAGAGGATTGTCCCCGGTGCGCGTTCGATCCGGAGATTGGGTTCGTTCGCCAGCGCCACCACTGTGTCCGCCGTCAGCGCGTTAATGGCAACATCCGCGCTGCTTTTGCGCAATTCGAGCGCCCGCGTCGTCGGATCGGGGATTACTGCGAACCGCACCCGATCCAGACGCGGCTTTGCTCCCCAGTAATCGTCATTTCGCTGGACCATAACTTCCTTATCT
>JBAWFQ010000156.1:0-6014 GCA_049592035.1 Terriglobales bacterium
TCGCCCATGCCATAGTGAATGCTGTAGCCGTGCTGATCATAGCGTGCCCGTGCGCGCTGGGCTTGGCGACGCCTATGGCGATCATGGTAGGCACCGGACGCGGCGCCCGCGCCGGTGTCCTAATCAAAAATGCCGAGGCGCTGGAGACGCTCGAAAAAGTGGACACGATCGTCTTCGATAAGACCGGCACGCTAACCGAGGGAAAACCGAGAGTGGTGTCGATTTCGACCGTCGGAAATCCGCCAGCCGTTTCGCGAGAAGATCTTCTGCGGCTGGCCGCAAGTCTGGAGCGCGCCAGCGAACATCCACTAGGCGCAGCGATTGTGTTAAAGGCGAAGGAAGAAAATTTGAGTTTGAGCGAGCCCGCCGATTTTCAGTCCGTACCGGGCCAAGGTGTAATCGGTACGGTGGATGGCAAGACCGTAGCTGTCGGCAACATTGCGTTGATGAAACAAGTGGGCGCATTCGGGGGCCAAAAAGCAATTGGCCATATTAAGCCCGGCGGATCCAGCTCGATTTTCATAGCTATCGACAATCGTTACGCTGGTTCCATTGCAGTTGGGGATCAGGCGAAGCTGTCCGCGGCCAATGCCATCGCCCAACTGAAACTCCAGGGAATCCGCCTGCTGATGCTCACCGGCGACAACCAGGCGACGGCCCAGGAGATCGCGCAGACCCTCGGAATCACAGACTTCAAAGCCGAGGTTCTACCGGCGCAAAAAGCCGAGATCGTCAAGAACCTGCAGAACGAGGGCCGCGTGGTCGCCATGGCAGGCGATGGCATCAACGACGCCCCCGCGCTCGCGCAAGCCCAAGTCGGAATCGCGATGGGCACAGGAACCGACATAGCCATGGAAAGCGGCGGCATCACGCTACTTAAAAAAGACCTTGAAGGAATTCTGCGAGCCCGCAAGCTAAGCCAAGCCACCATGCGCAACATCCGCCAGAACCTGTTCTTCGCCTTTCTCTACAACTCAATCGGAGTGCCGATCGCAGCGGGCATCCTCTATCCAGTATTCGGCGTGCTGCTAAGCCCAATTCTAGCCGCAGCCGCGATGAGCTTCAGTTCGGTATCAGTAATCACGAACTCGCTGAGGCTGCGGAAGGTGAAGTTGTAAGGAAGGTCTCAGGTGCCAGGTCTCAGGTGTCAGGAAAACCAAAACAGAGAACGCCAGCAAAGGGATTTTCCTGAGACCTGACACCTGAGACCTGAAACCTGCTCTTCACAGTTTGCTCAGATAATCCGTAATCTCCGGACTCGTCCAATCCACCGGCCCCACAAACTTGCGGCGAATGACTCCCTGGCGATCAATCACATAGGTTTCGGGCCAACCAAACGTGCCGTAGAGGGTAGGCGTTTTCTGCGCCTCATCCCGCACCGTGACCATGTTGACGTTGTATTCCTTAAGAAACTTATGGTAAGCCGCGTCATCCGCGTCAATACTGACGGCCAGCACGACCACGCCCTTATCTTTGAAACGAGCCTGCATCCGCACCAGCGACGGCGTCTCCTCGACGCACGGTGGACACCAAGTCGCCCAGAAATTCAGCAGCACCACCTGCCCGCGAAACTGGCTGAGCGTGACTGCGTGGTCGGAATCCTTCACGGTAAAGTCGGGAGCATTCGACCCGATGCGCGCCGGATGATTCCCGCTGTAGCATCCAATCAGCGCAGCCGACAATCCAAAAGCTAGTATCGCGAAAAGCAGGGTAGGAGGAAGCGTTCGTCTCACATCGTTATAATAACGAAAAACCGATGGATAGTTCACCTCCAGCCGCACCGCCACGATTCGCGATCCCCGCAAACCCGATTCCCGAGGTCTCCATTATCGTGCCGGCCCGCAACGAGGAGGCGAACCTGGGCGCGTGTCTCGAATCGCTGATCGCACAAACCGGCGTGGCGTTCGAGGTCATCGTGGTCGACGATGCATCGACCGACCGCACGCCGGAGATCGCGCAAAGCTTCGCGGGAGTGCAGGTGATTTCCTCCGGGCCGCTGCCCAAGAATAAAGGCGGGGCAGGGACGCGCTGGACCGGGAAAAACAATGCGCTCATTGCCGGCGCGAAACAGGCGCGCGCGCCGTGGTTGCTCTTCACCGACGCAGACACGATGCATCGGCCGGGATCGCTGGCCCGAGCTCTGACCGAAGCGAAAGACGAGCAAGCCGATTTACTTTCATACTCGCCTGAGCAGGTAGTCGTAACCTTGGCCGAGCGATCCGTGATGCCTGTAGTCTTCGCCGAACTGGCAGTGCAATACCCGCCCCACAAAGTGCGCGATCAACGCTCGCAGATAGTAGCCGCCAACGGTCAGTACATGCTCGTCCGCCGAGCCGCCTACGATGCCGTAGGCGGACACGCCGCCGTAGCTAGCGAAATCCTGGAGGACGTGGCCCTGGCGCGACGCTTTCGAGATGCCGGCAAGCGCGTCTACTTCCGTTATGGAGGAGATGCCGTCCGCACCCGCATGTACCGCAACTGGGCGCAACTGCGCGAAGGCTGGACAAAGAATCTCGCGTTGTTATTTCCGCAGCCAGAATTTCTGGCGTTCCAAAGTGTGCTTTTGTGGTGCGCAGTGTGGTGGGCGTTAGGCGTTGCCGTGTCCGCTGCGGTGACGCGGCACTTTCTATGGATAGCGCTCGCTTTTTTCTGGCTGCTACTGTACAGGCGAATTCGTGCCGCGCATTTCGCAACCGTAAATAACCTCCTAGCGATTACAGTAGGTTTGCCAATATTCGCCTATCTGCTGCTACGCTCAAAGAACGCCCACAAGAATGGCCGAGTATCATGGAAGGGCCGTGTCTACAATAGGGACGTTGCGAGTGAAAGTACGCCCGCGGCACACCAGGCCGCGAACTCGATTGTGAGCATCGAGAGCAAAAAACTGAGAACTGAAAGCTGAGAACTGGTTTTTATGGTCTACCTAACCCGCAAAGCCGAATTCTCCGCATCGCACTACTATCACAATCCGGAACTTACTCCGGACGAGAACCAGCGCCTCTTCGGCAAATGCAATAATCCCAACGGACACGGCCACAACTACACGCTCGAAGTCACCGTGAAAGGCGCCGTCGATCCCAAGTCGGGATTCGTAGTCGATTTGAAGCAACTGAAAGAAGTCATGAGCAGGGAAGTGCTCGACGCGCTCGATCATCGTTTCCTGAACAAGGAAGTCCCCGAGTTTTTCACCAGAATCCCGACCACCGAGAATCTCGCCATCGTGATCTGGCAGCGCCTCGCCCCGAAGTTAAACGCCGCCCGACTACATCGCGTGCGCGTCTACGAAACCCCCGACCTGTTCGTCGACTTTTACGGTGAAGCATGAAAGCGCACCTCACTCGCCGCTACATGTTTTCCGCGTCGCACCGCCTGCACAGCGACGAAATATCGGAGGAAGAAAACCGCGCCACCTACGGTAAGTGCAATAATCCCTATGGACATGGGCACAACTACATGCTCGAAGTCACAGTGAGCGGCCCGGTCGACGACCAGACCGGCATGATCTGCAATCTGGTCGATCTGGATGGCTTCGTACACGGTCATATCCTCGAGCGCTACGACCATCAGAACTTGAACCTGCTCTCGGAATTCGCAAAACAGGTTCCGACCACGGAAAACTTATGCATCGCGATCTACGAAATTGTGAAGCGCGGCTTCCACAAGGCTCATCTAGACAAGGTACGAATCGAAGAGACTATGATGAATTCGTTCGAGTATTCGGGAGATTTGTAATTGGCAATTTGTAATTTGTAATTTTGTTTCCCATCACATATCTTGCCGTGCCGGTGTGTGAAATTACAAATTAGAAATCACAAATTACAAATAGCATTCCAACCTATGAAATCAACCACGGAGTCCAACATCCTGACCAGCGCCAGCTATGCAGACTTGGTGCGTGAAATGATCGTGCGCCTCGGAGAAGATCCCGACCGCGAGGGCCTTTCCCGCACTCCCGAGCGCGTCGAAAAAGCGATGCACTTTCTCGTCAAAGGCTACAAAGACGATCCCGAAGCGCTCTTGCGCCAAGCGCTCTACACCGTCACCTACGACGAAATGGTGATCGTAAAAGACGTAGAAATGTTCAGCCTGTGCGAGCACCATCTGCTGCCATTTTTCGGTAAGGTGCACGTGGCCTACATTCCCAACGGAAAAGTGATTGGCCTGAGCAAAATCCCGCGCCTCATCGAAGCCTTCTCGCGCCGCCTGCAGATTCAAGAGCGCCTCACCACTCAGATTGCGGAGGCGATCCAGAACGCCATCGAACCGCAAGGCGTAGGTGTGGTCATCGAGGCAAAGCATCTATGCATGATGATGCGTGGCGTAGAAAAACAACACTCCTCGGCCGTAACCTCATCCATGCTAGGCTGCTTCCGCAACGAAGAGGAAACCCGCACCGAGTTCCTCTCCTTGATCCGCCAACGCACCAACGGTGTGTAATCTGTGAGTCTCGCGTAGGGACGGCCGCCCTCGGCCGTCCAAGCCGAGCGGAGCTCGGCAGCTATCCCCGCACACGAAGACTTCGTGATCGTAATCCAGCGCAGGATGGAATAAGCTGATGAATCACGCATGTCAAAGCGCAATCCCAAGCCAGGTAAACCACCGCTCTGCGGCCGCCTCGCCCTCGTAACCGGTGCCAATCGCGGCATCGGTCTAGCCATAGCCCAAGCCCTGGCGCATGAAGGATGCCATCTGATCATCACCGCCCGCGACGAGCGCACCCTGTCCCAGGCACGCAGGGAGCTGGAGAAGCTGAATGTCCCGGTGCTGGCGCAGTCCTGCGACGTGCGCAGCCCCGACTCAGTCGACTACCTCTTCGCGCTCGTCCGCAGCTTGCACAAGCCTGTCGATATCCTCATCAACAACGCCGGCATCGGACATTCGAATCGCACCGTAGCCGACCTGCCTTATCCCACGTGGATGGAAGTAGTCGATACCAATCTCAACGGCCTGTTCCTGGTGACGCAGGCGGCGCTAGCCGTAATGAAGCGCGGCAGCACGATCGTGAACAATCTCTCGATCGCAGCCGAGTGCGTCTTCCCCGGCTCGGCGGCCTACAATGCGTCGAAGCATGGCGCGCTAGGGCTCACCAACACGCTGCGCGAGGAACTGCGCCCCAAAGGCATTCGTGTAATTTCCCTAATGCCGGGCGCAACCGATACGGCAATCTGGAATGCGATGTGGCCCAAGGCCCCCAGGCGAAAAATGATGTCCGCCGAAACCGTAGCCCAGGCAGTGATCGACGCGCTGCGCCTGCCAGAAAACGTAACCGTAGAGAAGATTGTGGTAATGCCCTCGACTGGCACGCTATAAAGAAGCGAGAAATGGCGACGTGAAAGTAAAATGGAGCATCCAATAACCAAGTTAGTCAGTTGGGTGAGTTTTTGCGTTTGCTCGCGAACGACCAACGACAAACGACCGGTTGATAACATGTCATTCCTCGACTACTTCCAATCGCTGAAACCGGAGCATCGCCTGGCCTGGCTAGTAGCCATCGTCGCCGATGTGCTGCAAATAGCCGCCTTCCCGCTCTTCGCCGAAGGAGCGATATCCCCCGCCGATTCGTTCCTGGATCTGGTAGTCGCCTTCGTGATGATTCGTCTTCTAGGATGGCACTGGGCTTTCCTGCCAACGGCAGCAGCGAAGCTCATCCCCGGAGCAGATCTTTTTCCCACCTGGACCACAGCCGTCTGGTGGGTCACTCGCCAAAAGATGCACTCCGGCGAGCCCGGCGAGCAAGAAGTCCTGCCTCCGGGTCCAGCGCCAGAACCGCGCCGCTAGGAAGTCGCCGGCGAGTCGGGCCGTCAGCGGTGTTTGGTTTTCCTGACACCTAACACGTGACACCTGCCTCACCAAGTCCCGTATCGATATCGGTGGCGGCGCTCGGGGAACAGCTTAATCATCATCACTCCAGCAGCGAATCCTCCTACGTGCGCCCAGACTGCTACTCCTTCCGCGGCGAACTGAGGAAACGCGAAAAACTGAAGCAAGAACCAGTAGCCCAGGACCAGCCAAGC
>JBAWFQ010000157.1:0-19826 GCA_049592035.1 Terriglobales bacterium
TCTATCGCCGCGACGCGCAAGGCTACGGAGATGCACATGGGCGGCGAAGGCCACCAGTTCCACGCCATGGACTACCTCGTCTATGCCTATATGCAGAGCGGACGCGAGGCCGATGCCCGGAAAGTAATCGAAGAAGTAAAAGCGATGCCGCCGATGAAAGATATGTATGGCATGGGATACGATCCTCGCACCAACGCATTGATAGCGTTTCCCGCGCGCTACGCGTTAGAGATGCATCACTGGACAGAAGCCGCCGCTTTGACGCCGAATCCCGATGCCACCGGCGGAGACGGTTCGATTACGTATTGGGCGCGGGCGATTGGCGCAGCGCGCAGCGGCAACGTAGCACAGGCGCGCACCGATATCGAACACATCGCTGCGATTCACAAGACTCTTATTGACCAAAAGAAGAAGAGTTTCGCAGAAGCGGTGGAACAGGATCGAAAAGAAGCCACAGCGTGGCTCGATCACGCCGAAGGCAGAAACGACGCAGCCATCGCGTCGCTGCGCGCAATCGCCGAAAAGCAGGAAGCCTCCGGAGACGAATCCGATTACCAACCCCCCGCCCGGGAAATGCTGGCCGACATGCTGCTCGATATGAAGCATCCGGAGCAAGCTCTCGCCGAATACAAAACCAGCTTGAAATTCTTTCCCAATCGCTTCAACAGCCTTTACGGCGCGGCGCGAGCGGCGGAGATGACGGGGCAAACTTCCGAGGCAACGGAGTATTACGCCGTGCTCGTCAAGACTTGTGAGGGCGGGAGTTCGGCGCGTCCGGAACTAACGAAGGCGAAGCAGGCGGTGGTGGCGCTGAAGTAGGAGGAAAACAATTTGTAATTGGTGATTTGTAATTTGTAATTGAATGCCGAGCGACTCTCCGGTTTCAAAATTGCAAATTACAAATTACCAATTGCAAATTTTACTTCTCGATGCGCTGCAGGCGAAACAGCAACGTGCCCCATCCCAGCTTGACGCGCATTTGCACGGGCGTGTGACTTGCGTCCTCGGAAAACCATACCCACACTTTGCCTTTGTTTTGCAGCGGGCCGGACGTAGCTTCGGCCGTGATCATTACGGACGGGAATGTTCCGGCGGGCGCTCGGATCTGCTCGCGTTTTTCAACCGTCGCGCGGACAATTGTTGTCTTGCCGTCGCTGATTGGGAACTCGTATCTTTCGCCGAGTTGCAAGGGCAAGGATTGCAGGTAGTAGAAGCCGGTGATGACATCGGTGGCGCAACCGGCTAGGTCGTTTTCTATGTGCTTGGTCTCGCCGGTCTTGAGATTCTTTTCGTCGAGCCTGCTTTTTTTGCGGGAATAGTCGAAATGGATCGACGTCTCGCGCTTGTGCGATCCTTCTTCGCTGTGCTTGAAGATCGAGAGCGAGCAGAAGGTGCGGGGATCGAAGTGCGATTCGAAGCGGTCGTGCACCGGGAAGATGATGTTGACGGCGCCGACCGATTCAGCGGTCGCGGTGACTTTGCGTTCGTTGCCGGAGACATCCATTCTTACGACGCCGGTTCCGGCGGTGATCAAATGCCACTCCGCGGAAAAGACATAAGTCTTTCCGTCAGGGAAGGGATAGTTGGGACGTGGAGGGGCGATCTCGACGGGAGCGGGGCCGATGGTTGCGGTGGGCGCGGTTTGCTGCGCCGGCAGCAGGGCTCCTGTCAGGAAAAGCGCGCAGCAAATCAGCCCAACCCACGCCCTTAGCCCCTGAGGTAAACAGCACATGCTCACGGCAGACTACCACACCAGCTTGGCGACCAGCTTAATGAGGAGTACGGCCAACATGGCCACGCAGCCGATGCCGGCTTGATATTCGCGGTGTTGCCAGTAGAGCGCGGAAGAGTACGCGCCGTCCTGGTTCCCGTAGGGCGTAAGGCGCGGCAGTATGCGCGGGACGTGACGGGCGTAGTCGTCGTAGCCGGGGAACTTCTGACCCAGGGAACGCTCTTCACCGGCGATGACGGGGATGTAAATCGCGGCGAACATCAGGAGCATGACGGCGACGATCCACCAGCTTCGCGCCGCGATCGCGAAGCCGGCAGCCAGCATCAGGGAGCCGAGATATAGCGGATTTCGCGTGTAGGCGTAGGGGCCGCTGGTGGTGAGCTGCTCGTCTTTTTGCACGTGGCCGGAGGCGAGTCCGCGCAAGACCAGGCCGGGAACGAGCACCAGGGTGCCGGCGATGAGAGATGTTTTTGTGGGTTGCGCCAGCCAGATGTAGGCGACCGCAAAAAGAAATCCCAGGGGCACGCGTATGCGGCGGGCCATGTGCGCCCAGGTGCCGGCGGCGAACGGCGACGGTTGCGATCCGGATTGTGGAACTTCACTCACTGGATTTTGTAAATGTTGACAATACGAAGTTGGGCGATGGATAGCAATTCTCGTGGTGGTGCATGATGCGTAACCTCAGCGGCTAAAGCCGGAACCCCTTCGTAATCCTGACGGCACGGCTAAAGCCGTGCCCTTCACGTTCTCAGCTTGCTCTCAGCAACTCGATAGCTTGCTCTAGCTCTGCAGCAGCTTTCGCGCTGCGGCGACGACTTCGGCGGCGGTGATTTCTAGCAAACCCTGGTCGGGCTCGCGCCGCCGCGTGTGGTCGGTCATACTGCTTGCGCTTCGCAACACTATCGATTGCGTTCCGAAGGGGCCGTTGCGCGCGGGGTTTGTCGGACCAAAAATTGCCACCACCGGAATTTTCAGCGCCGCCGCCAGGTGCATTGGCCCAGTATCGCCGCCGATGAAGAGGCGAGCTCGGCGTGTGAGCGCGATCAACTCAGAAACCGAGCACGAGATCTTTTGCGCCGCTCCTTCGCTTGCAGCTTCGACTTCCGCAGCCAACTGTTCTTCACCTGGACCGTGGTTTACGAGCGAGCATAACCCATCTTTTGCAAGTTCCTTCGCAACCTGCGCGTAACGCTCGGCTGGCCACATCTTCGCGCCCCAGCCTGCTCCGGGGTTTAGAATTGCGAAATTTCTCGCATCTGCCGTGAGGCCGGAAATTTTGCTTTCGGCATCGGGATCCACTGGAAACTCTACCCTAGGTTCCGCCATTACACTTGGAATGCTCGCAGCCGGAACGACCGCTCTTGCCAACGCCAGCGCCTGTTGGACTACATGTGCGCCGCTCGTCAGCACTTGTCGTGTGTAAAACATGCTGGCGGCATTTTCGCGTGGCTGCGCGGCCCCGTACCGGATGGGCGCTCCCGACCAACGCGCCAGCAGCGCCGAACGGACCGCACCTTGAAAATCGATGACGGCGTCATATTCAATTCCGCGTAGCTGACTCAAGCCCACGGCCATCTGCTGCCAGGTGTTGAACGAGAAAAGAGCGCGGCGCCATTCTGCCGTGTTGACGGTGTGGACGCGGTCGACCAGCGGGCGCTGCGGAGAGCGCGGTCCGGAGCGCGGATAGCGGAGCGTGCAGAGCAATTCGGCCCAGCGCTCTTCGATGAGCCATCCTAATGTGGCATGAGGAAAAGCCTGGCGGAGCGCGGCCGCCGCGGGCAGAGTGTGAATGACGTCTCCCATGGCGCTGAGGCGCACTACGAGCAGGCTTTCGAATCGACGCCGGCTCACGATTTTCCCAGCCGCGATTGCGAACTGATGATTTCGGTGGCCGAGTGGTTCTTGGGATCGCCGACTATTACGACACGGCCTCCGCAGGCTTCGACTTCGTCGCGTTCGGGGACGCTCTCTATCGTGTAGTCCGTGCCCTTGGCGTGAAAATCCGGACGGATTTCGCGAATGATGGCGCGGACGTCCGCTTCTGGAAAGACTACGACCGCGTCCACGTCGGCTAGCGACGCCAGAATTTCCGCGCGTTCCTCGGCCGGCATTACGGGACGGCCTTCACCCTTCAACGCGCGCACGGAGGCGTCGGCGTTGGCGGCAACAATCAGTTTGCCGCCAAGTTTGCGCGCGGCATGAAGGTAACGAACATGGCCGACGTGCAGCACGTCGAAGCATCCGTTGGCCAGGGTGACGCGGTTGCCGGAGCGCCGCCAGTCGGCCACGAGTTGCCGAAGTTCAGCGCGCGAAACGATCTTCGGATTGAGTGATGTGGTCAATGACGATCTGCTCAACGATCTCGAACTCTGAGCACTGCCGCTCAGACCTGTACAGAAATGTGCAGCTGTACAATTTGCTGAAAAACTCGGGCGCGTGCCGCGGTCGCCCCCCAGCGGCTAAAGCCAGCGCTGAAAAATAGGACAGTTACCGCAGCGGTGAACCGCTGCGCCACCCAAAAGCAAGACCAAAATCGATTTTTTCAGCACTATGTTTAGCCGCTGAGGGTTAATGCTCTCGTGCTACCGGCGCTGTTTTCTCTAGCGCCTCCAGCAATTCCTGCTGGCTGACGGTGGCCGTGCCGCGCTTCATGACCACGATGCCGCCGGCGTAGTTCGCGAGTTGGGCGGCCTCTTCGGCGGTTGCGCCCGCAGCCAGGCCCGCGGTAAACGTCGCGATCACGGTATCGCCGGCGCCGGTTACGTCGGCAACTTCATCGCTGCCGTAGATTGGAATATCCACCGGCTTGTGGCGGCGCGGGAAAACTACCATGCCATCTTTGCCGCGCGTGATCACGAGCGATTCCAGATTCATCGCGCCGACGATCTGGTCTCCCGCGGCCAGCAGGCGCTCCCAATCATCTTCGTTGGCGTTGCCGATGCGGATGCCGAGGACTTCTTCCACCTCCGACTCATTCGGCGTGGCCGCCGTGATGCCGGTGAACTCCAACATGCGATGGCGCGAATCGAGCGTCACGGGAACCTTGTCGAGGCCACGCTTTTCGCGAATCACATTCAGCAGGGTTGGTGTGGCCGCGCCGTATCCATAGTCGGAAACCAGCAGCGCGTCGGAGGCGCGGGCGTACTCGCGGGCGGCGAGCACGATCTCGCGGCGCAAATGCGAATTGGGGCCTTCGGTGGGTTCGCGATCCACGCGCACAACCTGTTGTCCGGCGGTGTGCGCGAAGCCAGCCAGGATGCGCGTTTTGGTTACTGTGGTATAGCTCTTGTCCTTGAAAACGCCGCTGACCGGGATGCGCTTGTGGCGAAATGCGCGCAGCAACAGTCTTCCCGCCTCGTCGTCGCCCACGACGCCTACCGGCAAGACGTTCACTCCCAGGTCGGCCAGGTTGTAGACGGCATTGGCGCCGCCGCCCGGAACCACCTTGCGATCGCGGTGCTGCAGAATCAGCACGGGCGCTTCGCGCGAGACGCGAGAAATCTCGCCGAACACGAACTCGTCGGCCACCAGATCGGCGAGGACGGTTACGGTGAGCTTGGGAAAAGATTCGACGATCTTCTTCAGGCGCAGGCGTCCGTTCTCTTTAGTGTGAATGTGTTTTGTCATCAATGCTTATTCGTCTAATGCCTGGTCATGGAGCGCAACCCAGAGTGCAACCCAAGATTTTCTCACGAGCGAGGCTTCCGTTTCTCGATTCTCGCCAAAATGGCATCCACAAGGTCGGCGGGACGATCGATTGTGAGGTTGAGCGCGGCGACGGTGAGGGGCATGAGCTCCTCCTGCAATGATGATGACCCCAGATTGACGGCATCTTTTTCCGTGGTCAGGAAGCCACCGGCGCCGAGTTTGCCGCGCTGCGCGAGCAGGCGCTCAATGTCGTTTCGTTTGTAAGTATGGTGATCGCGAAAGCTGACTTCTGCCGCGGGTGCGATTCCGGCCGCTCGCACTTGAGCGAAGAACTGTTCGGGGCGCGCGATGCCGCAGAAGACAACGGGCGCGGCGGGTACGTTCGAGAGAACGAGATGTCGCTCGCTTCGCCAGATTGGCTTTTGCTGGAGCGCGCCGCGGGAGACGCGGCTAGCTGCGGGGAGCACGATGGCATCGGCACGTTGCAGCGACGATAGCGGCTCGCGTAGACGTCCCGAGGGCAGCAGCTGATCGTCAAAGTCGCCTTCCATCGTCAGCACGATGTCGAAGTCGCGCGCCAGAGAGCGGTGCTGAAAGCCGTCGTCGAGGATGTGCATTTGCGGCTGGAAGTTTTGCTCGGCGAGTCGGCCTGCTGCATAACGGCTCTCGCCGACGATGACGGGAACGCCCAGGCGCCGCGCGATCAGCAGTGGTTCATCGCCGAAATCAGCGGCGTTGCCACTGGGCTCAACTACCAGAACGCCGCGAGTTTTGCGGCCGTATCCGCGCGAGAGCACGTCGAAGCGAATGCCGCGCGCCTTTAGCAACTCGCCGAGCGCGATCACAAAAGGAGTTTTGCCCGAACCGCCGACCGATAAGTTTCCGACACTGACCACCGGCTGCTCCAGACGCCGCGACGACAGCATGCCGCGATCGAACAACGTATTTCGCAGAGCGGTGGCGGCACCGTACAACCCGGTGAGCGGATTCATGACGAAGCACCCATGAGCTGCAGCAGCGATTTGATCGTTCTATCGGTGGCGCCACGCTGGGATTCGAGCGCTGCGAGCGCGTTCTGGCCAAGGGTCGCGCGTTCGTCCGCGTTTTCGATCAGCTCGATGAAGACCAGCGGCAGCTCCGCTACTCCAACGATGCGGACGGCATTACGCCTGGCAAAAAAATTGACTACGTCGCGGAAATTTTCGTAGTGGTTGCCGGTGACGATAGGAACGCCATAGAGCGCGGGCTCAAGAATGTTGTGTCCGCCGCGCGGGACGAGGCTTCCACCGACGAAGGCGACCGTGGCCAGCGAATAAAGCGCCGCCAACTCTCCGATACTGTCGACCAGAAACACGCTGGCTGCGAGCGGTTCGCCGCTCCACAGAGAACGACGGATCATGCGAAAGCCGAGCTTCTCGACCAAGTCGGCAACCTCGGCAAAACGCTCGGGATGGCGCGGCGCAAGCATCATCACAGCTTTGGGATGATTGGCCAGGATGGTGCGAAACGTGGAGAGCAGTGAGCCTTCTTCCTCTTCGAGCGTGCTGCCGCACACCAGAACCGGCCCCGCTCCGGAATGGCTGAGGCTGTCGCGAAGACTGGCAACGATCTTCGGCGCTGGCGGCGGTTCCACATCGAATTTCAAGTTGCCCGCCACTGTGACCTTTGATTCGAGCGCGCCGATTTCGATGAGGCGCTGGCGGTCTTCTTCGGTCTGAGCCAGGAAGTAATCGACGTTCGCGAGCGTCTTCTCCAGCAATCTCGGCAGCCAGAAGCGAAAGCGTTTGTAGCCGGGCAGGGAGCGGTCGGAAATGCGGCAGTTGATTACGGCGATGCGAGCTCCGCTGCCCTTGGCCAGCCGCAGAAAATTCGGCCAGAATTCGGTTTCGGCGACGACCACGAGTTCGGGACGCAGAGCCTCGAGATAGGGGCGGATGGCGAAGGCGAAGTCCAAAGGGAAATAAAACACGTTCTCGACACCGAAGCGGCGGACGGCGAGGGTTTGGCCCGTGCTGGTAGTCGTCGAGACGAGCACGCGGTGGGACGGGAATTTCTGGCGCAGCGCCTCGACTACCGCGCTTGAAGCTACCACCTCGCCCACCGAAACCGCATGAACCCAGATGGTGGGTCTGTTGCGGGCGCCAGCCAGGGCGGGCGGAACTGCGCCGAACCTCTGGCGCAACCCTGCTCTGTACTTGCCATGCCGCAGCATCTGCAGCAGCCAGTAGGGCAGCGTCAGCAACAGAAAAAAGGCGAGCAGCGCACTGTAGAGCGCGTACATGGAGGGAAGTTTCATTCTAAACCGCCGCAAGCTTCGAGCTGCGAGCTACGAGCCAGCCTGAATCGCTCGCTGGCAGCTTGTGGCGCAACTCGTAGCTCATAGTTCGTAGCGCAGCCATCCCATGATGATTTGGCATCCTATAATTCAAGTATGGGTAATGCAGGTCGGCAGGAATCAAATCGCACTTGGATGCCGCTCGCCGCTCGGATTGCGGCAGTTGGTGCTTTTGTGGTCGTGTGCTGCTTTTGCGCTCTGGCGGCGAAAGAGTTTGTCATGCCCACGGCGCAACCCGCGCGCACTTATCCGGCGCATGACGAGCATCCGATGGAAAAAGTTACAGTCGCGGTCGATCCGTATGACGTGGAATACAAAGCTTCGATCTTCACCGTCAACTACCGCAACTACGGATACATGCCGGTCTTCTTTGTCATAACGAATGACGGCGATGAGCCGGTCTCGCTGGTCGAAATGAAGGCGCAGTTGAATACCAAGGACCGCAGCAAGCTTTTTCCCTCAAGCATGGACGACCTGTTGCGGCGGCTCTCCCATCCTTCGCGAAATGACAACCAGCCTACGTTGCCGATTCCGCTGCCAAAAAAAGAGGTGAAAGGCGGGGTAAGCAAAAAGACCTGGGATGAAATCGAGCAGGCTCAGTTCGGCGCCAAGGCGGTGGAACCGCATTCCACGGTGCGCGGGTTTCTTTTTTTTGACATTTTGGATATCTCGAATCCGCTGGCGGGCGCGAGTTTCTACCTGATGGGAGCACAGGACGCCAAGGGCCAGGAGTTGATGTACTTTGAAATTCCGATGGAGAAGTATTTGAGCGCACCCGAAGTGAAGAAGCCGTAGCGAAGCCACAGCTCGCGTAGGGGCAGGTGCCCTCACCTGCCCCAGCCGAGCGCAGCTCGGCTGGGACCCTTCGACTTCGCTCAGGGCAGGCGGACGGGGAAGGCTGTCCCTACGTGGGCTTTATAATCTCCCGTATGGCGACCACTCCAGTCCTTTCCGAGGATCTGCTTGCGAAATACGAGCCGGTTATCGGACTTGAAGTCCACGTGCAACTGCTGACTGCTTCGAAAATCTTTTGCTCTTGCTCGACTCGCTTTGGCGATCCACCCAACACGAATGTTTGTCCTGTGTGTCTTGGACTTCCGGGAGCTTTGCCGGTGCTCAACCGCAAGGCGGTGGAGTTCGCGGTTCTGGCGGCTATGGCTCTGGAGTGCCGCATCAATGAAGTGTCGATTTTTGCGCGGAAGAATTATTTTTATCCCGACCTGCCTAAGGGGTACCAGATCTCGCAGTATGACAAGCCGCTGGCGGAATTTGGATTCATCGACATCGATGTGAACGAAAGTAAGAAGCCCGGCGCCAAGAAGAAGATTGGGATCACGCGTCTGCATCTGGAAGAAGACGCGGGCAAGAGTCTGCATGAGGGCTTTGCCGATTCTGCCCACAAGACCGCCATCGATCTGAATCGCACCGGCGTGCCCCTGGCCGAGATTGTCAGCGAGCCGGACATGCGATCTCCCGACGAAGCTTACGAATACCTGACTCGGCTTAAGGAGATCATCCTCTACACCGGCGTCAGCGACTGCAACATGGAAGAAGGCTCGCTGCGCTGCGACGCCAACATCAGCGTGCGGCCTCGCGGACAGAAAGAATTCGGCACCAAGACCGAGGTCAAGAACGTCAATTCATTCCGCTTCATCAAGCAGGCGCTGGAGTACGAGATCGAGCGTCACATCGGAATCATCGAGGGCGGCGGGCGAATCACGCAGGAGACGCGCCTCTACAACGCGCACGAAGGCAGGACTTACGGCATGCGCTCGAAGGAGCAGGCACACGATTACCGGTATTTTCCCGAGCCCGATTTACTTCCCCTGGTGGTCGATGAAAAATGGCAAGCGGCGATTCGCGCGAGTTTGCCGGAGCTTCCGGAACCGCGGCGACAGCGCATGATGACAGAGTACGCCATCACTGCGGGAGATGCCCATACCCTAACGCTTACGCGAGCGATGGCAGATCAGTTCGAGTCGGCGGCGCGCACGGCTAAAAATCCTAAGCGCGTTGCCAATCTTGTGCAGAGCGAATTGTTGGGACGCTTGAAAGCGCGGGGGCTGGAACTCGAGCAGTCTCCGATTTCGATGGCTGGAGTTACGGCTTCTGCCGATCTGGTCGAGTCGGGCGCGATCTCGGGCAAAATGCTGAAAGATCTTTACGACTTCTGCTTCGAGCGCGGGCAGGACTTTCCTGTTATTTACGAGGCCGAGGGACGCCCCGAGCAGTCGCGCGACACTTCGGCGCTGGAGAAACTGGCCGATGAATTGATCCGGGCAAATCCGAAGCAGGTGGAGCAATATCGCGCGGGGAAGAAAACGATGATCGGGTTTTTCGTGGGACAGGTGATGAAGGCTTCGAAGGGGCAGGCTAATCCGCAGCTGGTGAATGAGGTTTTGACTAAGAAGCTGGACGGGTAGATGGAGTCAGCGCGGCCCCTAAAGGGGCTTCTGATTGCGAGAGCCTGCGGCATCGCTAAAGCGATGCCCTGATACGGACCCTGACCCTGTCGGCATCGAGATCGAGCAGGGGTGCTTCGACTGCGGCTGAGCTTCACTCAGCATGACAATGGAATTCCTACTGCGCGGCTCCTAAATTCTTCAGCACTTCGTCGGCGTAGTAGTTCGTGACTTTGGCGTCGTCGCGGAGGGTCTCGTAGTAGGCCGCTTTCAATAACTGCTCGCGGCGATCGCGCAATTGCTGGCGGATGGCTTGCTGCACCCGCGGATCATTCAAGTCCCTCTGTCCCGCCGGTTCTCTTGCGATCAGCTTCATGATCAGGTACGCGGCCGGCTGGTGATTGGCTGGATTGATAATCGGAATCACCGGCGTGTATTGACCCGGTTTCAGCTTCATCACGGCTGCGACCACCTCGCGGGCGTTTGGATCGGGATTTTTCGTGAGCTGGGATTCGGGGACCATCCCCAGATCGCCGCCGTTGTTGCTGGTGTCGGGGTCTTCGGAATAATTCATGGCCAGCGTAGCGAAGTCGTCGCCGCTATCGAGGCGGTTGGCGATCATCTGAATTTTCTTGAGCGCCTCGGCGGCGTTCTGCGCTTTGCTGTTTTGCAGGTTGTGCACCTGAGGGCTTGCCATTCCAGAAACCATGATCTTCGCCAGGTGATACTGCGCTTCGATCAGATTGAACTCGGCCTTGTGCTGGTTGAAATAACTCGTGACATCCTGGTCGGTGATGTTGATGCGCGAGGTAATTTCCTTGTTCAACACCTTGTCGCGGGTGAGCGAACGCCGCAGGTCGCGCTTGAAGTCGTCGAGCGATATTTTTTTGTCCTGCAGGCGTTTGTTAAATTCTTCCGCGGTGTAGGGCGACTTGATTTCGTTCAGCTTGCGGTCTACTTCTTCGTCCGTCGCCAGCAGGCCTAGCTTTTCGGCGCGCTGCATCAGGATTTCCGTCTCGATGAGCTCATTCAGAATGCTCAGGCGCAGGCTTACCGCCTGCTCGCCCGTCGGCTGCTGATCGGAGCCCGCCGTCTGGTTCGCGTAATACTTGTCAACTTCGCTGCGATAGATCTTCCGCCCATTGATCGAGGCCATGACGTCGCCGCCGGCAGAGTTGCGGTTACAAGCCGCGAGCCCCAGCATCAGAAAAGCACTGATCAGGACCAGGGCCGCTAGCCCAACGTAGTTATGTTTTTTCAAGTTTTTCCTTCCTCCGCCACCAGGGCGTGGAATTTGCGATTGGCAATTTGTAATTTGTAATTGAAACCCCGGATGGTTAGGTGTCAATTACAAATTACAAATCGCAAATTACAAATTCATTGCTTGTGCTCTGGAGGCGCGACGCCTGCATCGTTCAATGCCTGGTCGAGTACGGTCCGTATCTCGTCCGCCGGCACGGCTCCATCCAGCTTCCGCCCGTTGATGAACATGGTGGGTGTGGCTTCCACTCCGAGGGTTTCGCCCTCGCGAATCGAGGCGCGCACCAGCTTTTCATCCTGAGCCTTGAGGCACGCCTGCAACTTCGGAACGTCGAGGTCATGCTTTTGCGCCTGCAAAGTGGCCAGCTTGTCGAGTTCCGCATACCAGCCGTCGGGGTTTTTCTGGCCGCTGACGGCGTTTCCGTTGTTGTGCAGGTAATCGGCATATTCCCAGTAGGCATCGTTGTTTTGCGCGCCCAGGCAATTGGCATCCACCGCCGCGTGGATCGCCCACGGGTGAATTTCATCAATCGGGTAATCCTTGTAGATGAAAAGGACGCGATCGCCGTATTCCTTGAAGAGTCCGGGAAAGAGCGTTGCGTGGACGCGGGAACAGAACGGGCACTCGAAATCGTCAAAGTTCACGACCGTGACTTTGGCATCTTTGTTGCCGCGCGTGGGACGTCCGCTGACGTCGATCTTCTTCATCGTCTCCGCGTACGGATCGGTGGTCAGATCGAACTTGCTCAGGCGGATCAGGGTCTTGTGATCGTGGGAGAGCAGAAACGAGAAATCCTGTTTTCTCGTGGCACTGGAAAACGTAACCGTCAACGCGTCATAGTTCGCAAACTCGCTTGGCCGCAGCGGCCCCACAATCACATTTACGTCGGGGGGAAGGGTATACTGCGCCCGCACGTGGCGCTCAATGGAGCGCGTGATGTCGGACGGAGCAGCAGTCGGGGAGGCAGGATTCGGAGCGGGACCAGATTGGGCCGAACAGCCCAGACAGACCAGCAAAAGGACTAGAAATGCGCGCCGCACAATCATTCGTCGAAACCACCTGAACATGAGGAAGCCGCTTGATTATCTCATGGGCGCGAGAGTCTTCGCAGGACGCGCCGCACATACTTTAGTAGAGACGGGGCTTGCCCCGTCTTCCTTGGACACGGCTGGAGACGCGGCAAGCCGCGTCTCCACGGGAATGTTTTTCAGGATCTTCCGCGCAGCAATTCTTCGGCGGTCAACAGTTGATTCATGGAGCCGGAGCGAAATCCCTCCAGATCGAGGGTGACGAACTTGAATCCCAAAGCTTTGAATATGGTCGTGAGCTCGCGCGCCATCTCGGCGGTCAGGGCGCGTGGAAGCTCTTCGAGCGCGATTTCAATGCGCACGATTTCGCCATGATGGCGCACGCGGAATTGCCGGAACCCCAGGGCGCGCAATGCGTCTTCGCCGCGCTCGACAACGCTCAGGGCTTCGGGCGTTACTGCGCGTCCGTATTCGAGGCGGGACGAAAGGCAGGCGGAGGCTGGCTTGTCCCACACTCGCAGGTCTGCCCGCCTTGCCAGTTCGCGGATCTCAGCTTTGTTGAGGCCGGCTTCGAGCAGCGGAGCGAGTACATGATGCTGGCGAGCGGCCTGCTGTCCGGGACGAAAATCGCCCTCATCGTCGGCGTTGACTCCGTAGGCGATGGCGTCGAATGCGCCGGTCTCGCGGTAGCGCTCGAGGATGGTAAACAATTCATCCTTGCAGTGAAAACAACGAAGGGCATCGTTGCGGATGTAGGCGGGATTTTCCAGTTCGTGTGTTTCGACAACTTCGACTGGAATTGCATGTTCGCGCGCAAAGGTTAGCGCGTCTTGCAGATGAGTTCGCGGCAGGCTGGCGGAATCGGCAATCACTGCGCGCATTTGGTTGCCGAGGACTTCGTGCGCCATCCAGGCGAGAAAAGCGGAATCCACGCCACCGGAGTACGCGATGATCAGGCGACCGCTGCGTGCGAGGATCTGGCGCAGGCTTTCAGCTTTTTCATCGAGAGTGGCTGCGGTGTTCACGGTTTCCATTATCCATGATTCATCGTGGACGAGCGAGGACGCCCGTCGCTCCACTAATACAGGCGTTCCTGGCGCTTTAGGTTTCCGAACGAGCCTATGTTCGCTAGCGTGAAGGTGAAACGATATTCATTCTCGTTGCGCACCGTTCCCAGGGCGAAACGGCGGTATTCCAGGCTGAGGCCGCAACAGTCCCAGTTGTAAGTGGATTGGGCGGTCGCATACTGCAGTGACCCGTTGTCGGCGTCAAAGCCGATGCTGGTGGCGGCGCTCAGGCCGCGCTTGTTGAGTTCACCGTAGCCAAACAGAAGCCGGAATTGGTGGAATTCGTTCTGCGTCACGATTGTCCGCGTGTCCGTATCGATCACGTGCAGAAAGGCGTCTCCGCCTCCCATGGTGAACGGGCCGACGTGGTAGTTCACCAGCGCTAAGCTGGAATTAATGTGGCCGGCCTCTAAGTCGTAATCCAAATCCCACTCGGCATTGGTGCGCAGGCTGGGTTCGATGCGCAGGCGCGAAATGAGGGGAGCAAAATGCCGGGGCTCATCGAGAAACGCGATGCCGGTAAGATCCGCAGTCGTCGTGAAGACGTTACGCTCTCCTCCCTGCAACGCATTGCCAAACGTGGGATCGAAGAAATATTTCTGGCCGATCTCCCAACTCAGGATTTCCCGCGGGCCCGTGGCGCACCGTTGAGTGTTTGGAGTGGGAGGCAGTTCCCACGGAACCGCGCCGACTTGCGGGACCCCGCCAATGGTGAGCGTACTGATGCCGGGCTTGTCGCAGTCCTGGACGCTGGGATCGAGGTGGCGGGCGTAGAGACGATTCACGAGCGAGTACTGGAGTTCATTGGTATTGGTGAGCACATCGGTGGCATCGAAACGCAGAATGTTGGCGAAGTTATCGATGCCGGTTACGTAGTCGTACTTCACGCGGGGCTCAATCACGTGTTTCCATTTGCGTCCTAGCCAGGGATGATCGAAGACGCGCGACAAGGTGGGCGGACGCAACTCGACCGAAGCTTCCAGCGATTTGCGATTGATCGTCTGGTCCGCAGCTCGGCCGTACCCTGAGGCCAATCCGGGATCAAACTCCTGCGTGTAGAACGTATCGCGCAACGTAAGCGCGGGACGGAACGACCATCCCTGCCATAGCAAGGGCATGGTCAGCGAGGGAGACAGATCAAACCGGCCCACTACGGGAGCGGTGCGAAAGCCAAGCGGAAGGTCTTGCGCACCCTCCGGCGCCTCACGGCGCTGTAACCCTTCGGCCGCGCTCTCGAATGACCAGTACAGCGGCGTGTTGCCCAATTGCCGCTCTTCGCTTGAGGCAAAGAAGCTTGGGGTATGCAGAATCCGGACTAGCTGTGTCTGCGTAATCGTGCTGCAGGTCGCGTTCACTTCCGTGTTCGGATTGCACACTTCGAAGTTCTGGTAGCGCTCCGCCAGCGCATTGAAGTGAAATCCGTTGGTCGTGTTGGAGAGGAAAACCTGCGACCTTACTTCCGAGTCGATGGCCAGGGTGTAAACGTCGGTGAAAACGATGCGGAAAACGAACGAACTCAGATAATCGATGTTGGCGACGCCGCGAAAATCTCCAAAGGCGCGCTCGGCGATAAGGCGCGCGTCCTCGCCACCCTGATTCTCGCGTGGATTACCGACTCCGCGATCCACCATTCCCTGGTAGTTGAAAAAAAGATAGGAGCTATCGCTCGGGCGGGCGCGGAATTCGGCGCGTTCGAACCAGCCGCGTTTCGAATAGTAATCGGCGCCTGCGATGGCGTCCATGCTGCGATTGATCGCCCAATAGAGGGATTCGCCGACGATGTCTCCCTTGATGGACG
Organism: Terriglobales bacterium; assembly: GCA_049592035.1. Taxonomy (GTDB): domain Bacteria; phylum Acidobacteriota; class Terriglobia; order Terriglobales; family Acidobacteriaceae; genus Acidiflorens. Next base: position 15,272 of record JBAWFQ010000157.1, read on the forward strand.
AGGTGCCAAAAGTCGGAATCAAGAACCCGCTCTGGCGCTCCTTCTGGACCGGGAAGCTCACATACGGGAAATAGAAGACGGGCACGCCCATCAACTCGAAACCACTGTTGTAGAGTTGGGCGGTGCCGTCGATGTCGACCTCAATGTGCCGGGCTTCGAATAGCCACTTCGGGCGCGGCAGTTGGCAGGTAGTCACCGTTCCCTGGCGCACCAGGTAGTGGTCGGGCCCGTGTTTCTCGACGATTTTTCCGGTAAACGCAAACGGATTGGTCGTGGTTATCGTGTAACGGGAGGCCCGCATCCGAAACCCCACCGTTCCAATTGCGCTGTAGAAGATTCCAACTTGAGTGCGGACATTGTAGGTGCTGTGACTGGACTCGACGTGCTCGTCATAAGGGCCGCCATCGAGAACAACGTGGCCGTCTTCTTCGCTGTCTCCCGTGTCCGCGTTGTAGGTGATTTGATCGGCGTGCAGGATGTAAGTGCGATAGTCGATTTCGGCTTCGCCGCGCAGGTGGTAAATGGCGCCATCTTTTTCCTGATGGACGGCACGAATCGTAACCGGCTCTTCAGTTTTGCCGGCGGTTTGGCCGGCAGGTTTCGGCGGAACCGGCGCGGTGGGTGGAGCGCTCTCGGGGGTAGATGCCGCCGGGGCGGCACGGGGCAGCGTCTGGCTGGTTACTATCGCGGAAGCGAGAAGCAGATGACAGACCACAGCGATCGTGATAAAGATTCGAGAGCGGGTGGTCATTAGCAAATGATCATTAGCGGTTGATCTGCAAGCACGCGTGCGCTCCGCGAGCCGGTCTATCACAAGGAACCAACTGACCTTAGCACGCGAGCGGCAGGCGAAGCAAAGCTATGCATTCGTGTGGTCTCCGGCAGTGGTGCCTCGCCTGGCTCTGGCTACTGGCATTCTTCGCGACTTGCTAACGACAACTCGATAACGGCCATCGGCTGCGCCGATGATGCCGGACTGATGATGCCGTACCGATGACGACTGGACCGATGATGCCAGGATTGACAAATCGTTCAACCGGCAACGATTCCGACGTGACGGGCCTCCTCTCCGCTAGCGGTGCGGTTGCGCCGTCGGTCAGTTCCGTCGCTGCCATGGAAACCGCCGATCCGGATGCTGCTCCGAATCCGGATTCCTGGCGCGTTGAGGTGGCCGCTCGCCTGGAACGATATCGCACGCGGCGTAAGCCACGGACCCCACGCTATCCTTCACTGCTCTTGCCGTTTGATGCGCCCGAGAGCTGGTCGCGTTCTGCTCCGGCGGCTGGATCCGGATCGCTGGCAACTGCTAGCGCGTCGGGAGAGCAGGAGTTTACCGGCCATACATTCGCAGCGCACGGCGTAGAAGAGCCGATGCGCGCGGGGACGCAAGATGTCGCGGGAACCTGGCAGGTGTCGTCGAAGCAAGCCCCGGATCGAACGCCGGATCGAACGTCGGATCAAACCCCTGATCAAACCCCTGATGAAGCCGCGGAGCAAGCCCAAGACCGAGCCCAGAATCAAGCGCCGGAGGTATCAGCCAAGGTCATCGAGTTCCCGCGTTCCGCGGCCATTCCGGTTTTTCACCCGAGCGATTTGGCCGACCCGGTCTTTGATTTTGATCGTCCGCGGATTGTGGAAGCCCCGGAGATTGTGCCGCCGCCTCCCGCGTTGGGCGGAATACTGATCGACCCTCCGCCGCAGGAGACTTCTGATCGGCAGTCCGATTTCGTCTCCGCGCTACCTTCTGCACCGATTGCCCGGCGCGCGCTGGCCGCGCTTGTGGATGGCGCCGTTGTGGCAGCCGCGCTGGCCGCTTCTGCCGGCGTATTTTTTCATTTCAATCCATTTCGTTTGAATCTTACTCTGCACCCGATTTTGAATTTCGTTCGCGGGCCGGTCGCGGCGATTGCCGGTGCGTTCGTGGTCGTCGCAGTCCTGCAGTGGGCCGCCTACCAATACCTGTTCGTGGTGTACACCGGAGCGACTCCCGGACTGCGCGCTACTGGGCTGCGGCTGGCAGGGTTTGACGGTTCCGCGCTCAATCGCCGTTTGCGCCGCTGGCGCGTTCTGGCGTCGTTTCTTTCCGCGTTTTCCGCTGGGCTGGGGTATTTCTGGTGCATCCTCGATCAGAATGGATTGTGCTGGCACGACCGCATCACCCGCACTCACGTCCAGACAACGGAAGCAGAATAGAAACTGGATTCTTAACGAGAACGTAAGTTGGGCGGACGGCATAGCTGTCCGGCCTTTCTTGTGCGCGAATCCGGTGTTGCCCCAGCGAAAAACGCTGCCGGGCTTCGCCCGGCTTGGACGGCCGAGGGCGGCCGTCCCTACGCGAGCTCGGATGTTAACAAAGGCCCCGGCCGTCACGCGACCGGGGCGAAGTTGTGAAGAGGCGGGCGTCCCCAGCTCCTCATTTTGACGGGTTGAACTAGCTCGCCGCTGACGTTTGCGGATGGCGTTCGCACTTATTGCCGCAGCAGCCCATGGCGGTTTTGTCGCCTTTGGCTTCGCCGCAGCTTTTGCCTTCGGCACAGCAGCCGTTTTTCTTACATTCCTTCATCGCAGCTTTCATGTCTTTACCGCTGCAGCACGACTTGCCATCTTTCATTTCGCACTGGTTTTTGTCTTTGTCTTTACCGCAACAGGCTGTGGCATCCTTGGCATCGGCTGCCTCGTGATGGCAACAACCTTTGCCATCCTTTGTTTCGGCCATGTTGTGATGACTGCACGATTTGGCTTGCGGGGCAGGTGTTGAGTTCGGAGCTGACGGTGACTGTTGCGCTGCCGGGCTTCGCCCGGCTTGGACGGCCGGGGGCGGCCGTCCCTACGCGAACTGGCTAGCTTATTGCAGCAAGTTTTCTAGCGCCGGACGCAGGTCGCGGAAGCGAAACTTGTATCCATTTGCTGCCAGTTTCCCGGGCTGAACTCGCTGGCTGGCGAGCAACATTTCCTCCGCCGCTTGCTTGCCGAACGCGAGCCGCAGGGCAAACTCCGGCACAGGAAAGAATGCCGGACGTCCCAGAACCGACGCCAGCACTTTTGTGAACTCCGCATTGCGCACTGCATTTGGGGCCACCAGGTTCACCGGACCGCTCAACGAATCGGTGGCGATCGCGTGCTGAATTGCCCCAACGATGTCATCCACATGAATCCAGCTGAACCACTGCTGACCCGAGCCAATCCGCCCGCCCAGCCCCAGTTTGAATGGGGTCAGCATTTTCTCCAGCGCCCCGCCTTTGGGGCTGAGCACCACCCCAATGCGGACGTTCACGGTGCGAATGCCGGCGTTGGCCGCAATCTGGCTGGCGTTCTCCCACTCGCGGCACACTTCGGGCAGGAATCCTCGCCCAGCCGGACTCTCTTCACTTAGAACTTCATCGCCGCGATTCCCGTAGAATCCGATCGCCGAGGCGCACACCAGCACGCGCGGCTTGACCTCGCATTGAGCCAAAGCTGTAGCCAGATTCCGCGTTCCTAGTACGCGACTGTTACGAATTGCCTTCTTCTTTTCTTCAGTCCAGCGTCCCACGACGCTTTCGCCGGCTAAATGAACCACCGCGTCGAATCCCGAAACCGAAGCCGATGGCACCCGAGCCAGCGGATCCCAGGAAACCTGGACCGCATTTTGAGCGCGTCCGCGCACCAGGCGCACGATCTGCGCACGCTGGGCGGAAAATGAGGCCAGAAGCGCGGTCCCGATGGGCCCCGAAGCGCCGCTTATAAGAATGCGGTTCACGCTGGATCTCCTTTTCGTACTCTACCAGCCCCCATGCCCTTCTCGGCGACCTCGGCGTCTCGGCGGTGAAATAGCGCTAAGCTGCGTTAAAATCGATCATGGCGACGTTGCGGGAACAGATCGTAACCAATGTGCTTACGGTGACCCGGTTCCGCGAGCTCATGAAGAAGCTGCGCGAGAACCGTCCCAACGACGATCTCGACCTCGTTAAGCGCGCCTACGAATTCTCCCAGAAACACCACGCCGGACAACACCGCGCCTCGGGTGAACCCTACCTGGTGCATCCGCTTGAGGTCGGCACCGTGCTCGCCGACATGAAAATGGATGCCGTTTCCGTCGCCGCCGGCTTGCTTCACGACTCGGTGGAAGACACCTCGGTGACTGCCGTCGAAATTCGCCAGGAATTCGGCGAACAGGTGGCCCACATCGTCGAAGGCGTCACCAAGATCAGCAAAATCGATTTTTCCTCGCGCGAGGAAGCGCAAGCCGAGAACCTGCGCAAGATGATGCTGGCCATGGTTGACGACATCCGTGTGGTGCTCATCAAGCTCGCCGACCGCCTGCACAACATGCGGACGCTCGAACATCTCAATCCCGAGCGGCAGCAAAAAATCGCCCGCGAGACGCTGGAGATCTACGCTCCCATCGCGCACCGGCTGGGCATGGGCAAGATTCGCGGCGAACTCGAAGACCTCGGCTTCAAGTACGTCGATCCCATCGGATTCGAACAGGTGCGGGTTGCGGTCGAGTCCCGCCGCAAAGAAGGCGAAGCCTTTATGACGCGCGTCGAAGGCGTGCTGCGCGACGGCCTTAAGG
>JBAWFQ010000158.1:0-68917 GCA_049592035.1 Terriglobales bacterium
GAAAGGATGCGTTGGTCAACATCTTCCTCGGTCGGCCAGCCGGGCGCCTGCAGCGGGCTGCCGTCGCCAAACTGGTCGTAGAGCGCCTGATTGGTGCGGTTCGCGGCAAAAAAGAACTTGCCGAAGAAGCGGTTTGCGTTGTTCAGTTTGATATCCAGATTGCTGTTGAACTGATCTTCTTTGTAGGTTGAATTGGAGGGAATCGTTTGCAGCACTGGCTGGCCTGGGTTCCCCGGCGTGCAACCAGCACCGGTGGTGACGCCGGGAATGCCTGGAATCATGTACTGTCCATTGGGAAGCTTAGCCGTCAGAACCGCTGCGGCCGTGGGATCGACGTACCCACCCAAGCCGTAGCATGTGGAGAAGGCAGCGAGTAATTCCGGGGTGCGACTCAGCGGTCCCGACCCCAAGAAGGCAGGTACAAATTCGGTGGCGAGCGAGTTGGTCAGCGAGGTGCCATTGGTTTCGCGGCTGCCCTGATAGGAGATGAAGAACCAGGCACGATCCTTGATCACCGGTCCGCCCAATGTCGCGCCAAACTGATTGCGGTCGTAAGTGGGACGCGGCGTTCCAATTGCGTTCAAGAAGTAGTTATTGGCATCCAGATCGGTGTTCCGCAGGAACTCGAAGACGTCGCCATGAAGGTTGTTGGTACCGGACTTGGTCACAACCGCCACGATTCCGCCAGCGTTACGGCCCTGCGAAGCATCGTACATGCTGGTCTGCACGATGAATTCCTGCAGGGAGTCGATGGAAGGAGCGGCGAGGTTGGGCGACGATCCCGTCCCGATCGAGTTCGCATCAGTGCCATTGATGACGACGCTATTGGAGAGCGAGCGCTGTCCGTTAACATACAGAGGCACATCGCCGCGCCCCAGTTCGGAGGAATTCTGGATGGGACCCGACGTCCCCGTAGTCAGCGCCAGCAGTTGCTGGAAGTTGCGCGTCGGCAACGGCAGGTCGCGCACCTGGGTCTCATCGATAACAGTGCCCTTGGCAGCGCTTTCCGTTTGCACTAGTGGCGATTCTCCTGTCACCGAAACCGTGGTCGGCGCACCGGCTACCCTCAGGGCAGCGTCGGCGACCGTGGTTTCGGTAATCTGCACCACAACCCCTTCCAGCTTAAGCAATGCAAATCCGCTCTGGTTGACTTCGAGGTGATAGGCTCCGGGGTCGAGCAGAGGAAACGTGTAACGTCCATTGCTGCCAGTCTTGGTTTCGCGGCGAACGCCGGCGTTGCTCGTCACGGCAACTTTTGCGCCGACTACGATGGCCCCGCTCGGGTCCGTCACCACGCCCACGATCTGCCCGGTGGTGGCCGTCTGGGCTTGTGTCATTGGCATCATGAAACAGAGAATGGCGGCGGCCGCCAGCAGCGTTGTGAGTGTTCTCATATTTCCTCCTTGTCGCAATCCTGTGTCGCTCTTACCGCTTCTTCGAACCTCGGTCCTTACGGCTCCCCGTATACAGACGGACAAACTGATCGATCGCCTCTTCGTCGCTAACCCCTAAGTGGCGCTTGGCGCCGAAGAGTTCCTCCACCAGAAAATAGGTAACGAACTGCAGATACAAACTGACATAGGCCAAGCCGGGATTCACGCCGCTGGGGAAGGGAATGGGCGCCTTTTGAAACAAAGCCGTCGAATAGGTGCGCAACCCCCCGGCAATTTCACGATAGCTGTGAATGAAGTGCTTATGACGGAACTCGACCACGTCGACGTACATCAGCCGCCAGTAGTCCAGGTTCTCGGAAACGAAGCGCCCGACGGCCATGCCGAGTTTCTTTAACGACTCCGGATCGGGCGATTTCATCAAAGGAAGAATGTCGGTCCGCCTGAGGGCTTCCATCTTTTGCTCCATGTGCTGCACCAGACCGATGAAGATGTCCTCTTTGTTGGGGTAGTAGAGGTAGAGCTTGCCCATGGAAACGCCGGCCTTGCGGGCGATTTCCCTCACCGTCGTACCGTGAAACCCTTGCCGGGTGAAGAGCTCTTGCGCGGCGCGTTCGATCTTTCGCCGGTTCTTGGCGACGGTGTCGTCCAAAAGCTTGGGCATAGTATCGTTCGCTCGATCACATGCAAGACGAGCGCTCGCTCTCGGTGGAAAATATTAAGCCGCAGCCTGGGGGCTGTCAAGAGAATTTTGCGGCGAAACATACCGTTCCGCGGTACCCGCTAACCCAGGCCCCTTCGAAGTACGAGGAGCACACCGTCAAGCGAAACACATGCGCTCAGCCCGCCTGTGCCCTGGGGCAGGGAAGCGCCGGATTTTGTGTCCTGCGGCACCGATTAGACGCACCCGCTGTGCTAGTATTTCGCGTTGGCCCCAAGCAGCGTTTGGAATGCACGCTGCATCTCTAATCTGTGCCGAGGATTGTGTGCCAATGAAAGATACTCTCGGAATCCTGCTTGCTGGAGGCGCTGGCGAACGGCTCTATCCGCTCACCCGCGATCGCGCCAAACCGGCCGTGACCTTCGGCGGCATTTACCGCATCATTGACATCACGCTTTCCAATTGCGTCAATTCCGGGATGCGGCGCGTCTATATTCTCACCCAATACAAGGCGCTTTCGTTGAATCGGCAGATCCGCGAAGGCTGGAACATCTTTGGGCGGGAAATCGGCGAGTTCATCGAAATTCTGCCGCCCATGCAGCGCGTCAGCGAGAACTGGTACATGGGAACCGCGGATGCGGTCTATCAGAACATCTACTCCATCGGCTCCGAGCAGCCCAAGTACGTGATCATCCTCGCCGGCGACCACATCTACAAAATGAATTACGCTCGCATGCTGCGGCAGCACAAGGATTCTGGGGCGGACGTCACCGTAGCGACCCTGGTGACCGACCCGTCCGAAAGCCGGCACTTCGGAGTGGTCGACATCGATCGCGAGCATCGCATCATCGGTTTTCTGGAGAAGCCGAAACAAACCGACTTGCGTTCGCCTTACGATCCAACCAAGATCTCCGCCTCCATGGGCATCTATATTTTCAACACCGACGTGCTCATTCCCGTGCTGCTCAAAGACGCCGAGGATGCCGATTCCAGCCACGATTTCGGCAAAAACATCTTGCCCAAAATGCTGCATGACTATCGCGTCTTTGCTTTCAATTTTGTCGATGAAAACAAAAAGGAAGCCCTCTATTGGCGTGACGTGGGAACGCTGGACGCATACTACGAAGCCAATATGGACCTGGTTTCGGTGTCTCCTGTGTTCAATCTCTACGATGAACAATGGCCCATTCGCACGCATCAGCGTCAGTATCCGCCAGCAAAATTCGTGTTTGCCGAAAGCGAGCGCAGAGGTCAAGCGCTCGACTCGTTGGTTTCTTCCGGCTGTATCATCTCCGGCGGAACTGTCCAAAATTGTGTGCTGTCTCCGAACGTGCGGGTCAATTCCTACGCCGAGATCGAGAACAGTATTCTCTTCTCGCACGTCAACGTGGGACGCAGTTGCCGCATCCGCAAAGCCATCATCGACCGCGACGTGCACATCCCCGAAGGCACGAGTATCGGCTACGATACGGAAGCTGATCGCGAGCGTTATTTCGTCACCGATAGCGGAATCACGGTCGTGACTCGCGATTACTCGTTGTTTGAGAATCCCGTGACAGTCGATTACTTCACCAGCGAGTAGAAAACCAGGTCTCAGGTCTCAGGTGTTAGGAAAAAACCTAAGAACCTGGCGCTGTCCAGATCTTCTTGTGACCTGAGACTTGACAGCTAAGACTTTTTCTAGTTGAGCTTCAGGGATAAGGTTTGCGCCGGCTTTCCCTTGCTACCCCTCCGACCACGGGGCGGCGGGTAGGAGAATTGATTGAACGGGAGTGCCGCGTGCGATATTGCGCGGCAGGGGCCTGGGGAGTGTTGCGCGGGATGGGGTGGAAGTGGAAAGGCGGCGTAGGGTGGAGGAGGAAAGGTCGAGGTTAGTTCGTTTTTCTCCGCTCATGAGAGGAGGGCCGCGCCCACGGAGAAACGCGGCGGAAGTATCAGAGCAGGGAATCAATGCGATGAAGAAACTCCCACGCCATCGTGGTCAATACCCCGGAAGCCGGGATCGCCGGCAACCTCGCCACTCGCGGGCGCTTTCCGTGCTTTACGAAGACGATGCCGTCGTAGCCCTTAACAAACCAGCCAAGCTTCTGGCAGTACCGGCGGAGAACTCCGGCGCACCATCCGCCCTGTCGCTTCTTTCGGCGGAGCTAAAACAAAAGAGGCAACGGGCCTTCGTCGTACATCGCATTGATCGATACACATCCGGGATCTTGCTGTTTGCCAAGACCTGGCCGGATCGCCAAGCGCTGGTCCGGCAGTTTCTCGACCATACTCCTGTAAGGCAGTATCTCGCGGTCGTGCGCGGGCACCTCAAGGACAAAGAAGGCACGCTCGTTCACCATTTTCGGCAAGAAGGAATGTTCCAGAAATTGACTTGGGAGCGCGACCCGAAAGCAACCCGTGCTGAACTTCGCTATTCGGTCGAGCGCCTGCTGCGCGGCGCTTCGCTTGTCCGAGTCGCGCTGGTGACAGGGTTGCAGAATCAGATCCGGGTGCAGCTTTCGGCGCTCGGCCATCCAGTCATCGGCGACAGAAAGTACCATCCCGAAGAGGCGTCGGAGCGACGTATTTCGCGAGTCGCTCTGCATGCCGCGCATCTTGAGTTTGCGCATCCACGGTCGGGACAAAACGTATCCATTGATTGCGAACCGCCCGCGGACTTTCAGTCCCTGCTGCAGGCCCTAAAGCTGCCATCTCGCCCGCGCCGGTGAATCTCGCCGCGATGCGGGCAATCGACTCAAGGACCTGGTTCTTGGGCAAATCTCATTCAATCAGGGTCAATGAGTGTAATCGGATTTCTCGACAGTTACGACTGGGATGACAGACCAATCATTCATTGGCCCATGTCAGCCCATCTCCCGCAAGCAGCTCTCGCACCCAAGAAACTGACTATCGCTCCACAACCTGTTTCAGAGTTGCGGAACTGGCCGCGAGGTAGTCGCCTCCCGCATAGCGCGCTTTGATCGTAAAGGTGCCCGCTTTGGAGAAGACTGTACTCAGCGTCGCCGCCCCATTTGTCGTGGCGGCTGTTCCGAGGCTAACCTTACCGTTGTAAAAGGTGATGGCCTGCCCATCCGGGATCGCACGGCTCGAAGTAATTGTTGCTGTGAGAGCCACAGGCTGGTTGATTTGGGACGGATTGGGCGACGACGTGAGCGCGGTGGTGGTAGCGAAGCTAAGGTCGTTCAACAGGACGGCGACTGTGTTCCAGTACGAGTTTGCGGTGACGATGTCCGTCCGGATGTCTCCCCTCAGGTCCGCATTCGCCACTGAAACTGCTGCTCCTTCCCCTGCCAGGTAGTCGGCGTGGTATGGAAACGTGCCGTCGCCATCGCCGACCAGCAGGGTCACTTCCGGAGGTCCACCACATAGGCCCCCGGTGTCCTGGTTCGCCACTATCAGATCAGGGTATCCGTCGCCATTCACGTCAGCGATGGCAATGGAATCGGAATCACATCCGTGCGACGAGTAAAGAACTGGCGACTGGAAGGTGCCATCGCCGTTGCCAAATAGCACGCCCACTGGGGGCGGGCTGTTCTCGTTCTGGCAAGTCTCCGAGCACTGATTGGTTACGGCAAGATCGGGATATCCATCGCCATTCAGGTCCGCGATGGCCACGGAACGGGGAACCTGACCGCCCGAAGAGTAGATCATGGGCGACTGGAAGGTGCCATCGCCGTTGCCCAGCAGCACTGCCATATTGTCGTAGGCTCCGCCGCAGGTCAGAACCAAATCCGGACGCCCGTCGCCATTTACATCTCCGACCGTGACGAAGATGGGTTGGCAAAGGCCGGTATAACCCATCGGCGGTTGGAACGTGCCATCGCCATTACCCAGCAGCACGCTCAGTTCGACGGGGGAGTTGTAGTCGATGTCGACCACGATAGCATCCAGAACACCGATACCTCTCAGGTCCGCTAGCCGGATCGAAGCAGGGCCGTCGCCGGCGTTATAGTTGACCGGGGATTGAAAAGTTCCGTCGCCATTCCCAAGCAAAACGCTCACGGAACCGTTGTTATTATTGGTCCCTTCGTTTGCAACCACCAGATCGGAATAGCCGTCGCCGTTCACGTCCCCGATAGCGACTGCGGCGGTGTTCGGTCCTCCGGAATCATAGGCGACTGCACTCTGAAAGGTCCCATCTCCGTTGCCCAATAACACTCCTAAGGAGCCGTCGCAATCATAGTTACAGCCGCTCCCCACGAGGTTGGCGACGACTAAGTCCGGATGCCCGTCGCCATTCAGGTCGCCAACCACGACCCAGTTCGCGTAGGAGCCACCCGAATCGTAGCTCACAGCCTTCTTAAAACGCACCCGCGGCGCTTGCTCCGAAACTGCCGGGACGCCAAGTTCGCTATGGGGATCAGTAAGCGCCGTGGACTGCTTGTAGGTTTGCGCCCGCGCAGTCCGCCCGGCTAGGAAACAGGCATACATCAGCAGGGCGGAGGAAAAGACGAGGTAGCAATACTTCATAGGACGCCTCCAAGAACCGGGGGCAGGCAAGCTCGTTCTAGCGCAGTAAACCACAATTCGTGGGATGCGTCTACGGAACTCCTCACAGCCTTCTGTGACGGGCACATCACGTGCTGCCAACAGATTTCACTCAGAATCCATCTGGGAAGGTCAGCCTGACCGTAGCGAGACGATCCGACATTGTAACTCACGACGCACCTGCTCTAATGTTTCAGCAGATCGTCCGACAGCAAATGCGCCTTCTCGGCGAGGGTGCGGGCGCGGCTTACATCGCCTTCCTGCAGGGCTCCGCGGGCACCGGTCATGTAGTTGTGGATCTGTCCCACGGTCTCCTGCTGTTGCGCGCCGAGCGGGCGGTCTGCCAGGCGCTTCAGTTGGTCGTCCGTCGAACTCAGCAACTCTTGCGCGTTCTGGCGCTCGCGGGCAGCTTCCTCCGCCGTCATGCCGGGGACAATCCGCGCCGCCGGTTCGCTCGCTCCGCCCTCGCGCACCACAATCTTGCGCGGACCCCCTTCGGGCGCGGGCGTTGCAGCCTGGCGGCGCTTTTTCGTGGCGCTCGCCGTTCCGGAATCCGGCTTCTTCTTCTCTTTGTTCTCTTTGTCCTCCGCCGTTTTCTTCTCCGGTGACGGCGTGGTATCGGCGGGAGCCTGGGCTGATGGCGAGTTTTCTGCTGGAGGCGGCGCAGCCGGGGTTTGTCCCCAAGCGGGGAAACTCAGCCCAAGCGCAATCGCGAGTGCGCACATCAGTCGCATAGTGACTAGGAGATTGTTTCCCAGGATCGCCGGGAACGCAAGCGACGGCCTTCCGTCGCGCAACAAAAAACCGGGAAAGCGTTTCCGCTTCCCCGGTTCGTGGTTCGTCTTGGATTCAGTTTTACTCGGTGCTGCCCGCTTCAGCGGCGGCGCTGATCGATTCATCTTCCGGTTGCAGCACGACGCCATCAAATGGAGTCGCGCCCACGAATCGTCCGCCGATAACGCTGACCCGGCGCAGCGGGTATCCGCTGTCGGGACCGCGCTGCCAGCTACGTCCGCCGTCGTGGCTTTCGAAAATCACGCCGGTCGCGTCGCTGGTGGCCAGCAGACGATGGTGGGTGGGATCGTAGCTGACGGAGGTGATGTCCTTACCGGGCAAACCGTTCTCAACATGCTGCCAGGTCGCGCCCCCATCCGCAGTGCGGAACGCGCCTTGGCGGGAAGCAATCATGATCTGGTTATCGGAAGTGATGGCCAGGCTGTGGATACCAACCACATACCCCGGAACGCTGGTCGCATGCCAAGTGGTTCCGTTGTTATTCGAGACCAGCACGCCAGAATGAGTAGCTGCGACCAACGAGGATTCGTCCGCTCGCACCGAAACGAAATCCGTCTGTCCCAGCACCGGACCACCCTTCCAGGTCTTACCCTGGTCGGCGCTTGAATAGATGCCGTCCGTCGTTGCCGCCAGCCAGCGTCCCGAGCCGAGTTCCAGATCGTTGACGCGAGCTACGAGTTCCTTCTTCTCGATGGCCGTATGAGTGACCGCTTTGTGCGTGCCTTTGCGCACCACTTTCGAAGTGTGCTCGATCACCACCACGTTCATGGAATGCCATTCGCTGGCATTGTGTTCCAACGAATACACGCCATGGTTGGTTCCAGCCACCAGCATGCCGTTCGGAGCCTGTTTGAGCGTGAAAACGTCTTTTCCGCCGAGGCCCGCAGCTTTCTGCAACCAGTGCTGCCCGGCATCGTGGGAATAGAACACGCCGCCGTATTCGCGGTCGTTGACCACGCCAACGTAGAGCGTGCTGGCATCCTTGTTATCGGCCAGGATGGCGGACACATAGCGATGCGCGTAACCATGATTGGAAGTGGTCCAGGTGGAGGCGCCATCGGTCGAGGCCATTACGCCGCTGCGATCGGTGGCCAGCAGCACATGATTGGAATCCCGAGGATCGACGAGCACGTCATTGACGACGACCTCGGGATCGCTCACCCGCTTCCAGGACTTGCCCAGATCGACGGTCTTCCAAAGGCCTTCAGTGGTTCCAGCGTAGATGATGTTTTCGTTCGTCGGATCCTGTTTCAGCACGCGGGTGCGGCGGGCCGAGAATGGAATGCCTTGAATCTTCGAGAACAGATTGCCCCCGTTTTCGCTCTTGTAGATTCCCGAGCAAGCGCTCGCGAAAACGACCGAGGGATTGTCATGGTCGACGATGACCGAAAACACGTCGGAGTCGTCGATCATCCCCTTGTTAATATGCTGCCAATAGGCGCCGCCGTCGGAAGTCTTCCAGGCCAGGTGCCAGGTTCCGGCGTAGACGGTGTTTGGATCCTTGGGATCGACCGCGATCGATTCAATGTTCTTGATGTCGGCGGAATTCGCGGGCGAAAGACGCTCCCACGTATTGCCGCCATCATTGGTGCGATAGACGCCATCGAGCGCGCCGGCGACTATCACTTTGGAGTCACCCTTGTGTATGGCCAGGGCGCGAATCGATTTGCCGTGCATAGCGGGCAGCGTATCCCAGCTGCGTCCGCCGTCACGGCTGCGAAAGATTTCGCCGATCTGCTGGCCCGACGAGCTCCATGCCGAGACATAAATACGGTTGGAATCCTGCGGGTCGATGGAGATGTGGTCGAGCACGTACTCATCGCCGCCCAGCCGCGCCAGGCGCGACCATGTGCGTCCGCCGTCGTTCGAACTGAACATCTGGCCGGTGCTGGTGCCGAGCAGAATGTGATCGGGATTGCGCGCGTCGTAAGCCAGGCTGCGCGCGTCCCCGCCATCGGGACCTAACACCTGCCACGGCCCGGAGGCCAGCAGCGCGGTGCTGAAGAGACTGACAGCGAGAAGCAATAAAGTGGTGCGGAGAACGTTCCGTTTCCCTGTGGATTCCATGCGCCTAGATTGACCCCTGCGAACGATATTCGCCTGTGCTTCACTGTAGACAGGCTAGCACGCCTGGGGCAAGGTTACCGAAGATCGAGAACCAAAAAAGGCCAGTGAGGGGCAGCCCCACCGGCCTTTCGTGTTTTCTACATCGGTTATTCGGCCTTTTTGGCCGCTTTCTTCTTGGCCACCGGCTTCGGATGATCCGGAATCGCCTTTACCTTCTTCTCGTCTACCACGGTCGTGCTGCTGGCGTTGGGGAAGGTTGCGCCGGCGGGGATGATCCACTGTTGCGTGGTCATCGTACCTTCGTTGCCGGTGCGGCACTCGATGCGGCTGGGGTCGATGTTCTGTTTCGCCTCGCCTCCCGAGATGTAGGCCTTCACGTCGACCGCCCGTTCCGCCGCCAGGTTCTTACGCTTCTCCTTCGGATCGGCGTTCCCGACGACGACCAGCTTGGCATCCGGATCCTGTTGCAGTTTGAGGGCAACATCGTCCAGTTCGGCTTTGCAGGTGTTATCGACGCGCCACGGCTTCTTGACGTTCGGGTATTGGCATTCGTTCACCTTGGTGGCTTGCGGCGCCGGCGGCGGTGGCGGATTTTCAACCATCACCGAGGTCGAGGTCGAAGCCGTTAACCCGCGCGAGTCGGTACAAGTAGCGCCAATGCTGATAGAGCCGGACGATGCGCCGGTAGTGCTCAGGGTCGCGGAGTTACCAGCGCCTGAAATGCTGCCGCCGCTCGCGGTCCATCCACCCACCGTTACCGGAACGTTATCCGGGCTGGTGCAGGTGCAACTGATGGTGGAAGAGGTTCCGGCTTGCACCGACGACGGACTCGCCGAGCAGGAAATCTGTGGCGGGTTCTTGGGCGGTTCCTTCACGGTGAAGTTTGCAGTACAGCTCGCCGTGTTGTTCGTCTTGGCCTTGGCATCGGTAACGGTTGCGGTCACGGTGTAGTTGCCGCCGCTCATGCCACCCGTGTCGATGCTCGCGCCCGTATCCTTGCCGCTAATCTTGCCGCCATTGCTCGTCCAGGCATAAGTCAGCGTGTGCTTGGGGTTAAAGTTGCTGGGCACCACCGTGGCGTTCACCGGTTCGCCCACCATCACTGAGGAGGGCTGCACCGAGCAGGCCGCCGCTGGCGGAACGATGGGAGCGCCGCCGCCAAACTCGTAGACCAAGCCGGTCGTCAGGCGCGCGCCGTTATAGCCCGCATGACGCAGCCCGAATTCACTAGGCGGCGCGATGCTAGCCCAGTTCGCCCCCGCGACCTGATAGTCGGCTTCAAATACACGGAGCTTGAAGTGCTTGGTGAGCCTGTAATCCATACCGCCGCCGAGCAACCCGCCGACGTGGGTGCTGTTATTGACGCTCAGAAAGGAGATCTTCTCAAAGCCGACCAGGGCGTGCGCGAAAAATTCCACGCCGTCTTCGCCGCGATAAACAACCTTCGGCCCAACCGCACCCATGTTGATGTTGATATGGTTGCCGTCGCTCCAGTTCACTCCCCAATTGGCTTCGAGCGCGAAATTTTTGTCGAAGTTGTAGGAGAAATTGGCGCCCATGCCCCTCGACAATGAGGGGATCTGGTAAGGTGTGGGCGGTGATGTACTGGTATCGGGAATATCGCCGCCGGGGTTTAACCACTGATAGCCAACGAACAACTCATATTTGGGGTATGAGCTTTCCGACTGTGGAGTCGGCGCGTTGGGCGCAGCCGTTTGCGCGTTCAGCATCAACGGCAATGCAATCAGAACGAGGGCCAGAATGAGCGCGACACTCGCGCATGTCCGGTAGGTCTTGTGACAAATTGACATTGAGTTCCTCCGAATCGAATCCACTGTAGTTTTTTAGTAGAACTGAAATCAATAAAGCGCGACTTCTGCAATCAACAAAGTCTTACGGCACGCACGGATACGCTGCACCTTGGGAGACAGAGAATTCTACAGCAAGCGGGCAGTTTTGCAAAAGAGGAAGGATGCGAAATTGTCCGGCAAATCATCCGGGTTACTAATTCTGCCTCCGCCCATCCTTATGCATACATCTCCCCTTCGCGGGAGAATCATCGCATCGACGGCGACGGCGAACTGTTCTGTTTTGCTCACTAGTTGCGGTTTACTGCTGGAAGGTTGCAAACTTGCCGTGTCTCAAAATGACGCTCCGGGCTTTTCCCGCGGGGTTGCGGGGCGCCGCTGTTCCCTGAATAATGCAGTTAGTATCGGCAGCACACGAACTCATGACCCAAGAACGCGTACTGATTGTCGAAGACGAAGCGAACGAACGAACCGGGCTGGCGGAGCTGGTCTCAGGATGGGGCTATCGCACCGACACGGCTTCCGATGGCGTGGAAGCCCTGGAAAAAATTCCTATTTTCACCCCCTCCATTGTAATCACCGACGTGAAGATGCCACGCATGGGCGGCATGGAACTGGTAGAGAAACTGGCCGATCTGGCGCAATCGATCGCGGTAATCATGGTCACCGCCCAGAAAGCAACCGACACCGCCTTTCACGCTGGGCGATTGGGCGTGCAGGACTACATAGAAAAGCCCATCGACTTCCGCCGGCTGCGCTCCATCCTGACCAACATCGGCGAGATCATCCACACCCGCACCGAAAACGAATCGCTGCGCCGCCGCTTGCGCGACAAGGGAGCGCTCGGATTGCTGGTGGGCGCGTCCCCGCAAATGCAGGAGGTCTTCCGCCTCATCGAGCTGGTGGCGCCGAGCACGGCCTCGGTGTTGATCACCGGGGCGAGCGGCACCGGCAAGGAACTGGTGGCGCGCACCATCCACGATCTGAGCCCGCGGCGCAACAAACCGTTCGTTCCCATCAATTGTGCAGCCATTCCCGAGACGCTCATCGAGAGCGAGATTTTTGGCCACGAAAAAGGCGCCTTCACGGGCGCGGTGGAGCGCCGCACCGGTTGCTTCGAACTCGCCGAAGGTGGAACCCTGCTGCTCGACGAAATTGGCGAGATGCCGGTGGGCACTCAGGCCAAGCTCTTGCGCGTGCTGGAAGATCACAAACTGCGCCGGCTCGGCAGCAAGGTCGAAACCTCGGTCGACGTGCGCGTACTCGCCGCCACCAATAAAGTTCCCGACGAGGCCGTGGCCAACGGTGAACTGCGCGAAGATCTTTATTACCGGCTCAACGTTTTCAATATTCATTTACCGGCGCTGCGCGAGCATAAAGAAGATATCCGCGATTTAGTGGAGAGCCTGCTCAGGGACATGAACCAGAAGCACGATCGCAAGGTGTCGCACGTGAGCGAGGCCGTGCTCAACATGTTCCAGAGTTATAGCTGGCCGGGCAATGTGCGCGAGCTGCGCAACACGCTGGAACGCGCGGTCATCGTCTGCGAGGCAGGACTGGTGGAAACCAAACATTTGCCCCCGGGCTTTGGCCAGAGCGTGCGCCCAGTCCTGAACGATCCCGACGCCGTGCATCTCAGTGTGGGCACGACGGTTGCGGAAGCGGAGAAGCTCCTCATCCTGAAAACCCTGCAGGCGACTGGGAATAACAAAACGCGAGCCGCGGAGATGCTCGGCATCAGCCTGAAAACGCTGCATAACAAGCTGAAAGAATACGGCCGGCCACAGGATGCGTTAGTGACCGCGGAGGACTGAGGAAAATTTCTGTGTAGAGACGGGGCTTGCCCCGTCTCCCGCCGCCAATCACCGATGACTCGTAAATTCATCATCGTGCTCGTGATCACCACGCTGTTCACGGCCCTCGTCGTCGGCTTTTCTTGGATTTACTTGTCGCAATTGCTGCGCCAGCGCCTGCTGTGGGCCGATGAAACCGCGTCCCAGCTCACCAACCAACTGGAATACGCTGCCTCCAAAGCGGTGCCCGATCTCACCAGCACCCGGGTCAATACCGAAAATCCCAAGGCGATGCGGGCCGCCATCACCAGCTATCTGCAGACCGATACGAACCTTAATGACATGCTGGAATCGGTGGTGGGAAATTCCCGCATCATCTACGATGCCGCCATCATTGACCCGAACGGGGTGGCTATTCTCGACACCAATCCGGCACTCAACGGCAAGCCGATTCCGGCGCGCGCACCCTTGAGCACGTTGCGCGACGCGGGTTTCCGCCACCAGTTGCGCATGCTATACGCCCCCGGCGCGGTTTATGACGTGAGCATTGGACTTCAGCTGGATAAACAGGTTTTTGGCAGCGTTCGCGTGGGTGTCTCGACGGTTTTTCTGCGCAACGAACTCACGCCGAAACTGCAGCAGTCGGCTTTCTTTTCCGTGGTTGCGATTTTTTGTTCGCTGGTGCTGGCGGCGGTGGTTTCGAATGTGGCGCTTGGCCCCTTGAAGGCCATCAGCCGCAACCTCGACAGCGCGAGTGCCGGAGATCTGTTGCCCGCCGACGAGTCCGCTTCGGAGGACGAAGTTGGCCTGGTGTCGCTGAAAATCGCACACCTCGGCCGGCAGATTCGCGATACCAACCAGATTTTTTCCGCGTTGAAAGACAACGTCGAGCAAGTCATGACCAAGCTGCAGGACGGCCTCATGCTGTTCACGCGCGATTCGCGGGTGGTTCTGGTGAGCGCCTCGGCGGAAAAATTCCTCGGGCGCCCCCGCCGCGAAATTCTTGGACGCACCGCCGAAGAAATTTTTTCTGATGGAACCGTCCTCGGCGCCGTGGTACTCCCCGCATTTCAGAAGCAGCGTCCATTGGTGCAGTACGAATTCGACGCCGTCGATGGCCGCCGCGTGCAGGTGTCGCTCGATTTCATTCAGGAAAAAGGCACGCCGATCGGCGCGCTGCTCACCATGCGCGACACCGAATCGGTGCGCAGCATCGAAAATGAGATTGAAATCTCGCGCCGTCTCTCCGCCAGCGGGCGCCTGACTCGAGGCGTGGCCCACGAAGTCAAGAACCCCATCAACGCCATCGTCCTGCACCTGCAGTTGCTGCAAAACAAACTGCAGCAGGATGACCCCGAAACGCGCCGCCACATGGACATCATCGGCAACGAAATTCACCGCCTCGACCGGGTCGTGCAGATTCTGGTGGACTTCACCCGTCCTCGCGATCTGCGGCTCGAGGACGTCGATCTGCGCAAGATTCTAGAGAGCGTATCGGTTCTAGCCGCGCCCGATGCCGCGCGCCATGGAGTGCGCATGGTGCTGGAACTTCCCAACAAAGCTGTAGAGACGGGGCTTGCCCCGTCTCTGGCGGCGGACACCATGAATTCTGGCGATGCCCTTATGGTGCGGGCCGATTCCGATCTGATGAAGCAGGCGATTCTGAACCTGGTGCTGAACGGCGTGCAATCCATGGCGGCGGGAGGCACGCTCACGTTGAAAGCCCGGCGCAATGACGACATGATTCTCGCCGAAGTGCTCGACCAGGGTTGCGGCATTCCGCCCGAAGCGCAGGAGAAAATTTTCGAACTTTACTACACCACCAAGAGCGACCAGGGTGGCAGCGGCATCGGCTTGGCGCAAACCTACCAGATCATGCAGTGGCACTATGGCTCGGTGGAATTCGATTCCATCGTGGGAGCCGGCACCACTTTTCGCCTGCGTTTGCCCGCGGCCCCAGCAAAACCCGAGCTTAAACATAACCAGGAGATGACGGCCTAAGTTAACAGCGCAGGACTCCGAAGTATGAAAGCTTTGTTGCTAATCGCATTCGCGGGAGCAGCCCTCGCTTCAGGTCTGCAACTCGCGCCCGGTTCCCAAGCGCGCCCGGCCGCTGCCGGATATATCGGCTTTGATCGCAACGATTATCCCGGCGACGCGAATTTGAAGATTCTCCGCCAGACCTTCTCCTACTCCGGCTACTGGCTGAACAACCCACCGGGCGCCAAGACCAATTCCTGGACGGGGAAGCGCAAGACCCTCCAGGCCGCAGGTTTCGGCTTTCTGGTTCTGTTCAACGGACGCACCTACGCGGAGATCAGGCGCGCTGGCGACGCAGCAAAGTTGGGTGCTTCCGACGCAGTTGCAGCGGTCCGCGCTGCGCACGCCGAGGGGTTTCCCCCGCATACCATCATCTTCCTCGATCAGGAACAAGGGGGGCGTCTTCTCCGTGAGCAGCGAGCCTATCTTCATGCCTGGGTCGATGGAGTGACTGCCGCGCACTTTATAGCGGGAGTGTATTGCTCGGGCATTGCCGCCAGGGAAGATTCCGGCGCCTCTATCGTAAGCGCCGAAGATATCCGGCAAAATGCGGGGGTAAGGGAAATAAAGTATTGGGTGGTCAACGACTCCTGTCCACCATCGCCGGGATGCTCCGTCTCGCGAGAAAATCTTTCACCGGAATCGAGCGGCATCCACTTTGCCGATGTCTGGCAGTTTGCCCAGTCTCCGAAGCGCCCTGATTTCGCCCGCGGCTGCTCCGCTACCTATAACGAGGACGGAAACTGTTACCCACCGGGCGTAGTTCCCGCAGGAGCTTCCGCCCAGCGGATGCATCTCGACCTCGATGTCGCCAGCTCAAGCGATCCTTCTCATGGCAGAACGCGGGATTGATCGTCGCGCGATTGATCTAGCTTCGAGGTTGATTCCGGAAATCAACCGGTGGAGTGAAGTACCGGTTTGGATCTATTCGGGAGAGAATTTCACTTCGACAAGCTCGCGGGATTCACGAGGAGCCGGTTCCCACTTCCAATTGTGCACCGCGTTCACGACCGCTTGCGTCAGCACCGGATGCCCGCCCTTAACCCCCACTGTCTTGGCGCTGCCGTCGGGAGAAACCACGACCTCGACTCGAACCACCCCTGTCAGCGCCATACTACGCGCAAGGGCTGGATAGGCGGGGGCCGTCCGCTGCACCACCCTGCGTTTACCCGTACTCTCTGCTTGCGACTGGGAAGATGCGGGGACAGGAATAAAAAGCGAAAACAACACTGCCAGAGCAGCCAGCCAGCACGAGGAGCGACGGTAGGAAAGGGCCATATCGCGTGATCCAAGTCTAAGAGCGCGCTAATGGCTGCGTAAGATCACCAAGGTAATTCGAATAAAGCGAGAGCATTGCTCGGACGCCGGGCGAGGCATCGGCGGTCTAGCCAATGTCTCGCCCGATCCCCGTTTACTGGCCATTCCAAGAGGCCTCGTGTAGTGAACGGTCACAGCTCTCCGCCGCAGGGCGATCTTACTTTTTGCCGCGGTTCCCAGACTGTCTCTGCTGCATCTGCTGCGTCTGCTGCTGGTGTTTTTGCTGTAGTTGCTGCGTCTGTTGCTGGTGCTTTTGCTCCACTTGCTGCGTTCTTTCTGGAGGGGCTTTCTGCCGCGCCAGTTGCTGGTGTTCCTTCTCCTGCTGTTGTTGGAGCTTGTCGCGTTCCTGATTCTGCCTGGCTACCAGCTTGTCCTGCTCCCGCTGGTACTTCTGGTCCATCTTTGGATTGCCAGTATTCGGAGCGCTGGGCCGTTGCACCGGGGGAAGTTCGTGGGGATGGACGGCATTTCCGCCGCCCTTCGCCATACCGCCACCGTGAGCAGGAGTGTAGGATCCTCCAGCTTCTCGCGCTGCGACAACGCCGCGACCGCTGAATTCTCCGGCCCTTGCTGTGGCCGCGATCGGCGGCCGCCCCATGTTCGCCGACGCGCGCATCTGCGGATTGTTTCGCGCCGCCTGTATATGCTCAGTTTGCGCCGCTACCGGCCCGATATGTCGCTCGCGCCCCCACGCTTCTTCTTCCGAGGTCGGACGCGCATTGATTCCGCCGTTACCGCCGTTGAACGCGACGTGGTTCTCATTGCGGTTGATCACGGTCGTGTTGTAGACGTTATGAATTTCGTTCACGTTGATATTCATGACGGCGCGGTTGTAGAAGAAATGTCCGCCGTCCCAGCGTCCCCCTTCAAAACCGGTACCGAAATAGCCAAAGCCGTAGTTGATGCCGCCATAGAAACCAACGTGCGGTCCCCAATAGCCGTCCCACCACCGGAAGTGGCCACCTTCCCAACCCCACCATCCCGGAGTCCAAAGGAAACCGACTTCCGGCGCCAAAATCCATGTCCCTGGAACCCAGTAATAGTCGTTGATGTCATAGTCGTAAGCCCAGTACCCCGGCACCCAGAGGTAGCCGTCGCCCGGACAAAGCGGTTGTTCATAGATCGGAATAGGCGGCGGGCCAATGGTAATAGCCACGCCAATCTGCGCAAACGATGCCGTCGACAACGACAGCACTACCAGCGCTAATAACAGAGAGGGCAAGAAAGCGCACACTAACATACGCACAGAACGAATACGCATGGTGATTCCTCATGGCCGGTCATCCCTCGTTTTACCCGGTGCTGCTGCTAAAGCTGCGGGCTTCGTGGATTGCACGGCACGACTGCCTGAGTTTGAAATGGAGCGCGTCAGAATTATCTCAGGTTTGGCCTACTGCAAGTCAACGGCTTGCGCCAGACGGAAGTTGAGATGGCGGTCAACGCCGAATTCGACATCTTTATTTTTATCTCTCTCCGCTTGGCCGAGCCCGGACGATGTGCCGGTGCCCGCGTTTCTTGCTTCGCGAGAAACGCCCTTAGCGAAGATGCTGGAGGTCTCAATCGCCACCGGCCTGCCCCCGACCTTTAAGCTCACCAGCACAATGCGCAGGTAGCCGGCTTCAGGCGAATCTGGCGTATTATCGGGCGGCTTCCCGCCAAATCTAGTGGAGGGTTTGGCCTCGAGCACACGCCCAGTCGCGGGTGTGCCGCGCGCAACCACGGTCTGGCCGTCGATCACAATTGGCTCATCCAGGATGGCGTGGAAGGTGTCCCCCGCATGCGCCGACGCGCTCGAGAGCGCGCTCTGCAACCGAATTGGGATGGGTGTCCCCTCCGGCAATTTCGTGGCGGATGGAATCACCGACTGGCTCGGCGAAATCCCCGTCGCCCGCGGCTGGCGATCGAAGGGGAGCTTTTGCGAATCTTTGGAGTCTGAACTGCTTTCCGCCGGAGGCCGTCCACAAGCGCAAAGACTGAGCACTAGCATGATGACAGCGATGCGATTGGCGGGAAACGGCATGTTTTGCCCTAATCAGGATATCAATTAATTGTCACAAATTTGGTGTGATGGCCCGCACTTAGCGGCGGCAGAAATCTCTCTACACTTTCCCTAATCAGGCGGGTGCGGTTCATTTGCGGGAGATTGAACCTGCTTTTTCCCAGCTTGGAATCGGAGAAGGTCTTAGGTCTTAGCTCGGTTTTCCTGAGACCTGACGCCTGACACCTGAAGCTCCGAGGAGTGGCACTGGCATGAACGTCATGACTCAATTTCCGGCGGCGCACGATTTCACTCAAGCTTTGCGCTTCCAGGCGGTGTTTGAAGGGGCCGCGATTGGCATCGGCATTTGCCGGTTGGATGGCCGGCTTCTGGACGCCAATCCCGCGCTCGGCAGAATGCTCGGCTACAGCCTGCAAGAACTGACGAATGCGGACACGGGCGAGTTCTATCCGGGAATCGGCCGCCACCTTTATTCCGGCGATGGTTTGCCAGGCGATGGATCGCCCAACGAGTGCCTGCCCGACCAACGATTGCTGGGCGAACTCCTCCGCGGCGAGCGCGGCTGGTTCGAAATCGAAAAGCGTTACCGGCGCAAAGACGGTTCCGAACTCTGGGGTCATCTGACGGTCTCGCTGGGGCGCGATGAGCGGCGGCAGCCCGCGTTTCTGATCACAATGCTGGCGGACGCGACCGAGCGCAGGCAAGTGGAAGAGCATCTGCGCGAGGCGGAAAAGATGGAAGTCATCGGACGTCTCGCAGGAGGAATCGCCCACGACTTCAATAACCTGCTGACCGGCATTCTGCTGTATTGCGACCTCCTGAGCGCCGGATTGGAGAGGCGCGATTTCCAAAACGCTACTTGGGAAAGCAGTGGCCTGGCGGACCTGGCATCGACAAACTCCGGCGCGACAAAGCTGGAATCGACCAACCCTGAATCTATGAACCTCGCCTTGCAACTCCCGGCCTCGGAGCGCCGTGCTTTCGAGGAATACGAATCCGAGCAAAACGATCTGCGCCAACACGTGGAAGAGGTGCGCATGGCAGGCGAGCAAGGAGCGGCGTTGACCCATCAGCTGTTGGCGATCGCGCGCAAGCAGGCCGCGGAGCCACGCCCAATTTCTGTTAACCACGTTGTGACTTCCACCGAGAATCTGTTGCGGCGGCTGATTGGCGAGCAGATTGAATTGGTGACCGCGCTCGACTCCACCGTCGGACTTGTCCTCGCCGATCCGGCGCAGTTGCGCCAGATCTTGTTAAACCTGGTGCTGAATGCGCGCGACGCCACGCCGCGGGGTGGAAAGATCAGGCTGATCACGCGTGCGTCGGAATTCCCCCGGGAATCTCCCGGAGACTTTGCCAGTAACTTTGCCATCGACTCCTGCCCCGGCAGCGCGCGCCACGCCGTTTCGCTGGCCGTGAAAGACAACGGTTGCGGCATGGATGCGGCAACGCGCACCCGGTTGTTCGAGCCTTTTTTTACCACCAAAAAACCGGGCGACGGCACGGGTCTGGGCCTGGCAACAGTGCAACGCATCGTCAGCGAGGCCGGCGGCATGATTGAGGTCGAGAGCGAACCGGGACGCGGCACATTGATTGAAGTGTTGCTGCCGGTCATTGACATTGACGCTGACTCTGCGCCACGCACGTCGTTGTTCGAAGACGCACTCGAGGAATCGGCAAAGGAAGCTTCTTCGATCGTAGCCGCTTCGCCGAGGGCTAGCCCGCCGGCTCCCAGCCCCTGAAGATTTCCGTAGCGCCAGCGTCTCGCCGGCTGTAGCGGGGGCGTCTCGCCCGCGCAACGCGAGAGACGGAGCAAGTCCCGCTTCGACATTCAATCATGAATATTTACCACGAGGGAGAGTCGACATGGTCACCGCATCATCAGCAGTTGCCCTAACGCAGAGCCGTTCGCCACAAATCGAAGCAGCCAACTTCCTGAACCTTCTGATCGTGGACGATGACCGCAGCATTCGCGAGTCTTGCCGCGAGGTGGCGCAGTCGCTGGGATTCAATGCGCAGGTGGCGGAGTCCGCCGAACAGGCGTTGCGTCAACTCGACCACACCGACGCCATTCTCCTCGACCTGCGGCCAGGCGACGGGAGCCTGGCCGCGCTGCACACCATCAAAAAGCACCGTGCGGAAGCTCTGGTGATCGTAGTCACCGGCTACGCCACGGTGCAATCAGCGGTGCAGGCCATGAAAGATGGCGCCTACGACTACGTCACGAAACCTTTCAGCATGGGAGAACTGCGTCTACTCCTGGAACGGGTGGCGACTCATCTGCGTTTGAAGACGGAGAATCGTGTGCTGCGGGAGACGATCAAGTCGCGGCAGGGGTTTGGCAACATCGTCGGGCGCGCGCCCGACATGGAAAAACTCTACCGCATCATCGCTAAGGCCGGGCAGAGCACGCATCCCGTGCTGATTCTGGGGGAAAGCGGCACGGGCAAGGAGTTGGTTGCGAAGTCGATTCACTTTGCCGGCTTGTTCCGCAACAAACCCTTCATCCCCGTCGACTGCGGGTCGCTCGTGCCGACCTTGATCGAAAGCGAACTGTTCGGTCACGTACGCGGCGCCTTTACGGGCGCAACCAATCCCAAGGACGGCCTGCTGGCCATCGCCGAAGGCGGTACCGTGTTCCTCGACGAGATTGGGGAGTTGCCGACCGACTTGCAAGCGAAACTCCTGCGCGCGATTCAGGAGAAGGAGATTCGTCCGGTGGGCAGCGTGAAGCGGGTTCCGATCAACGTGCGAATTCTGGCTGCGACCAATCGCGATTTGGAGCGGGCCGTAACCGAGGGCACGTTCCGCCGCGATCTTTTCTTTCGGCTGAACGTGCTGACCCTCCGGATTCCCCCTTTGCGCGAGCGCCGGCAGGACATCCCGCTGCTAGTGGCGCATTTTCTGGAACGTATCGGACGCGACGCTGGAATGGAAAAAAGGATTTCCGACGAGGCGCTCAAGGCGCTGCTGAATTACGACTGGCCGGGCAACGTGCGCGAGTTGGAAAACTCCCTGGAACGGGCGTGCGCGCTTAGCAGCGGAAACGAACTTCAGGTTCGCGACCTTCCCACCCAGGTTTACGGCGCCCCCGTCGAACTGATGGCGATGACCCAGCCCAACAATGGCATCGTGCCCATGGCGGAACTGGAGAAACAAACCATCCTGAATGCATTGGCGCAGGTCAATGGAGACAAGATGCTGGCGGCGCGGCTGCTGGGCATTGGCAAGACCACGCTGTACCGCAAGCTGAAAGAGTACGAACAAGTGAATTTTTAATTTGTGATTGGAAATGGGCAATTGAAATTGCCAAGGAATGCAGGGAGATTTTGACGTTGGGTTCCCCTGTGAATCCCTGTGTACCCCTGGGCCCTCTGTGGTAAAGCCTTTGGCCCCGAAATTACAAATTACAAATTGCCAATTGCAAGTGGCCCCAGTTCCAAAACTGAGCAAGTGGGCACCGCGTTGTTCCAGAACAGAACTCTCATCGAAGGTCGAGCTGCATAACCCATTCATTTTCAGCTAAGAGATTTGGCCCGGAAGTTGCGAAGGATTCGTCATGATCCTTCTAGTGACGTCAATCGAGCGGGCCGGCGAGTGTGCCGAGGCGCTGCACAACGCCACGGGCGATGAGGTCGTGATCGCGGAAAGCATGGCGCGGGCAACCGCGCTGGTGCGAGCGGAAGAGTATTTGGCTGTGGTGCTCGATCAGTATCTCGTCGAAACCGAACCGGATGAATCCCTAACCACGATCGAGCGTTTGGGCACCGCCATTCCGGTGCAGGTCAACCTGGTAATCAGTGGGATGCAGCGCCTGGTGCGGGAAGTCCGGGCGGCCGTGCAGCGCCGGCGGCGTGAGGAAGGGAAGGCACGGCGAGCGGCGCTCGGCAAGCTCCAGAGCGAACTGAACGGCACGGTTACCGCGCTTCTGCTGTCAACGGAACTCGCTTTGGAAACTCCAGACCTGCTCCCGGCGGCCTCCTCGAAACTGCAAGCGATTCACGAACTCGCGAAGAAACTCCGCTGGCAATTGGGGAGCGCAGAGACGACAGGAGAGTCAGGGCAAGCAGCGAACGCGTGACGATTCGGGCAGCTAGTCCCATGAAAAAATTCCAAGCTGGCGTAGGGGCAGGTGCCCTCACCTGCCCAGCCGAGCGCAGCTCGGCAACTTCCCGACGGCAAAACTTTCCACCGAAGTCTGAGTCCTTGCCACGCCCTGTCAGAGAATCGATGCCAAAAAGGGATCGACCTTAGCCACCCGCTTTGGCGCCGGGGAAATCGCGTTCAGCCTTACGGAACTGGAATCACTTTCCGATTTCTCCAGCACGCGTCGAGCTTCTGAGCGGCGTACCTTCCGAGTTGACAGCATTTACGCTTGACGTAACGCATAACGGAAGCTATGCTCAGCCATGATCGTCAGCTACCGGGACAAGCGCACCCGGGACTTCGCCGCCGGTAAACGGGTCAAGGCGTTCTCTGGAATCGAACGTGCCGCCCGTCTGAAGCTGGATCGATTAGAAGCGGCGGCCGTGCTGAGAGACCTCGGCGTATTACCCGGCAACCGGTTTGAAGCGCTGAAAGGGGACCGAAAGGGCCAGTACAGTATCCGCATCAATGACCAGTGGCGCATCTGCTTCGGATGGCCAGAGGAAATGCCTGGCCCTTCGAACGTGGAGATCGTTGATTACCATTAGGAGAATCATCATGGCACTTACCGCGATTCACCCGGGCGAACATCTGGCCGAAGAACTGAAGGAACTGGGCATGAGTGCGGCCGAACTGGCCCGGCAGTTGGATGTCCCGACCAACCGCGTGACCGAGATCCTAAATGGAAAGCGCGCCATCACTGGCGACACCGCCTTACGCCTCGCCCACTTCTTCGGCACGACGGCCGAATTCTGGCTTAATCTGCAAGGCCTTTATGAGCTACGCGTCGCGCAGAAGAAAGCAGGGAAGTCCATTCGGAACTTGCCAACCCTGAAACATCGCGAACCAGCACGCGCATAGAGCGGACAAAAATAGACCGGACAAAAAATAGACCGGACAAGAATAGATCGGACGAGAATGCAAAAAGCTGGCTACAACCGCTTCCTTCTGCTGGTAGCGGGACTGGGTGGACTGCTCTACGGAGTTGATGTCGGCATTATCGGCGGGGCTTTGCCTTATCTCGAGGCTACCTCCGGCCTGAATGCCGGCCAGCTTTCGATCGTCGTCGCGGCCGTGCTGCTGGGCAGCGTGATTTCAACCTTGTTTGCGGGCGCTCTTGCCGATTGGATCGGGCGCAAGCCGCTGATGATCGTCAGTGGCTTGCTGTTCGTCTGCAGCATTCCAACGATTGCGCTCTCCCATGGCTATGAGTCGCTGGTGCTGGGCCGCGTGTTGCAGGGCATCAGCGCCGGCCTCATCGGAGTTGTCGTCCCGCTCTATCTGGCGGAATGCCTGGCGGCAGCGCATCGCGGCCAGGGAACGGGCATTTTCCAATGGCTGCTAACACTCGGCCTGGTGACCGCGGCTATCGTGGGCATGTACTTCAGCTTTCGCGTCGAAGAGGTGGCGAAACTGGGCGATCCCTCCCGGCTCTTCGCCTTCAAAGACACGGCGTGGCGCGGCATCTTCTGGGTTTCCATGCCCCCCGGCATTCTATTCGTAATCGGCGGCCTGATCGTATCGGAGTCGCCGCGCTGGCTGTTCCGCCACGGAGAAACGGACGCTGCCTATGCCGCGCTTCTCCGCTCCCGCACCGACCAGCAAGCGAAAATCGAGTTGGCCGAGATGGAGGAAACGGCTGCCGCCGAGAAAACGAGAACCTCAACCGGAGCCAAGGTCGAAGAATCGCTTCTGCGCCGCAAATATGTAATTCCGTTTGTCCTTGCCTGCGTGATTCTCGCGTGCACCCAGGCCACCGGCGTCAATTCCATCATCGGATACAACACCAACATTCTTCTGCAAGCCGGTCTTTCCGATGTGCAGGCGCATTGGGGCTACGTTTTTTTCACGACCGTCAATTTCCTGATGACCGTCATCGGCGTACTGCTGGTGGACCGCAAGGGACGCAAATTCCTGCTGTCGGTCGGCAGCGCCGGAATCATCGTGGCGCTGCTTTGCACCAGCATGTTGTTTAAGCGAACCGAAAAGCTGCGCGTGGATGCGCGGTCGGCGGTTCAGGCCATGACTAATGCCGAAGTCGATACCAGCCAGAAGGTCGTCCTGCAATATGACGAGATGACCGCCGATGCGCTCCTCACGGCCAGCGGAGACGTGGGCCGGGCGATCGGCAACCGGCCTACCTCGCTGGTCGTCATCTACTCCTATGGAGACTTCCGCGCCTCGACCAAGGTGGCGCGTTCCAACGACAAGTCCGCCAAGCCGATTGAAATCACACGCGAAAGCTGTGTGCCGGCAAATAAAGTGGTCGCGTTTTTCTCGAATCCCTTCGCCAATCTTGAGGCGGCGCGCCAAGCTCCGCTAAAGATCGATGCTGCCCTCATCACTCCCGAGGCGACCACTCACAATGGTTGGCTGGTGGAGATCACGCTTCTTGTCTTCATTGCGTTTTTCGCGATTGGCCCCGGAGTTTGCGTTTGGCTGGCGCTTTCGGAATTGATGCCAACCCGCATTCGATCCAACGGCATGAGTATTGCCTTATTGGTGAACCAGGCGGTTTCGACCACGCTCGCCGCCGTGTTTCTGCCAACTGTTGGCAAGTATGGTTACGCAACCATGTTCTTTGGCTTTGCCGGCTGCACCGTAATCTATTTCATCACAGCCACGGTATTTCTGCCGGAAACGAAAGGGAAGACTCTGGAAGAAATCGAAGAGCATTTTGAAGCAGTCGGCGCCTGACACCAGGAAAAAAGAGGGCGATTTTCAGAGCAAGGATTCCACGTCAACTGTCTCTCCGCGCGACCGATTCAGTCGGAGATCACTCTCCGCTGCTTTAGTCTTTTAGTCTTTCCAATCCATGGCAAACATTACGATTACAACGAGGTGTGACCGGGATCACAGAAGCCCGACCCTCAAAAGGCTGAGTATTGCAGGTTGACACATCGACTGTTGTATTGTTCAACACTAAAAACCGAATGGAGACTCGAAAATGAAGAGAATTGATATCCGATGTTTGGCCGTCGCAGCGGTTTTTGCCCTGGTGCTCACCCTTTCATTGTCGGCGCATGCGCAAAGCGCGGATCTCTACAAATCAAAATGTGCCATGTGCCACGGCGCTGATGGAAAGAAAGCGGCCGGCCACGATCTTTCGAGTGCCGACGTGCAAAGCAAGTCGGATGCTGCTCTCACGGCGGTCATCACAGACGGCAAGGCGCCCAAGATGCCCAAGTACGGAGATAAGTTGAAGCCAGAGGAGATCAAGGGACTGGTGGCTTATATCCGCACGCTGAAGAAGTAGTCCTGGCGGGTTCCGTCATCGAGATTGGTGAACACTGACGAGCACGGCGAGTGATCGGACGCCGAAGCCTGCTGTGTGTC
Source organism: Terriglobales bacterium (assembly GCA_049592035.1). Taxonomy (GTDB): domain Bacteria; phylum Acidobacteriota; class Terriglobia; order Terriglobales; family Acidobacteriaceae; genus Acidiflorens. The sequence continues at coordinate 25,845 of JBAWFQ010000158.1, forward strand.
TACCGAGCGACGTATGGCAGAAGGAGAGCAGCTGGTTCCAATGACTCTGCAAGAACACATCCGAGAGCGGTTGCAGCCAATTTACTTTCTTGGGCAGAATTTCATCACCCTTACGGGCGCCGTGCTCACGACGAGCACGGCGCTCACCACCATCGCTTTCTGGTTCTATGAAGTCTTCCTGCCGGGCCCCCCGCATCCTTATATTGGCCTTCTGATCTTTCTGATCCTCCCGGGCGTTTTTGTACTCGGCTTGCTCCTAATTCCACTGGGCATCTGGCTCCGCCGGCGAAGCCTGATCGCGAGCGGGACTCTGCCGTCGGTTTTCCCCGCCATCGACCTGAGCTTGCCCGTGGTCCGGCATACCCTGGAGTACGTGGCCGCAGCGACCATGCTCAATCTGCTCATTATCGGCACGGCATCGTACCGCGGCGTGCAGTACATGGATTCGACGGAGTTCTGCGGGCAGACTTGTCACACCGTAATGGAACCCGAGTTTACGGCCTATCAGAATTCACCCCACTCGCGCGTGGATTGTGTCGCGTGCCACATCGGGCCGGGCGCGGGGTGGTTTGTGCGCTCGAAACTTTCCGGGTTGCGGCAAGTTGTAGCGGTAACTTTTCACACCTATTCGCGGCCGATTCCTTCGCCGGTAAAGTACCTCCGCCCCGCGCGCGAAACCTGTGAGCAATGTCACTGGCCGCAGCGCTTTACCGGAGACAAGTTCCAGGTAAATACCAGCTACAAGGACGATGAGAAGAACACCCCCCAGAAAGACGTCTTGCTGGTGAAAGTAGGCGGACGCACGTGGCAGGGTTCGGTCGGTATCCACGGGCGCCACCTCGCCGACAACGCGCGCATCCAGTACATTTCCACCGACCCCGAGCGGCAGACCATCGCGGCCGTGTATTACACCGACGATCAGGGAAAAACCACGGAATTCATTTCCACGGATACGAAGCCCACCAAAGCGCAGTTGGATAAGGGCGAGCATCGCGTAATGGATTGCGTGGATTGTCACAACCGGCCCACGCACGCCTTCGATCTGCCCGAAAACGCGGTCGACAAGCAAATGTCGCTCGGGCGCATCAGCCCGGAGCTGCCTTACATCAAGAAAAAGGCGGTCGAGGTTCTCAAGGTGAATTACCCCGCCCGCGACGTGGCGCAGCAGCGCATCAAGGAGGAGCTCAACAATTTCTATCGCGCGAATTACCCGCAGATCTATCAAACGCGACGCACTTTGGTTGAGCAGGCGGGCCAGGAAGTAGCGAATATCTACCTGCGCAACATTTTCCCCGACATGCGTCTGACCTGGGGCACGCACCCGAATAATCTTGGACACAACGATTCCCCGGGCTGTTTCCGCTGCCATGACGGCAGTCACACCAGCAAAGACGGCCAAACCATCACCAATGATTGTTCCGCGTGTCATGAGGTTCTAGCTTCGGGTGAGGAAAATCCCAAGATTCTGACCGATCTAGGGTTGAAGTAAGCGTTACGAAGAGTTCGGACATGACGGAAGAGAAAATTTTGCGACGGAAGTGGCGAACGGCAATGGGAGTTGTAGTGGTGACGCTCCTGGCCACGGCGCTCTCCCTTCGCTTTTCCGAGCGCCCAGTCCGCGCCGCTGATCAGCCTGGGGCCGAATGTCTCGCCTGTCACGGCGACAGAAGCACCACCACGACGCGAGGCGGCAAAACCGTTTCTCTTTATGTCGACCCCAAGAAATTTGCTGGTTCCGTCCATGCCAGTTTCGGCTGCACCGGCTGCCACGCCGATCTCGAAGGTAAGGATTTGCCGCACGAAAAGCCTTTGCCCGTAAAGTGCGGCACCTGCCACTCCAGCGAGCAGGATTTGTACAGCAAATCGCTCCACGGGAAGGCGATTGCGCGCGGCGATCCGCTCGCACCCCACTGCGTGACCTGTCACGGAAACCACGACATCCTTCCGGTGAAAGATCCGCACTCGGCGGTGACGCCGCTGAAAATACCATTCGTCTGCGGCCAGTGCCATCAGGAAGGAACTCCCGTTTCCCGCAATCGCCAGATTGCCCAGGACAATATCCTGGGAAATTACTCCGAGAGCATTCACGGCGAGGCGTTGCTGAAGAAGGGGCTGGCCGTGGCCCCGACCTGCGCCACTTGCCACACCGCGCACTCGATCCTGCCGCATACCGATCCCGCTTCGTCGATCAATCGTAAGAATATTGCCAATACCTGCACCAAGTGCCACACGCAAATCGAAACCGTACACCGCAAGGTGATTCGTGGCGAGCTCTGGGAAAAACAGGCCAACGTGCTGCCCTCCTGTCCGGATTGCCATCAGCCGCACAAGATCAGAAACGTCTTCTATGAGCTGGGGATGGCCAATGCAGACTGCATGCGTTGCCACTCCGACGAGAAGTTGCGCCGCGCGCGTGACGGGCAATCCATGTATGTCAACGCGGACGAGGTAGCCCACTCCCGCCACAGCAAGATTGCCTGCAGCCAGTGCCATTCTGAGGTAAACGCCTCGCGAGTGCGAGCGTGCGAAACCATTACCCACAAAGTGGACTGCACCGCTTGCCACGACGAAATTGGCAAGCAGTATGTCACCAGCATCCACGGACAGCAGGTCGCTAAGAACGATCCCAATGCCCCGATCTGCAAGGATTGCCATGGCACGCATGGAATCCTCGGCAAACAGGACCCGCAGTCGTCAACCTTTGCCGTCAATGTCCCAAACTTGTGCGCACGCTGTCACCGCGAGGGTCAGAAAGCTGCCGTGCGCTATACCGGATTGCAGCACGAAATCATCGCCAACTACACCGAGAGCATTCACGGAACTCTGCTCAAGAACGGCCTCACGGTGACGGCGACCTGCACCAGTTGCCATACTGCTCACCACATCCTTCCCCGATCCGATCCGGCATCGAGTGTCAACGCCAACAACGTTCCCAACACCTGTGGCCAGTGTCACCACGGCATTGAAGAGCAGTTTGAGAACAGCATCCATTCCAAGCGCGTCAGCGGCTACAGCAAACCACTTCCAGTTTGCAACGATTGCCACACCGCGCACTCCATTCACCGCACCGATGAGAACAGTTTCCGGCTGAATGTGATGGCCACCTGTGGACGCTGCCACGAGGAGATCGCCAAGACCTATTTTGATACCTATCACGGAAAGGTCTCGAAGCTTGGGTACACCAAGGCGGCCAAGTGCTACGACTGCCACGGGTCCCATGACGTCCTCAAAGTGACGGATCCGCGCTCGCACCTCAGCCGGGCCAACGTGGCGGCCACCTGCGGTAAGTGCCACGAGGGTGCCACCCGCCGCTTCGCCGGTTACCTGACGCACGCCACCCACCACGACCCCAAAAAGTATCCCTTCATCTTTTACACCTTCTGGGGAATGACCGGGTTGCTCCTGGGAACGTTCGTAGTCGGTGGCATTCATACGCTGCTCTGGCTGCCGCGAGCCTTCCAGATGCGCCGGGAATTACGTGCCGCCGAAGAGAAAACCGCCACGACGCCGGAAGCGCCCGAAAGCAAGGGAGGAACCCATGCCTGAGGGAGGCAGTGTGGAAAATCCGAGCACACCGCGACCTAAGCCCGAAGGCGAAGAACGCCAGTTCGTCCGCTTCACCCGGCTGCAGCGGATTCTGCACATCTGCATGATCGTAAGCTTTCTGAGTCTGGCGACGACGGGCTTGACCCTCAAATTCTCGTACACCAGATGGGCCGCCATCGTTTCCCATCTGCTCGGTGGATTCGAAAGCGCGGGCAACATTCACCGCAGCGCCGCGATTGTGATGTTCGGGGTTTTCATTACCCACCTGGTCGATTTGTACAAGCTGAAGAGAAGAGAACACAGCACGTGGCGCTCGCTGGTGCTTGGACCGGGCAGCATGATCCCCAACCGAAGAGATTTAACCGAACTCATTGGTACGCTGAAGTGGTTCATCGGCCGCGGCGAGCGTCCCGCTTACGGCCGCTGGACGTACTGGGAGAAATTCGACTATTTCGCCGTGTTCTGGGGAATCGCAGTCATCGGATCCACCGGCCTCACGTTGTGGTTCCCGGTGTTCTTCACGCGCTTTATCCCAGGGTCGTTCCTGAATGTAGCCACCATCGTTCACAGCGACGAGGCGCTGCTGGCCACGGGTTTCATCTTTACCGTGCATTTCTTCAATACCCACTTGCGCCCCGAAAAGTTTCCCATGGATATCACCGTCTTCACCGGACGGATGCCGCTCGAAGAATTAAAAAGGGATAAGCCCCGAGAGTACGAAGCGCTGGTCGCCGCCGGCAAGCTGGAAGAAAACATGGGGGAGCCTTATCAGCCGATAGTGATCCAAACGATTCGAACTTTCGCCTGGGCAGCGCTAGCCGTGGGATTCAGCACTGTGCTGTGGATTATCTATGCGGTGTTGTTCGCGTATCGATAGAACTGGTTTGCGTTTGGTTGTTTGCGTTGAATTGACGGGAAGGGTGTAGGAATGCTCGCGACTCGAGTTGCGTTGGTTTGCCTGGTTTTGTCGTTCGGTTCGACGATGGCTGCGGCTAAGGCGGCGCCAGAGACAAATAAAGACCAGGAGTGTCTCGCCTGCCATGGCGAGGCCGGAATGAAATCCGCTGCCGGCAAGAGCATCTCCATCAACCCGGCCAAGCATGCAGCCAGCGCGCACGCGATTCTAAGCTGCAAAGATTGCCACACCGACATCAAAGAGTTTCCGCATCCCGCAAAGATTGTCAAAGTCCGATGCGCCACCTGCCACGCGGACGAAGCCAAGGCCTTTCCCGCCAGCGCCCATTCCGTCCTCGGCGAATCCGCTTGCGCTACATGTCACGGCAGCGTGCACGAACTTACCACCGCCGAGACGCTGATGCCGGGAAAGTGCACCGAGTGTCATGCTGAGGAAGTGACCGCTCTGGCCTCGAGCATTCATGGGCAGGCCGCGAAAAAAGGCGACCCCGACGCACCCAAATGCGTCTCCTGCCACGGTCCCATTCACGCGGTGAAGGCCTCCAGCGAAGCGGACTCGACCGTTGCTCGTAAGAACATGGCGGATACTTGCGCAAAATGCCACAGCGATGCGGGGTTCTTGTCGCGGCACCAAATTCCGGTGGCGCATCCGGCGGATTCCTATAGGCTGAGCGTTCACGGGCGCGCGGTCGCGCTCGGCAAGGATGCGGCAACCTGTTCCAGTTGCCATGGCACTCATGACATCTTTCCCGCCACCGATGCGCGCTCCAAGGTCAATCACTGGAAAGTGGTGGGGACCTGCGGGCAATGCCACAAGGAAATCGCCCGGGAGTTCAACGAGAGTGTCCACGGCGAAGCGGTCAAGGACGGCGTGCGCGATGCGCCGGTTTGCATCGACTGCCACGGCGAGCACCTGATCATGGACCCGAAAAATCCTGGCTCGCCCTTAAATGCCGAAAATGTTTCCTCGCAGACCTGCGGCCGTTGCCATGGCGATCCCCGCTTGGCAGTGCGCTACGATTTGCCGGTAGATCGCCTGACATCCTACGCCGACAGCTATCACGGGCTGGCCCTCACAGAAGGGAAAGTGACGGCGGCGAATTGCGCCTCTTGCCATGGCGTGCACTCCATTCTCCGTTCGAGCGATCCGCGTTCGACCGTCAATAAGGCCAACCTCGCCAAAACCTGCGGAGTCTGTCACAAAGGCGTGGTCGAATCCAAGTTCGCCATTGGACCGGTACACGTACAAACTTCGACCGGCAAAGCGCATCCCGTCGTCGAGTGGATCCGCTGGACGTATTGGACCCTGATCCCAATGACCTTGGGCTTCATGATCCTCCACAACCTCATCGACTTTCTGCGCAAGCTGATTTACCCGCAGTCGCACCACATCAGCGGAGCGAAAGTGACGCGCATGAATCGCAACTTCCGCATCGCCCATTGGGGAGTGATCTTCAGCTTCCCAACCTTGGTGGTCACGGGATTTGCCCTCAAGTATCCCGACGCATGGTTGTCACGTCAGATTCTGTTCGGGGAAAACATCTACGGCATCCGCGGCGGAGTGCATCGCGCGGCGGCCGTGATCCTCGTGGCCTCCACGCTCTATCACATAATTCACCTCGCGCTGGTCAAGCGCGACCGCATGTTCCTGTGGGCGATGATGCCGCAAATCAAAGACGCGACCGACATCGTGCAAGTCTTCTCCTACAATCTGGGACTCACGAAAGAAGAACCGAAGTTCGGAAAATTCAACTACGCGGAGAAGCTGGAATACCTGGCGTTCATGTGGGGGACGCTGGTGATGACCGTTTCCGGCCTCGCGTTGTGGTTCAACAATTTCATGTTGCGGCATTTTCCCAAGTGGGTTACGGATGCGGCGACCGCAGTCCATTACTATGAAGCGGTGCTGGCAACCTTTGCCATTTTGATCTGGCACTCCTACATGGTGATATTCGATCCGCTTGTCTATCCAATGGATACCGCTTTCATCGACGGCAAAGTTCCAGCCGATCATTACCGCCATGCGCGTCCGGAATATTACCGCGCTCTCGAACGAGCGCACCTGATCGAGTTGCCTACGAATCCTGCCGACTATGTGGATGAGCAGGACGAAGGTAACTCCGGCGGCGGACCTCACGGGAAGGCGTAACGGGCGCCCCCACGTGTCATCTGTTCTTAAATTGTCATCCTGAGCGGAGTAGCCGCTTCGCGAAGCGAAGCAGTTGCGGAGTCGAAGGACCCCTACACCTCCGATACTTCTACAGAAGCGTCATGGCGTTCTCCCCGTGGCCCATGTGGAGCGGACGACGTCTTGGCGACGACGCTTTCGTCTTCGGCCATAAATCTACTTTGGCACAGACCGTCAGTCAGGTCAGGCAGCGCGATCGCGGACGGCCCCGTCTGCAGAGTGCGCTGTACCCAGCGCGGGGGGAGCTTCCTTAAGCGCCTGCTGATATCTCGTCCAAAGATATCCATAGAGCAGGCCGCTGGCCGAGAAAAAACTCATGATGGCCAGCGCGATGGCGGCGCTGCCCGGATCCTCGGCTTCTTCGCCGTTTAAGATAAACGGAGGATTGACTCCGGTCGCCATGAAAACGGTAAACGCGTAAATCGGGGCGCGCAGGTGAGTTAGCTCGACCAGTCCGGCGCCAAGAATCAGCTTGGTCAGCCAGTCGGCAATTTCTTCGAGATTGGTATGCGGCCGCGGCGGCGATTCCGAGGAATCTCCCTGCGAGGAGCTGGCTGGACGCAGTCCGAAGAGATAACCCAACAGCACTCCTCCGATGAAGAACGCGCCCGCGACCAGCGCGCCGTAACCGATCGACCTGGCAACGACTTTATATCTCCAGCGGTCCCAGCGGCTGGCGTTGAGTATGACGGCGGCCAATCCGACGGCAACGCATGCCAGCACTCGGTTGGCGGCTCGATAATAAACATACGCATCGGGCGACGACGGAGGAGCTTCACCATTCGCCTTCCACCAATCCCAAACCATCAGCGCCAAGAGCAGCAGAATGGCCACCAGGCTGGCTTGCGCGGTTGAATAGTCGAATCTTTCCTCCGCGCGGACGAGCAGAACCGCGGCCACTCCGACCAGCAACAGGCCGAGATAATACTTGCCTTTGAGCAGAATGCCCATCGCTAGTTACCTCCTCGCCAGTTCGTTGTCAATGCGGAGGGAACTCAGGGAACGCTGGCAAGATAATAGTGAACGGCGCCGACGAAACGTTTCAACCGCCCAGGTTTTCCCCGAGTCGTAAAAAAAGAAATGGGGCCGTCCTCCGTTGTGGAGCAGAGCAAAAGCAGGTCCTTCGCTTCGCTCAGGATGACAAATTTATGGAACAAAAAAGAAACGGGGCCGGAAGGAGGATGACCGGCCCCGACTAGCGGTAGTACTTCTTTGAACTTTAAGCGGTGATCAGCGATTCCAGGGCTACCCGGTCTGGGATCACCAGCGTTGAGCCGGTTTGCTGGATGATGCGCTGCTTTTTGAATCCGGCGAAAAGACGGCTTACGGTTTCGCGAGAGGAGCCGATCATCTGTCCGATCTCTTCATGCGTCAATGCCAGTTTCATCTGGCTGGGGTTCTTCGATTTGGTGTTCTGGTCGAGCCATGCCATGAGCAGGCGGGCGAGCTTTTCGCTGGCCGAGTCGGAGAGGATGAGGTCGCGGATTTCACGGCAAGTGGCCGCGTAATCGGCGCTGATGTGCTGCGTTACCCACAGGGCGAACTCACCGTGCTGGCGCATCAGGCGAAGCAAATCGCTTTGGCGCATAAAGCTGATCTCGGAGGGTTCCTGGGTCTCAGCCGTCGCTTCATACTGCCGGCCGGAAACTACGGCGGCCACGCCCAACGGGCAGCCGGATTCGACAATGCGGAGAATGAGCGTGCGGCCGTCACTGCCGCAAACGGAGAGCTTCACCCGGCCGCGACGCACAATGAATACGCCGCGCGGAGCCTGTCCCTCGGCGAATAAGACCGCTCCCGTGGGATAACTGGTGGTGAGGGCTTCTTGCTCCAGAGCATTGGCTACGGCTGGGGGAAGATCGCCAAACGTCTTGTCGGCTGTTGCAAATCTCTCAGCATGGTTAACCGTTTGTGCGGCCATGAGTGTTGCCTCCGTTACATACGTGCTTTGGCAACTGCCTCGCCATTCTTAGTGCAGGGGCCCAGTTTTGGAGAGGTTGTCTAAGTGGAAGAAAATACTAGCACTTGTTTTGTACGATAGCGAACATTATTTTTGGCGTGGGGATCGGCGCGGGACGCGGGTGCGTACTTTCCCACAGCGATGTGTGATCCCCATCACCATCTCCTTGGTTATATGACCACGGTTTTTGTTCGCTGGCTCGGGCGTGGGTGGGGAAGGGGCCGGATTCAGCCCAGGGTGCTGTGGATGGTGTTGAGCAGGGCGGTTCGGCTAAAGGGCTTTTCCAGCAGCGTGATACCGCGGTTCAAGACCTCGCGCTCGGCGATCAGCTCACCGGTGTAGCCCGACATGTAGATGACTTTCAGGTTGGGGCGCAGGAGGCTCAGGCGGTTGACTAGTTCCGGACCGCTGATGCGGCGCATGACTACATCGGTCAGCAATAGATCGACGGGATCGGCGTGGGACTCGACCCATTCGATGGCTGACTTGCCGTCGTCGGCCTCGACGACGGTATAGCCGTGTTCTTCGAGGACTTTTTTGGTCAGGCTGCGCATGATCTCATCGTCTTCGACGAGCAGGATAGTCGTCCCCTGGCGTTTGGGAGCGACGGTCTCGACCTCAGTTTTCGATGCGAGGCCGATCTTGTGATCGGCGCTGGGGAGATAGATCTTAAACGTTGTGCCGTGACCCGGCTCACTGTAGACCAGGATGTGTCCGGCGCTTTGCTTGACGATGCCATAGACGGTGGAGAGGCCGAGACCGGTTCCTTTGCCCTGCTCTTTGGTAGTGAAGAAGGGCTCGAAAATGCGGTTGACGGTGGCCGGGTCCATGCCGCTGCCGGTGTCGCTGACGGCGAGCAGAACATATTTTCCCGGGGCCATGTTTTGATGCTGTTCGGCAAAGGCCTCGTCAAAATGTTCGGAGCGAGTTTCGAGAATGAACTTGCCCCCGCGCGGCATGGCGTCGCGCGCGTTGACCGCCAGGTTGACTACGATCTGGTCGAGTTGGCCGGGATCGGCTTCGACCACCGCGGCCGGAGATTTGGAGACAATGAGAATCTCGACGTCGTCGCCCATCAGCGGACGCAGAAGCTTGCTTACATCTTTCAAGCGCTCGTTCACGTCGAGCACGCGCGGTTGGACGGTGGAAGAGCGGCTGAAAGTCAGCAGCTGGCGCGTCAAAGAGGAGCCGCGCTCGGTTGCCGTCTTGATGTTCTCGATGTACTGCGACGGTTCGGAGGAGGGATCAATTCGGTCGCGAAGAAATTCGGCGCAGGCATTGATGATTCCCAAAATATTGTTGAAGTCATGCGCTACACCGCCGGCGAGGCGGCCGATGGCCTCCATTTTTTGCGATTGATGAAGCTGACCTTCGACGCGCTTTTGCTCGGTGATGTCGCGGGCAATGGCGGACGCTCCCACAACGTCGCCTTTGGCATCGCGCAGCGGAGACACGGAAATGGAAACGTCGAGCTGGCGTCCGTCTTTGGTTACGCGCGCCGATTCATAGTGCTCGATGCTTTCACCGCGCGCAATCTTGCGCAGAATTTCCGGAATTTCGTCGGGGCGATCGCTCGGCGCGAGCACCGATATGTGCTTGCCGATGATCTCTTCCGGCGTGTAGCCATAAATGCGCTCGGCTCCCTTGTTCCAGCTGGTAATGATGCCGTCGAGATCTTTGCCGATGATCGCGTCCAGAGAGGAATCGACAATCGAGGCGAGGCGGGTGCGGTATTCTCCCAGTTGTTCGGACGTTCGGCGATGCAGTTCTTCGTTGGCCCGGCGCAGTTCTTCGGCGATGCGCTTGCGATCGCTGATGTCGCGGATCGCACTTAAGACGACCATTCCGTCTGCCGTGGAGACGGGACTGAGACTGATCTCTACCGGGAATTGAGAACCATTGCGGCGTCTGCCGTAGAGATCCAAATCCGCTCCCATGCGCCGCGTTTTGGGCGCGGCCGCGAAGCCCTCGCGATGGTGATGATGTTGGGCGCGAAAGCTCTCCGGGACGAGCAGTTCGACTTTCTGACCAATCAGTTCGTCGCGGAGATAGCCGAAGAGCTCTTGAGTTTGGGTGTTGACTTGAACGATGGTTCCGTCGGGATCGACGGCGACAATGGCGTCGGGAAGCGTCTCAAGGAGTTCGCTCGAAAGCAGAAATTCGACCATGGTTTTCGCCGGAAGCGAATCCGAGCGCTCTTCAGGATGGGAAGACGGGCGCAAGATATAAGTCCGCAGGTGCAATCTAAATCTAAGCTGAACCGGAACGGCTGTAAAGCGGTGGCATGCAAGTGATTGAGTTGAAACGATATATTCATTCGCGTGAGTCGGTTGTGATTACAATCACAGGTGACAGTGCAAGATCACAATGCCTCAGAGTGTCTCCGCTAGACCTCAGAACCTTCGCCGTCAATTACACTCAGCAGGGCGAGGCGGGCATTGCGCCGCGCCACGGAAACACGCTAGGTAAAGCCATGGAAGAATCACGTTCGGTAGTCGCCCCGGTGCGCGCCATATTTCGCACCGTCGTCATGACGGTTGTGCCCGAGGCAAAACAATTAGACGAGTCCGGATGGCTGGCGTTGGAAGCGCTGGTGGAAGATGCGCTGGAGATGCGCCCACCCGCCTTGCGACGGCAGTTGCAACTTTTTCTGCGCGCCATCGAGTGGTTGCCGGTCGTACGCTATGGTCACACTTTTTCTGCGTTGCGGGACGAGCAGCGCGGGCGCGTCCTTCGCTATTTGCAGGATCATCCGATAGAACGCATCCGCTGCGGATTCTGGGGGCTGCGCACTCTCGCACTGCTCGGTTATTACGGACGACCCGAAGGCGCACACGCGATCGGCTATCGTCCCGATGCGCGCGGCTGGGAGGCGATGCAGCGATGAAGATGAAGCGGTGCAGTTATGACATCGTGATTATCGGCTCCGGCGCTGGCGGAGGGACGGTGGCGCAGGAACTGTCGTCGCTCTGCCGCGACGGCGTCCGCATCGCCGTTCTCGAGAAGGGGCCGAAACTTCGCGACGACGAATTTACCGGGCGCGAAGTGGAAATGGCAACTGCGCTCTATGAAGATGGTGGAGGCTTCCTGACCGCCGAACAAACCATGACGCTGGCTTTCGGAAGCGCGTATGGCGGATCGACGGTGGTGTATACGGGAACATCGCTGCTCCCGCCACAACGGGTGCTCGAGCGCTGGAACGTGCCGGGGCTCAGTTTTGCGGATGTGGAACGACGCGCGCGAAAATATGTGGCGGAAAATAAGGTCCACCTGCTGGAGGAATCGCTGCTCAACGAAAATAATCGGCTGTTTGTTTCGGGTTGCCGGCAGTTGGGATATCGCGTGCAGCAGTTTCCGGTAAATCTGAAAGGATGCCGCGGATCGAGCCTGTGTAATCTGGGCTGTCCGAACCAGGCGAAGCAGGGGACGAATCGAGTGCAGTTGCCGCGCGCGGAGCAGAACGGAGTGGAGGTGGTAACGCGCTGCGAAGTGCAGCGCATCGAAGACAAGAAAGTATTTGCACGGGTGACTGAAAAGGCAGAAGGCACTAAGGGCGAGCCCTCAAGCTGGGAAGCGGGCGACTACGAAATCGACGCCAAAGTCGTGGTGGTGTGCGCGGCTGCGGTGAATTCTTCGGCGTTGTTGCTACGCTCCGGGTTTGGTCGCGGGCTGCCACGATTGGGACGGGGGTTCACCTGTCATCCTGCATTCATCATGGTCGCTGAACATGATCGGCCGATCACGAACGCGGTCGGTCATCCCAAGAGTTTTTACCTCGATCAGTTCGCCGAGAGCGATCATTTTCTGCTTGAGACTTGCATGTATTTTCCGTTTACTACGGCCAAGGCGATGGTTGGATTCGGCGAAGAACACAGCCGTTTCATGCGCGCCTTTCCGCGCCTGCAGATGATTCTGGTGCTGGCGTGCGATGAAGTGAATGACCACAATCGTGTGACGATAGATGGCGATGGGCGCCCGGTGGTTCATTATCATTTCACGCCGGAGGTAATTCACGGCCTGGTGCAGGGCGCGATTACTTCGGCGAAGATTTCTTTTGCAGCCGGAGCGGTACGCGCGCATGTGCCGGTTTCACCTTCTCCGATCATCGAACGCGCGGATGCGGAGCGTCTTGACCACGTCGCGCAGAATCCGGATTTCAAACCCGGGAAGCTTTCGATCTCGTCTGCGCATTTGCAGGGAGGTTGCGCGATGGGCAGCAGTCCCGCGGATTCGGTGACCGATTCTTATGGCCGGGTGCATGGAGTGCCATGGCTTTATGTGGCTGACTCGAGCCTGTTTCCCAATTCGCTGGAAATCAATCCGTACCTGACTATCATGGCGCTGGCGGATCGCGTGGCGGAGACCGTGCGCAAAGATGTGAGCGCGCAGTTATAAGCAGACGTTATGAGAGCTTATGACCGGACGTTATGAGCAGATCTTATGACCGGATTTTATGAGTAGTAAGATGACGGGCGGCGACATCGTCGTGCGCGCGCTGGAAGATGAAGGAGTGCGCTTCACATTCGGCATTCCGGGCACGCACAACATCGAGCTCTACGATTCTCTCGCGCGTTCCACGAGCGTGCGCCCGGTCCTCGTCACCGATGAACAAAGCGCTTCGTTCATGGCCGACGGAGTGGCGCGCGCTTCCGGACAACTTGCGGCGGTGAACGTCGTCCCCGGAGCAGGGCTCACGCACGCGCTCTCGGGGATTGCCGAAGCTTATCTCGATGGCATCCCCATGCTCGTGCTGGCTTGTGGGATTCGGCGCGACACGGGAAGATCGTTTCAACTCCACGATGTGGATCAACTCGCCATCGCCCGGCCGGTGACCAAGGCTCAGTTGCGCGCGGAGCAGGGATCGGAAATCTACGCGACCATTCGCCGCGCATGCCAAATCGCACGCTGCGCTCCGGCCGGCCCGGCGCTGGTCGAGATTCCCGCCGAGCACTATATTTTTCGTCACGATGTTGATCTGGAGTTACGCGATCCGGCACCAACGCCACCAACTGCAGCGCCGCAACGAGAGCAGGTTGAGCAAGCGCGGCAGTGGATCGAAGCCAGCCGCCGGCCTCTTATCTATGTCGGGCTCGGCGCTCTCGAAGCCAGTGCTGAACTCGTCGCGTTGGCCGAGCGACTGAATGCTCCGGTTGCTACTACGATTTCGGGCAAAGGAGTTTTCGACGAAACGCATCCCTTGTGGTTGTGGTGTGGCTTTGGCGCAGCCGCGCCATCGTTTGTGCGCAAGGTGGCGGGGTCGTGCGGTCTCACGCTGGCCATCGGTTGCCGCTTTTCCGAGGTCGGCACGGGAAGTTATGGCATGACTCCGCCGGGTAAATTGATTCACGTGGATATAGATCGAGCCGTGCTGGGAAAGAACTGTCCCGCGGATTTGTCTCTAGTTTCGGATGCTGCAAGCTTTGTCGACGCTCTACTTCCGCAGCTCAAGTCGCGGCCCGTGGATGAAAACTTGCGGCGCGATATTCGCTCCGGCCACGAAGAAGTCAGGCAAAATTGGAGAACACCTAATAATTCCGAAGGCGTATACCCGCCTCACCTTTTAGAGGCTCTTCAAAAGTTGGTTGGCGACGCAGCGATTTACACGACCGACAGCGGCAACGGAACTTTCCTGGCTATGGAGTGCTTGCGCCTGCCACATCCGCGGTCGTTTCTGGCGCCGGTTGACTATTCGTGCATGGGGTACGCGGTGCCTGCGGCACTAGGAGCGGCGCTGGCCTGTCCCGATCGGCAAGTGATTTCTCTGGCGGGCGATGGCGCATTTTTGATGACCGGCTTCGAACTGCTCACCGCGCGGCAGCTCAATCTTCCGGTGATGGTGCTCGTCTTGCGCGACCGCGAGTTGGCGCAGATTGCACAATTTCAGCAAGTCGCACTCGGACGAAAGACTTGCACGGAACTTCCCGACTACGACCTGGCCGCCATTTGCCGCGGAGTTGGCGTCGCGTACCTGGCCTTGCGTAGTAATAATGACGCCGAGGCGATTCTTAAACAGGCGCTTACAGTTACTGCATCCGGCCGTCCGGTCGTCGTCGAGGTTGAGATCGACTATTCGGAGAAGACTTATTTCACTCGCGGCGTGGTGCGCACTAACTTCGGGCGATTGCCTTGGCCGGATCGAATTCGCTTCGTGTTGCGCGCTCTGGGACGAAAGTTAGGGTAAGACGGTTCATCAATATCAACTATCAATAGATAGCGTGATCGGACTGCGTACTCTCGATCTTTCCTTTCTCAACCGAGAGAGAATAAGACGTTCCGCCGCTGCCCGCCCACGAGCCGAGATCGAAGTGGCCGCCTGCCCGGATTCGGTAGACGCTAATTTTACGGAAGGTGAGAGGCTGCCCGGATTTACAAACATCAGGGCGCTGCGTGGGGCGAAGAAAGTACGCGCCTTTGCCAGTACCTACTACCGTTGCTTTGCCATCCGCTTCGACTAGCACCGCTGATTTTTCGTCTATCGCAATTTCGCTCGGACGACTCGACCATCCATCCTGCAAGATGCGCGCCAGAAAGCCGAGGGTGCGGCCCATGCGGTCACGCTTGGCGAAATGCGAATCGGTCAGCAGGTTCTCCAGATGTGGAATCTTCAGAAATCCTCGAATTAGAGTTACACGCTCGAAGTAGGGATTGGGCAACACATCGGTCGAAGCCAAGTCGTTGTCGTCGGGCTTGTCTCCGAGCGCGCCGTAAACAAATTCGCCGAGCACCGCAAGACCCGCGCTGGTGCCGCCGATGGGCTTGCCGGCCGCTACATTCGCATTGATCGCGTCTTCGACCGCAGTATCTTTCCAACCGCGGATGTAGTTAGCCTGATCGCCGCCGGCAATGAAGACGACGGAAGCGTGGCGAATAATCTCCGCCACTGCGGGGTCTTGCGCGGCCTGGCGGTCGGGAATAATGAGCGTGGCGACTGAATTCACCTGGCACAGTTTCTGGATGTAGGAGTTATAGCCGTCATCTCCGGTCGCACGCAGGACGAGAAAGTCGCCACCATTGCCCTTTTCACATAGCCAGCGAAAGGCCTCGTCAAGATCGCTGCCGCCTCCCATCATGGCAATCCCCGGTGCGGGCATGGTCTGCTGGTCGTTCTTGTTTCCGATGCGAAAGTATTGGTAGGAAGCGGCGTGAGCGAGATTCGCGACCAACAACAAAGTTAGCACGCAAAGCGACAGTCGAAATGTGTTCATAAAGTTTGCGGCGGCGCTAGGTCGCGACCCGCGACCTAGGGATTATGAGAACACAGGAAGGGCTCGCTCTGTTCGATTCTTGCGCGCCGCGCGCTAGCCATCGTTCTCCCATCCGAAACTGTTATTCTTTGGCATGAGAAAAATAACAAACAAGCTAGTCCGGTGGAGTGGTGTGCTCGCGATTGCGCTCTCGACCATCGTTTTCGCAACGCGACTTGTCGCGCAAGATCAGAATCAAGACGACCCGCCTGGGCGCGTCGCTCGCCTCGGTTACCTGCAGGGCTCCGTTTCATTTCAGCCCGCCGGTGAAACGGATTGGGTGCAGGCCGTTACCAATCGTCCCATAACTACGGGCGACCAACTTTGGACGGATCGGGATTCACGCGCCGAAGTGCAACTGGGAGCGGCCGTGATTCGTTTGGCAGGTAACACCGGCTTCTCTTTCCTGAATTTGGATGACTACACAACCCAGATTCAACTTACGTCGGGCGCGATCAACATTAACGTGCGCAGACTGGGTGATGACCAGGCCTTTGAGGTGGACACACCCAATCAGGCGTTCACGGTTCAAAGGCCTGGACACTATCGAGTCGAGGCGAGCGCGGACGGAAATTATACGGTAGTAAGCGTCCGACTCGGCGAAGGCGAGGCCACCGGCAACGGCGAGACGTTTACGCTGGACGAAGGGCAGAGGGGAACTTTCACCGGGACCGACTCGCTCCACGCCGACGTGGTTGATATCGGCGACCCAGACGACTTCGACCGCTGGAGCTATGACCGCGATCGCCGTTACGACTTCTCCCCGTCGACGCAGTATCTGTCACGCGACGTGGTCGGCTACGAGGATCTGGACAGCTACGGCGAGTGGCGCAACGATTTCAACTACGGACACGTCTGGTACCCGACTCAGGTCGGCTTCGGTTGGGCACCCTACCATGACGGCCACTGGGCTTGGATCGCCCCGTGGGGTTGGACGTGGGTCGACGACTCTCCGTGGGGCTACGCACCTTTTCACTACGGACGTTGGGCATTTGTTGAGGGACGCTGGGGCTGGGTGCCGGGGCCGGTCGCGGTGCAGGCGGTTTATGCGCCCGCGCTCGTGGTTTTTATCGGTGGCGGCATGGGCTTCGGCGGCAATGTGGGATGGTTCCCGCTGGGGCCGCGGGAAGTTTATGTACCGTCGTATCAGGTCAGCGCGGCGTACATGAATCGGGTTAACATCAGCAATACGACGGTGAACGTCACGACCGTTACCAATGTCTACAACACGACCATCATCAACCGGAC
Source organism: Terriglobales bacterium (assembly GCA_049592035.1). GTDB lineage: Bacteria > Acidobacteriota > Terriglobia > Terriglobales > Acidobacteriaceae > Acidiflorens. The sequence continues at coordinate 42,946 of JBAWFQ010000158.1, forward strand.
CACCAATATCACGAGCATTACGTATGTGAATCGGAATGTTTCGGGCGCGGTGACGGCGGTTCCGCAACAGGCGTTCGTGAGCGCGCAGCCGGTGGCAAAAGCGGCGGTTACGATGAACGCGCACGATATCGCCGCCGCGCCGATCAGTGCGCGGGTTGCGGTGGTTCCGACACGAAATAGCGTGCTGGGCGCAAATGCTGCGACGGCCAATCATGTGGCTGCGCCGCCACCGGCGGTCGCGAACCGGCAGGTGGTGGCGAAGAGGATGCCGCCTCCGCCCCCGGTGCCTTTCGCGAAACAGCAGCAGGCGTTGGCAGCGCATCCGGGACAACCGCTGGCGAGGAGCGAAGTGCAAAGCTTGCGTCCGGCCAATGCCGCAGCCACGCGCCCCATGGTGAGGCAAGCTCCTCCGGCGAAATCGGCAGCGCCGAACGCGAGCCGCATGGGCAACCAACCTGGAAACCAGCCAAACGTCGCGCGACCGGGTCAGCCCGCCGCCGCGCCAGCGCCGAACGAACCGATGAATCGAATGGGCAATCTCCCGGCTCGACCAGTGTCCGCACAACCGAGCGGTCGTCCGGAAACAAGTCGTCCGGAAACAAATCGGCCGGAAACGAACTTGCCAGCGAATCGGCCGGAACCAAATCGTCCCGCGACGCAGCCGGTACACTCTCAGCCGAACCAGCCTGAGACGAATCGTCCTGCTCCACCGCCGCAACCGAACCGGAACGAACCTGCTGCGCGGCCGCAGACTCCTCCACCGAGCCAGCGTCCGGAGCAGCGCACGCCTCCTCCGGCGGCGTCGAAGCCGGCGCCGCCAACCATGCACCAGGAACCGAAGCCGCAAACGCCGGCGCAGAAAAAGCAGGAAGAGGAACGGCAGAAGAAGGAACAGCAAAAGCCTCCCGGTGAGTGAGGCTGAAGGGAATTAACCGGCACCCCGAGTTTACTCGGGGTGTTTTTTTGTCTAATGCCTGGAACTGCGATGGCACGCGCTCAGCACTTGCCATCGCCTTATCGTCACGCGGCCGTTCGCAAGCTGTTTCGTAAGCGCAGCAATACTGCGGCCAGCGCTGTAATCGCGGCGAGCCAGATGACAAACGCCGACGTCACCACGCAGCGCGGTGCTGCTCCCACACGGCGCAGCAGAAAGGGCAGGAAATTCCACGTCGTGATGTGAACATAATCCCATGGGTCTTGACTCATGGCCTCGGTGTTCAAGCCCCAGGCATCCATCTTGCCGAAAGCGAAGGCGAAGATGTTTTTAAGACGCAGAGCGATGACGAATGTTGGATGCCCGAGCGTTTCCATCTGATAAATTTCAAGCGGCAACCAGAAGGCCAAGGATGCCAACTGAATCACCAGGCTGACCGCGACCAGCGCGCATCCAGCGCGCCAGGCTGTTATTCCCAGAGACTCTCGATAGCGCATGAGTAACGGCACGGCAATCAGCGCCACCAGTTCCACGGAGGTTGAAACGTAGCGGTCGCCCCATGCAAAATCACCGGTCCAGATGGTATATCGCGCGTAAAAGCAGATATAAGCCAGCAGCAGGAGAAGAAAAGTCACCCCATACGCGCGCACCTCGGGAGACAGCCGCTTCCACAGCCACGCTAACAGGACGATTGCCAGCCCCAGCAGAGGATCGAAGAGAAAGATCGATTTCTCCGGCTGAAATAGGGGACCGAGAAATCCGACATGAAAGGGCGTGCTCCAGGGAAAATTGGCGGGCAAGGTGGGATCCTGCTGGCGAAATTCCCGCGCGAATACCGTTACATAGGTGTTGGTAAAAGATCCGTAACGGTAAAACTGGTAGACACGATCGGCCAGGAAAAAAAATAAGTAAACCGGCGCGGCCACTTTGCAGTAGGCGACGAGCCGCTGCCACAAACCGCGGCCGCGCAATCCTTCAAAGCAAAGCACGAACAAGAGAAAAACCCCGGCTGCAATCAGATCCAAGCCCGTGGTGAGACGCGTGAGCAGGTTCAGCCCCAGCGCGCACGAGCCGATGAACAGCGCGCGCCTGCTGTCGGTGCGCAGCCACTCGTACTGGAAATAAAATCCGGTCAGCGTCAGCAGCATGATGTAGTTGTTCTCCATCATGTTCTGCGTGTAATGCAGATGCGTGGTGCAGAACATCAGCGCCAGCACGCCTGCGACTGACTCTTTCATGCCAAAACGCAGCTGACGGAGCAGCCGGAATGCCACCAGCGCGGTAAGAACGTTGACCAGAATGTTGGTGCTGTAACTGACTACGATGCTGCGCACGGCAGGGTCTTCATCGCCGTACTTGGAAAAAATACGCCAGTGCGCAATCCACGTTCCCAGCAGATCGGCGGGCAGCATGAGCAGCGACTGGCCGATGCCATACCAGCTATAAAGACGCCCGCCACGGCCGTGCAAGCCAAACTCCGGATACTCATTGGGGAAAACTTGCGGCTCCGAAGTCCACAGCCAATGCGTGGTTTGCAGGCGATGCGTCGTGTCGGAGGTTCCCAACTCGCCAGATTGCACCACGAAAGCGAGCAGGCCCGCGGTTAGACACAGAAGAACCAGCGGATCGCGCAGCCAACGTCCGAAGCGAGAGGTCCCAAGGTGCGATGCCATTGCCTGGATGGTAATTCGAATCTCGCAATTTAAAAAGCATTGGCGCGCGGCCTGAACTGGACTTCCGCCCGAGAACCTGGAACGCAATTGACAGCAACCCGCATCTCACAAACAATAGGTTCTACAGTCCACCTCAAAATGGAGACGCATTTATGTCTGAAGGCGAGCAACCGACCGTTTACCACTCCGAGCCGCAGAGCAGTATCGGAAAATGGATTCTCATCTTGCTGGCCGTGGCCTTTGCCGGCGCCTCGTCGTTTTTTATTTACGACCAGCATGGCAAGCTCGATAAGCTGACCCAAGATCAAGCCGCCAGCCAGAAGGAAATTGGCGATTTGACCAAGCGCATGCAGGCGGCCGAAGCCGATGCGGAAACGCTGGGCGAGAAGATCGGCATGACCAAGAGAGAAATGTCGGCACGGGCCGAGGAACTCCAGCGCGCCCAGCAGGTCGCAGCGGCGCGCATCGCGGCGCAAGCGGAACAAGAGAAGAAAGATGTGAACGCCGTTTCCGGAGAAGTAGGGAACGTCAAGACCGACGTTGGCGGCGTGAAGTCTGACGTGGCCGCCACCAAGGCATCGCTCGATGCCACCATTGCGAAACTGCAATCTACCATCGGCGATCTCGGGCAGCAGAGTGGATTGATCGCCAATACCCGTGCCGATCTCGAAGCCCTTAAGCACAAGGGCGATCGCCAGTACTACGAGTTCACCTTATTGAAGGGGGCCAAGCCGCAGGCATTCTCGACCGTGGCCTTGCAACTCAAGAAGACCGATCCCAAACACGGCAAGTACACGCTCAACGTTAGCGCCGACGACAAAACCATCGAGAAGAAAGACAAGAACCAAAGCGAACCGGTGCAGTTCTACACCGGACGCGATCACATGCTCTACGAACTCGTGGTCTGGACCGTGGACAAGAACAAGATCACCGGCTACCTGAGCACGCCGAAGAATGCGCCAGTGCCGATCACCGCGACGCCGCAGTAGAAGCCGAGGTCAGAAGTCAGAGGTGAGATTGCAGGAGGTTAAATCCCATCGCGCAACAAGGTGGTCGGCGATCTTGGGGTTTCACTTCTGCAATCTGACTTCTAACTTCTGACTTTCCCATGCTTCCCGCGAACGCGCATACGCTGCTTGAAATCGCACTCCGCACCGGAGTCATCTACCTGCTCGTGCTCGTCGGGATCCGCATCAGCGGCAAGCGGGAAGTCGGCCAGATGACTCCGTTCGACCTGACGCTTCTGCTCTTACTTTCGAACTCGGTGCAAAATGCCATGACCGGCCCCGACACCTCGCTGGCCGGAGGCGCGGTGGCCGCTACTACGCTCCTCGTCCTGAACTACCTGGTGGCCGAGCTTTCTGGCGGCAATCGCCGTTTTCGAAAATATATTCAGGGGCAGCCCAGCCTGCTGGTGCATGACGGCGAGGTCATCCAGGCGCACATGGCGAAAGAGCACGTCAGCATGGATGAACTGCAGCGCGCGCTGCGCGAACACGGTGTTGGTACCTACAAGCAAGCTGCGCTGGCGGTGCTGGAATGCGATGGCTCCATTAGCGTGTTGAAGTACGACGACATCGAGCCGACCGCATCGACTCACCTTAACCGGCGGCGATTTCTGAAAAAGAACTGAGCTTGTGGAGCGACGGGCGTCCCCGCCCGCCCACTGCGCGAGCGAAGTGATCACCCCGCCGCGGCCGCTGCGATTCCTCCCAGCGTGCGCACTTCACAGATCAACTTGTCTTCCAGCAGTTGCTCCAGAGTGCAATACTTGCCCGGCTTGGTGAGGACGTTGCTGCCCGCGGCATTAGCGGTTGGCGCGGTGATAGTGGGAACGGTAGTGGACGGAACCATGCCCACCGCCTGATTGCGCCCTTGTTGTTTTGCAATGTAGAGTCCGCGGTCGGCCAGGCGGAGGACTTCATCCACTGGCAAGTCCGAGCAAACCGGCGGAAGCCACGGGAATGCGGCCCAGCCCACCGAGCAGGAGCGCGCTACACGCCGCTCGTTGCCTAAGTCAAATTCCGTGCTGTTCACAGCCTTCAGGATTCGGGACGCCAGCAGCGCGCCATCATTGCGCTCAGCCGCGCGAAAAACTACCAGGAATTCCTCTCCGCCCCAGCGAATCAAGAAATCGGACTCGCGCACGAGCCGAGTGAGGCGCTGTGCAATCTGCACCAGCACGCGGTCTCCAGCATCGTGCCCGTACTCGTCATTGATGTCCTTGAAGCGGTCGATATCGACCATAAAGAAAAGCAGGTCACGGTGGTCGCGGCCATAGACTTCCGTTCCGCGATAGGCGCGCACCGCTTGGCTGGCATCGGCCGGGATCATGCTTTGGAAGAAACGGCGATTGCGGACGCCGGTCAGCGGATCGCAGAGCGACGCTTCCTGCAGTTCGCGATTGGCCCGCGCGAGTTCAGCGCTGCGCTCGGCCACGGCCCGCTCCAGACGTTCGTTCTCACGCCGATCGCGATACCGGGTCCACGAGATGGCGAAGACGAGCAGCACCACTCCGCCAATGCCCACGATTTCCGTCAACCATCTCTGCCACCACGGAGCAGGAACGGTAAAGGAGTACGAGCCCGATTGGGCCTCGGCCATTCGAGGGGAATCGCACGTCACCTGAAAGGTGTAGTCCCCTGCGGGCAACGAAGAATAATGAGCCACCAGCAGATCGGTTTTGGTGTACTCCGTTTGCAAACCTTCCAGGCGGTAACGGCAGGTGACATTGCCGCTATCTTTAAAAATCGGCCGCGCGGAAAGAGAGGACGAGGTGTCCGCTTTGGAAGTGATGGAGGCAGACAAAAGGCATAGCGATGCGAACCGTCGCCAATGGGAACGGTGAAAAAGCATGGGCCTCCCGTCAAAATGATAGGCTGCGTCCACGTCCCTCGGTAACGCAAAATCAATAGCTTCCGGTTACTTCTGTAAGTAAGACTAGAAGTCACATCCTCCTCGCTCGCCTTGCCTGCCGCTTTCGGCGGGGCAACAAATCTGTAACCTTAACCTCTCCACGCCGTAAGCGTATATAGAAGGAGGAGAGGATGCCGGTGCTGGAACAGCCATCCCTGGGACAGCCACGCGAAGTGCTGCAGCAGTTCTGCCGCGGCGACCTCGAGGCCTTCGAGGCACTGTTTCGCCAACACCAGGGCGCGGTCTACGGCTGGATCGTTCGCATCGTTCGCGATCCGGCGGCTGCTGAAGACATCACCATTGAAACCTTCTGGCGCATTCACCGCGCGCATGCCCGCTTCGATCCGGAACGCAGCTTCGAAGCGTGGGCGCGACGTATCGCAACCAATGCCGCGCTCGATCACCTGCGAGCGGCGCGGCCTGACACCGATCTTCCCGACAATCTCGCGTCGCCGCCACCGCCGGACCCCGATATCTCCGACGACTTACGCCGTAAGACGGCGCACGCGTTTCAGCGGCTTCCGCCGAAGCTTCAGGTCGCTGCCACGCTGGCGCTGATCGAAGAGCAACCATATAAGGAAATCGCGGAGGCTTTGGGGATCTCCATCGGAGCCGTCAAGTTGCGCGTGTTTCGGGCGCTTCGGCTGCTGAGAAAAGAATTGAAGCGACAAGGAATTGAATCCGGTAACGAACCTTGAATCGAGAAAGATGACTCGACCTATGAATGAACAAGAACAGGAACGAATCGAGCAATTGCTCAAACAGTCACTGCCGCCAGTCGGCGAGCAAGATGGCGCGGAACTCCGTCGCGATCTATGGCCCGCGATGCTCAAGCGCATGGACGATGATGCGCGTCCGGCCGCCGTGCCGTGGTTTGACTGGGCGTTGCTGGCAACCGTAGCCGCTTGGCTGGCATTTTTCCCGGGAGCGATTCCGGTGGTGTTTTATCACCTGTAATCAGGAGGACTCTATGAACCCGCATCCGTATCTTCGCGCCTACATGGCCGGCCTTTTCGCGCCCAGCTTGGGTTTGCTGGTTGCGCTGACGATCTTCATTCTGACGCGTGTCGTGCTGCAGGCACCGATTCCGCTGGAGCGCGTGCTCATTTTTCCGATGGCGTTGGTGCCTAATCTCTTTGGGCTGTGGAACATTTTGTATGTATGGTTGCGGCCCCACCGGCATCTGCCCATCGGCTTCCATGGCGCGCTGTTGCCAGTGCTGATGATTCCGGCAGGAGCTGCCGCCGCGGTTTGTGGCGGGTTCCTGATGATCGGCGCACACGGCTTTACCTGGTTCGATGCGATCAGCATCCCATATTCGTTGCTTGCTCCGTGGTTCCTCGCCGTGGTTGCGATCTATTACCTTATCTGGAAGTACATCGTGGGATTCTTTAACCAGATGCTGGGGATTGCATGAGTTATGGCATCAATATGGGTTGTCATCCTGAGCGCAGCGAAGGACCTGCTGTTAGCCGCGGGTGCCCCACACATTCGCGTTCTTTGCGAATGTGTGGGTGCGTGCGCCATCATATCCTTCACGGGCACGCGCACTCGTGATCAGCCTACGGATGCGTCATCTTCTCCGGCTTAACCAGCGCATCGAATTCCTCGCCCGTAAGATATCCCAGCTTCAGCGCTGACTCGCGCAGGCTGGAGTGTTCGACGTGCGCCGTGTGCGCAATCTGCGCTGCCTTGTCGTAGCCCACCTTCGGAGCTAGGGCGGTCACGAGCATCAGCGAATTCTTCACGTAGAAGTCCACCTTGGCGCGATCGACTTCTATGCCCTTAACCATGTATTCGACGTAGCCGTGGCAGGCGTCGGTGATCAGCGTGACCGAGTGCAGGAAGTTGTAAATGATCACCGGCTTGAACACGTTGAGTTCAAAGTTGCCCTGCGATCCGGCGAATCCCACCGCGGCCGTTGCGCCGTGAACCTGCACGCAGACCATGGTCATCGCTTCGCATTGCGTAGGATTGACTTTGCCCGGCATGATCGACGATCCCGGCTCGTTCTCTGGGATCACCAACTCGCCCAGCCCGCAGCGCGGACCGCTTGCCAGCCACCGAATATCGTTAGAAATTTTCATCAGCGATGCGGCCAAAGTTTCCATAGCGCCTTGAGCAAACACGATCTCATCGTGTGCTGAAAGCGCGGCAAACTTGTTGCCATGCGAGCGGAAGGGAAGTCCTGTCAGTTCGGCAATCTTCTTAGCGGCGCGCTCGGCAAATTCCGGATGCGTATTCAGCCCCGTGCCGACCGCCGTCCCGCCAATCGCCAGGTCGTAAAGTCCATCCAGCACCATCTCCAGCCGCTTGATGTCGCGGTCGAGCAGACTGGCCCAGCCGCCAAATTCCTGTCCGATGGTCAACGGCACAGCATCCTGCAAATGCGTGCGCCCAATCTTCACCACGGAGTCGAATTCCCGAGCCTTGGCCGCGATGGCATCGCGCACCGTCTTGATCGCCGGAATCAGCGCGTTCTTCACCCGGTCCGCCGCCGCGATGTGCATCGCCGCCGGAAACGTGTCATTCGACGACTGCGACATGTTGACGTGATCGTTCGGATGGATCGGCTTCTTTGATCCCATTTCTCCGCCCGCAATTTCAATGGCGCGATTGGAGATGACCTCGTTCACGTTCATGTTGGTCTGCGTGCCCGAGCCCGTCTGCCAGATGCGCAGCGGGAACTGGTCATTCAACTTGCCGGCAATCACTTCATCGGCCGCTTGCGCGATGAGCTTCGCTTTGTCGGGCGCGAGTTTGCCCAGATCCTGATTCACCAGCGCGCAAGCCTTCTTGAGCGTACCAAAGGCGCGAATCAGCTCCGGAGGCATGGTGTCGCGTCCAATGTTGAAATGCAGCAGCGAGCGCTGCGTCTGCGCTCCCCAGTAAACGTTGGAGGGGACTTCGATTTTGCCCATGCTGTCGGATTCGATCCGCGTCTTGGTTTGGGGAGGGATTTCAGTAAGAGTAGCCATGATGGAATCTCCTGTGATGAGGAACCAATTATTATACGGCGCGAACTTCGTACAGGGGCGAAAACCGGAGGCGGGCTCACGGTGTCGCTCATCCCAACTCCGAAGGATACCCCGTCCTTGTGTCTGCGTTCTTTGCAGACACAGGGCGGGGGTTTTGACTTCCTATCCGCTAAGATTTCCTCGCAGTTCTTGCGCGATTGCCAATGTCAAAGTCCCCGCCCCGTCGCAGAAAGCCGACAGGAGCGGGACACCCCGGAGTTAGAACGCCGCTCTCACATTGGCGATCCAAGCCCTTGGCCTATTGTGGCCCTTCGAAGCGCCGCAATTCTATACTCAATGCTACTCTTGCAGCCCAAAGGAAACGTCGGACATACTCACCATGAAAACCATGAATCGCATCGTTGTTATACTCGCCCTGTTGTCCCTGAGCGCCACCAACTCTTTCAGCCAAAATAAAGATGCTGCAAAAACCCTTCCTAAGGATGTGCCTATGACACTCCACGCCACTGGGGCCTTCGATGCAAAAACCACCCCGCTTCCGGCGGATGATGCCACCGGAGGCGCAGCCGTCAACATCAGCCGCTACGCGCTCGACAAGCAATATCATGGAGACCTCGAGGGGACGAGCAAAGGCGAAATGCTTGGGTCCGGCGATCCCTCGAAGGGCAATGCCGGTTACGTGGCCATCGAGAAGGTCACCGGAACCCTGCACGGGCGCAGCGGCTCGTTTGCGCTGCAACACTCCGGCATGATGGAGCAGGGGAAATTTCAGCTCGCCGTCAACGTGGTGCCGGGCTCGGGCACGGGAGGATTCGCTGGCATTGCAGGAACCATGACGATCATCATCACCAACGGCAAGCACTCCTATAACTTCGAGTACACACTGCCGGAAAAATCGGAATGATCCCGTTTGCGTCTTGTGTCATTAATAATGGGGGCTAAATCGACTTCACCGGAATTGCCATCACGTCATCAACGAGGCCAACCTCTTTTTGCACGAAGGGCTCGGCGTAGGTGACGCCGCCGAGCAAGCCGTAATAACGGGCCATCGCTTCAATCCGAGTCCGAATTTCTTTTTGTGCGGGGAAAATTCCGCTGCCCGCTTCTTGGTCGGTGAACTGCGATTTATATGCCATCAGCGATGCGAAGCGCGTCTCGAACTGGCTGGTGATGTCAACGACAAACGTTGGCCGCACGTCGCGGTACAGGCTGGCATAAATGATTTTGAAAGGACGATGCGGGGGGCCCTCGATCGGCAGCTTCGCAAGTCCCGATAAGAACGCCGCTTCGTAGCCGAGGATTGAGGCCGAATAGTGATCGGGATGACGGCCCTCCCAGTAGGGAAGAATCAGGACGCGCGGACGCTGCTCGCGCAGAACGCGCGCCACCTTGAGCCGATTCTCCCAGGTATTTTCTACGCGGCCATCGGGAATATCGAGCGCGTGGCGCCAGGAAACTTTCAGGATGCGCGCCGCGTCCGCGGCCTCGCGGGCGCGGTCATCGGCGGAGCCGCGAGTCCCCATCTCTCCTTGGGTTAGATCGAGGATGCCCGCGCGATATCCTCGTTCGGCCATCTTGAGCAGAGTTCCGCCGCAGGTTTGTTCTACGTCGTCGCGGTGCGCGGCTAGGGCGAGAAGGTCGAGAGGCATAGATCGTCGTTGGTCGTTCGTCGTTGGTCGATCGCGCGTTGTTGTCTATTGCGGCGTCTGTACAATCCCGCAAAGTGACTACTGAGTGCTAACGACTAACGACCATCGACCAACGACTGTTTTACGCTGCTGGCTTTGTCGTGCGCCGGCTTGCCAGCGCAAAGGCCAGGCCGAACATGAATAACGCAAACAGCAGCAATGTCAAAATCGACGCTGTCAGCGAGAATGCGCTGGGCGCTTCGGGATACATCAGCGTGCGCAGCGCCTCTACGCCGTAGGTCAGCGGGTTAGCGTACATGAGCCAGCGAATCCATCCCGAGGCCCCGGAAAGAGGAAAGAGCGCTCCCGACAGCAGCCACAGCGGAATCAGAAACAAATTGATGATGGCATGAAAAGCCTGTGTCGAATCCATCGGCCAGGCGATGGCGAAGCCGAGCGCGGTCAGGGCAAAGGACACCAGAAACACGGTGAGCACGATGAGTCCGAATGAGACGAGAGTAAAATGCACGCCAACGAAAGGCGCGAAAATCAGAAAGATCAATCCTTGGGCAGCGGCTAGCGTGGTGCCGCCTAACACTTTGCCCAGAACGATAGCCGCGCGCGGCACCGGGGCCACCAGCACCGAGAGCAGGAAACCTTCGTTGCGGTCTTCGATCACCGACATCATGGTGAAAATTGCAGTGAAGAGAATAATCATCACGAGCGTGCCGGGATAGAAATAATCCAGGTAGTGCTGCTGGCCGGCGGCCTGTCCCGAGCGAAATGAGGTTCCGAAGCCGGAGCCGATGACAATCCAAAACAGGAGCGGCGAAAGAATTACTCCCACCACACGCGCGCGCTGACGATAAAAGCGCACGACTTCGCGCCACCAGAGCGTAAAGGCGGGCAGCAGAATTCCGGCGGATGCGGGAGCGGTTGCGGGGAAGGTTGCGACTTGTGTGGACATTGTTTCTAGTTTAGCAGCGTTGGACGCGGGTTTGCAGCGCTCGCTTTTTAATGCGTTTGGATGTGGTCGCGTACTTCCGCGTCGCGACCCGTGAGAATCTCCACTGTCGAAGGCGGGCAAGCGGTACAATTACCAACTCTCGATCTTCAGCGAAATCGGTTTGAGTATGCCAACGAAAAACGTGCCAGCGGTCACCCGCGAACGCTTGCTCCGTGCGGCACGCAAAGCGATGAAGAACGCCTACGCGCCCTACTCGCACTTCAGAGTTGGCGCAGCCCTTCTCACCTCGAAAGGTGAAGTGTTCGCAGGGTGCAACGTCGAGAACTCTTCTTACGGACTCACCAACTGCGCCGAGCGTACGGCAATTTTCTCTGCCGTCGCCAGGACCGGTCCGGAACTTGAGATTGTCGCCATTGCCGTCGTCAACGATCAAGGAGCGCCGTGCGCGCCCTGCGGCGCCTGCCGCCAGGTCATTTATGAATTTGGGCCGTGTGCCGTTGTTTTCTACCAAGGTGAAAAAGGCCCGAAGCGTAATCTGATCAGCGAACTCCTGCCGGAGGGTTTCCGCCTCCAGTGATCGCGCCGAGAGTTTCCGAATCGCGGTTTCGCGTGGTTGATCTGATTCGTAAAAAGCGCGATAGGGGTGCGTTAACCCCCGCTGAAATCGGATATCTCGTCGAGGGCTACACCCAAGGCAGCGTTCCCGACTATCAGATGGCAGCGTGGCTCATGGCTGTTGTGCTGCGCGGGATGACTCGCGACGAAACCTCGGCGCTTACCGACGCCATGCTGCATTCGGGCGAGGTCTTGGATCTCAGCTTTCTTCCCGTAGGAAAAGTGGACAAGCATTCTACCGGGGGCGTTGGCGACAAGACGTCGCTCGTGCTGGCGCCGCTGGTCGCGGCCGGGGGCCTCTTTGTTCCGATGATCAGCGGGCGCGGGCTGGGGCACACGGGAGGCACGCTCGACAAACTCGAGTCCATTCCAGGATTTCGCGTCGACTTGCCGGTGCCTGAGTTTTATCGCGTGCTCAAGGCCTGCGGATGCTCGATGATTGGCCAGACTGAGAAAGTCGCTCCCGCCGACCGCAAGCTGTACGCGTTGCGCGACGTTACGGGGACGGTCGAAAGTCCGTATCTGATCTGCGCTTCGATCATGAGCAAGAAGCTCGCAGAAGGGACGGATGCGCTTGTGCTCGACGTGAAGACCGGTTCGGGGGCTTTTATGAAAAAGGAGGAGGACGCCGTATTCCTCGCCGAACTTATGGTTGAAACTGGCGAACGAATGGGTAAGCAGATAGCCGCGCTCATTACTGACATGAATCAGCCACTTGGCCGTATGGTTGGCAACGCGCTCGAAGTGCAGGAGTGCATCGAGGTACTGCACGGAGGCGGACCGGCGGACTTGCGCGAGCTATGCCTCGAGTTAGCTGCCTGGATGTTCTATCTTGGCGGCGCTACAAAGACGGTGGCGCAGGGCAGACAACTTGCCGAGCGGATCCTTGCTTCCGGACGCGCCTTCGAGAGATTTCGACAAATGGTTGAGTTACAGGGCGGCGATATCAGTGTGATCGACGATCCAACCCGCCTCCCAAGCGCCGATCACCGCGTCGATGTGCCGAGTCCGAACGACGGATATGTGTCGGCGATCGATTGCGAACAGGTCGGCACCGCCTGCGTCATTCTTGGCGGTGGGCGTGAGCGCAAGGAAGATTCCGTCGATCCTTCTGTCGGTGTCGAGGTTCATAAGAAGATCGGCGACAAGGTTGCCATCGGCGAGGCGCTCTGCACGATTCACTGCCATTCCGACACGGAGGCCACGTGCGCAAAGACGTTGCTGGAAGAAAGCTATCAAATCGCAAACGCCGCCCCCACACGCAAACATTCTTTAATCCATCGCGCGATTTACAAGAGGCAACCGTAACTCATAAGAGCGATTAATGAGGGGATTGGGATGGGACGCTTTACCGGCATTCTCGGCTTGCTCATCATGTTAGGACTCGCCTACGCTTTTTCCACCAACCGACGCGCGATTAACAAGAAGACGGTTGCATGGGGGCTGGGCTTACAAGTTGTATTCGCCATCTTTGTTCTCAAGATTGAATTCGGCCGAGTCCTCTTCCAGAAAGCCGGAGACGCGGTCAACCGCTTGCTGAGCTATTCGTACGAAGGATCGAAGTTTGTCTTTGGTCCGCTGGGCGCGCAAGAAAGACCCATGGGGTTTATCTTTGCCTTTCAGGTATTGCCGATCGTCATCTTCATCGCTGCATTTTTCGCCGTGCTTTATCACTACGGAATCATGCAATTTATTATCAAGCTGATTGCCAAGGTGATGACGCGGTTCATGGGGGCGAGCGGCGCCGAGTCGCTGAACGTGGCCGCGAGCATCTTCATGGGGCAAACGGAAGCTCCACTTACGATTCGTCCCTTCCTGCCCGATTTGACGCGCTCGGAACTGATGACCGTGATGACCAGCGGCATGGCTCATGTTTCGGGCGCCATCATGGGCGCTTACATTGCCGTTGGCATCGAGCCCAAGCATCTTCTGAGCGCGGTGATCATGACTGCGCCTGGCACGATTCTGATTTCAAAAATGCTGGTGCCGGAAACGGAAGTGCCGAAAACCGCCGGCCGTGTCGTGATGAGCGCGGAAGAGGCCGCTGCCGAGAAGAGTGAAAATCTGCTGGGCGCGATTGCGCGTGGGACGACCGACGGCCTGGGTCTTGCGCTCAACATCGCCGCCATGCTGATAGCGTTTCTCGCGCTGATCGCCCTGGTGAATGGCATCATGGGCGGCATTCACAATCGGCTCGGGTTGATGTGGTTTCCTTCCAGCCTGCAGCAAATCTTCGGAGCGCTGTTTGCTCCGGTGGCGTGGGTTATCGGAATTCCGTGGCATGACTGTACATTGATCGGAAATCTTCTGGGCACGCGCATGGTGTTGAACGAGCTAGTGGCGTTTTCCATGCTCGGACCGCAGAAAGCAGCGCTCGACCCGCGCTCGTTCACGATTGCGACGTTCGCGCTTTGCGGATTCGCGAATCTGAGTTCGATCGGAATTCAACTGGGCGGCATCGGCGCGCTTGCGCCTAACAAACGCGGGGAACTGGCGCGTCTCGGCGTGCGCGCCATGCTGGCCGGAACCATGGCTAACCTGATGGCGGCATCGATTGCCGGCATGCTGCTGTAAGCCCTTCGCTTCCGCGAAAGCATCCCGCAGAATTTGTTTGCTCTGCAACCTGCGTTGTGCAATGCTGTTCGCGCTACTAGTCCAAGACCTCTGGGAGAATCCTGATGCAAAACAAGTTTCTGCTGGCCTTGATTGTCTGTTCTTTGTTGACCCTGTGTGCCGCCGACGATGTTCCGTTCCTCGACGTCAAGCAGGGGCTGTGGGAAGTCAGCACCACACATTCCATGAAGGGCATTCCGGGCGCCGGGAACATCCCTCCCGACGTTCTTGCCAAAATGCCTCCCGACCAGCGCGCCAAAATAGAAGCCATGATGAGCGGTAAACCGAGCACGGATGTGCGCAAGGAGTGCATCACGAAAGAGAAACTGGAGAAGCGATCGGCCTTCATGAGCAACCGCGGGGAGTGTAGTCGGACGGTTGTCAGTTCCACGGGCCGCAAGATGGAGATGAAAATTCATTGTATCGATAAGGACACGACGTCTGACGGAACTGCGGTGATGGAGGCCATCGGTTCGGATAGCGTCAAGGGGACGATGCACTTCGTCACCAAGACCAGCGAGAACACCATAACCATGGACTTTACCACTAGCTCCAAATACCTTGGCCCAGCCTGCGGAGACGTCAAGTAGGGTTGTGCGCAATGCACTCATCAACAAAAAGGCCCGTTGAGCGGGGTCTTTGTTTGCGATAGACGCTCGGCGAGCCCGAGCGCGGAAGATGTCCGCAACTCGACCGAAACGAAAGCATTGATCGGCAAGGGCGGAGCAAAAAAGCGCGCAGCCCGCAGGCTGCGCGCTGAAAGAACTGCTTGGAGGGTTACCGTCCGGCAGCCATCGCCATCACTCGCGGCTGTGACTGTTCCGCTCGGCCCACGTACATCTTGTAGGACTGATAGATGACGAAGAGCACGGCCAGCAAAGCGGTTAGCGTTGCCAATCCGTTGATCGTGGTGAACGTGCTGAAGGCGGAAGCGATGGCAGTCAATCCCGCGCCGATTACATAGTTCGGGAATGACCACAGGAAAACCTTGTGCCACAGGGCAAAAGGATTGCCGCCTTCCGTCAGTCCGATGATGCTCGCTACCGGGGCCGTATTCGCCATGAAGTAGGCGGAGGCCGCCAGTACCAGATGCATCGTGTGCGCTGTCGCGGTTGCGCCGCCCGCAAACATCTGGCTGTGATAAACCAGGTAGGCGAGACCAGCAGCGTTCAGCAGTGTACATGCGTTAAATACAAATTGGACAGGTTTGGTTTTATTCCCGCCGGAATAAGATTGCGCGATGGCTGCGGTTACTGCGACCAGCAGACTCGCGAACAATCCCAGTTGCGTGACTCCGAGAAGAATGACGGGCAGATTTCCCGACATTGAGCTCGTCATTCCAGGCAGCTTCACCTTGAAACGCGAGCTCAGCGCGGCTGCTGCCAGCAAGAGCACCAACTGTGGCCAGGCTTGCGATTGCCATCTGACGACGCCGAACGACAGGGCGCACAGACTCGCAACGGCCACCATTCCGATCATGACTTTGGCTTTGATTGGTAGTGTATTTGTCATGGTAGTCTCCGAATATGGTTTCAGTCGGTTGTCTAGTTGTCTCCTGGATCGCCATCGCTAAGTGCTGACGTTGCCGTGGCGACCGTTGAAGTGGCACCCCAGACTACGCTGTCTCCAGTAACGGAGGTTGACCCCCAGACCACGCTGGTCGCGCCCCACACTACCGAATCGGCGGAAAGCACGTTCCCGCCCCAAACTACTGAAGTTCCCCACACCACCGAAGTCGCACCCCACACCACGCTGCTGCCGGAGAAAATGGAGTCGGGCGTAGTGTTTTGGACGGTGATACTGCCGTTCGAGTTAAAGACCGCGGTCGGGGAAAGCGCTACTCCCGTGGCGAGGTCCGTATTGCCTAGAGCGGCGTTGATATCCAGATAGCCCGCTCCGTAAGTGAAGAGGTCGTACTCGTTGTTGTAGAGGTTTCCGAGACTATCGTGTGACGAGGTGAACTGCCCGAAGCCCTTCCACGCCGTCTTCATCAAGCGCGCTTTTACTTGATTGGGAGTCAACGACGGGTTCTGCTGCAACATCAGCGCCACCGCGCCGCTTACCACGGGCGTGGCCATGCTGGTACCGCTCAACTCGTAGTACATCGCGGTTCCGCTGCTTGGAGCAACTTCATACTGCGGATAGGTCGTATCCAGCGTGCTGCCGGCAACCCGCAAGGAGACTTGCCGGTTGCCCGGAGCCACCAGGTCAGGCTTACAAGTGTGATCGATCGCGGTCGGCCCTTTGGAACTGTAGCTGGCAATCTGGTCGTCGGCCCGCGTCGGGGTCAGTTCCGTCATGGTCGCTCCCACCGTAATCACCGAGGGATCGTTCCCCGGAACCACGATGGTGCCGAAGCCGTCCGTAGGAGCATAGCGTCCCTCGTTGCCGGCAGCCGTTACCACCACGATGCCGGCCTTCCAAGCGGCTTCCACAGCCTGGTCAACCGGGTCAAGAGTATAGCTCTCGAAGATCGGGCGCCCCAATGACATGCTGATGACGCGAATGTTGTATGTACTTTGCAAAGTGATCGCTTCCTGAATGGCCGCGACCACACCGCTGTCAGTGCCCGATCCGTTCTGATCCAGAACGCGCAGGTTGATGAGGTTGACGCCGGGAGCCATGCCGGCATACGTCGCCGCATAACCGTTGGCGGTGCCGGAACTGGCGCCCGTGCCACCGATTAAGCCGGCCACATGCGTTCCGTGCCCGAACTTGTCCGAGGTCGTGGTGTCGCCAGCCACAAAGCTCTGGCTATAAACCACGCGGCTGTTGCCGTTGCCATCGTTCAGATCGGGATGAGCGGCGATTCCGCTGTCAATGAGGGCCACGCCGACGCCAGCGCCAGTCAGCGCATATTGCGAGGCGGCCACGTCCGCTTCTACGGCGGTGGCAAACTCCTCGGTCGTGGGATTCGACATCAGGTTCAGCGGACGGTCGGGCGAGATATAGACGACGTTGGCTTCGCCTTCCAGTGTCGCAATCATGCTGACGGGCACCGTCATGTTCACTGCGGTGATCGTCGGTAGTTGCCACCGTACGGTCGCGCCCGCCGTTTGCCGGGCCTTCAGGTAGCTCTTGGTCGGGAACGCCTTGTATTGAACGTTCACCGTCACCTTGCCGTTGGTTGATGCCGCTACCCATGCAGCAAGGTCGGGCGAATATTTAGGCGGCTTGGTTTTGGCAGCGTAAGACGGCATTGCCGAAAGCGTCAGCAAAACCAGCCCAAGAACTCGGCCCCAGGCGGCACTGAATGCCGGAGAATTGAGCGGACGACCTACGCGTCCGTTTGTGACCTGCGATTTATCGTTGTTGTTCATAAATTTTTTTGGCGGCCTTTTCGATGGACGTGGAATGCAGCACGCCCTTCGTGCCTGGTCTTGAATAGGCAATCGTGGGGCCAACCACAATATCCATAACTCAAGCCCTTTCAATAAGTTAACAAGATGATTCCCAGCGCAAGAATGGGACAACTTGGCGCATCGCTGCACGCTGTGCCCGGCGTAGCACCCGTATGTCTTTGGAAATAAAGGGAGGGACAGAGGAAACGTGATTTTGGGACAAAGTGGCCTGAAAGTCGGCTCCGAGTTTCCTGGGTCAGCCCCGGTTTTCAGCTGAGAAGCGAGAACCGGGAGCTTCTAAGAACACGCCGCGCAATCGGATCAGGGAGACGGCTACCCTTGTGCCCCGCCTCGACCGAGCACGGGACGTAGGGGTGCGCTGAGATCCTTCATAACCCGCTCGAACTGTGGCAGGTCAAGCGATTGCGGGCCGTCGGAAAGCGCGCGCTCAGGACAGGGATGCACCTCAACAATCAGGCCGTCCGCTCCCACCGCAATCGCAGCCCGCGAAACCGGGCCGATCAGGCTCTGCTTGCCGGTGCCATGCGACGGGTCGGCCACTACCGGCAGGTGCGAGAGTTCCTTGGCAAGCGCGACGGCGGCCAGATCGAAGGTATTGCGCATGCCGGTTTCGAAGGTCTTGATGCCGCGCTCGCACAGCACAACCTGATCGTTTCCTCCCGAGAGCAGGTATTCCGCGGCCAGCAGCCACTCCTTTACGGAAGCTGAGGGCCCACGCTTGAGCAGGATGGGCTTTTTGATCATGGCCAGTCTGCGCAGCAATGCGAAGTTCTGCATGTTGCGCGCGCCCACCTGCAGCATATCGGCGTACTCACAGATCAAGTCCACATCTTCCGTACTCATCACCTCGGTTACCACCGGCAGGCCGGTGAGCTCACGAGCTTCGCGCAAAATCCTTAAAGCTTCAATCCCCAAACCTTGAAATTCATACGGAGAAGTGCGCGGCTTATAGGCTCCTCCGCGCAGCATGACAGCCCCCGCGCTTTTCACTCCCTGTGCCGTCTCCAGCAATTGCTCGCGCGATTCGACCGAGCAGGGACCGGCAATCACGACCACTTCGGGACCGCCGATTTTGACTCCGCCCGTTTTGCCATCGTCCACCGTGACCACCGAGGGCTGCGGCCGCGTTTGCCGGCTCACGAGCTTAAAGGGCTGGGCGATCGCGACTACGTTGTCCACACCGGGCGCAACCGAGAGCGCCTCGATTTCGTGACGCCGCCCGCCGCTGCCGACGGCCGCTACGATGGTGCGCTCGGTGCCACGCGTGACGTGGGGCTGGAATCCGGCTTCGCGTATCCGCTGAATGATGTGTTCGATCTGTTCCGGGGTGGCGCTGTCGGACATGTTCACAATCATGGCGATGACCTTTCTGTCTTCTATTGGCTAGCTAGCGCCAAAAACAAAAGCCGCGATGGTTATCGCGGCTTCGGCGGAACCTTTAAGCTGTCTCTATTACCCGGGTGACTGGCTCCGATTCTGCGCCTCCGCCGCAAGTGGAAACCAAAGGCGGCTGAACGGATCGAAAGTGCTAAATCGAGTCATAGAGATGTTGAATCGAGACGGTGAAAGCCCGAGTATCCGGAAGCGGCGGCGCCGGCGTTACTGTGACCCGCCGATAGCACTGGCAGCCGAGGAGAACACGTTGTTGGCATTACTCCCGATTAGCTTCACCGTGCCAATTACCAATACCAGGATCACGGCGAGCATGACGGCATATTCGGCGATGTCTTGCCCTCGCTCGTCTTTCCAAAGATTGCGGAAAAGCTGACCCATACATCCTCCGGCCTGAAGAACAAATTTGCGGCAAACTTGTGTACGTAATAATGACGGCTCGGACAGCGATTGTCAATCGCGCCGCGATCTGATTTTTCCACTGCCTGCATTCGCCGCGGGAAGCAGAAGCCGCGCCGCAAGCGAGGAGACGTTACGCATCGCCGATGCCTGGCAAAACAAAAACTAAGGTCCGGTCGCGAGAGAAGCTGACGATGCCGTCGCGAGCGCTGGGTCGCTTACCAGCTGGATGGCGGAACTGGAGGCATAATCGAGTACTCTCCCAGGAAGCACGCCAAGGAATAGCGTAGCCAGCAGGCAAATGGCAATGGCGAAGCCGGTCGCTGGAGTCAGAGGAGCAACGCTAACTTCGCTCCGTGGCTCGCGCATGTACATCATCACGATAATTCGCAGGTAGTAATAAGCGCCCACCGCGCTATTCAGCACAAGAATGATGGCCAATACAACCAGGTTCGACTTCAGCGCCGCCGTCAAAACGTAGAATTTTGCAAAGAATCCGCCGGTGATGGGAATGCCGATTAACGACATCAGGAAGAACGTAAACGTCGCCGCCAGCACTGGCGACTTTCTGCCGAGGCCGGCGTAATCTTCGAGCGTAACGTACTTTTCCCCTACGCCCGCGAGGTGGCTGACAATAGCAAACGCTCCCACGTTCATTGCCGCGTAGGCGGCGGTGTAGAACATCGCCGCCGACGTACCCAGTTCGGGCTGCGCCGCAAATGCAACCAGCAGATATCCGGCGTGCGCGATGGAAGAATAGGCGAGCAGACGCTTGACGTTGTTCTGCACCAGCGCGCACACATTTCCGAGCGTCATAGTCAGTGCGGCCGAGACCCAGATCAGCCAGAAACGTCCGGGGGCGTTCGCTTCAAACATGACGCGCAGCAAAACTGCGAAGGCCGCTGCTTTAGGGCCGGTGGACATCAGTCCGGTCACGGGAGCAGGCGCGCCCTCGTAAACGTCGGGAGTCCACACGTGGAAAGGCGCGGAAGCAACCTTGAAGCCGAGGCCCACGAACATGAGCGCGGTCGCGACGTAGGCTAATCCCGGCAAGTGAACGTCGCCCGTTCGCAGCGCCTGGCTGATCGCATCGATGTTGGTGGAACCGGTGGCGCCGAACATAAGCGCGACACCGTACAGGAAGAATGCAGTGGCAAACGAACCCAGCAAAAAGTATTTCAGCGACGATTCGCTGCTCGCAGCATCGCGCCGACGGAAGCCGGCGAGAATGTAAGTCGAGATCGAGGAAATTTCCAGCGC
The DNA here is from genome assembly GCA_049592035.1 of Terriglobales bacterium. GTDB lineage: Bacteria > Acidobacteriota > Terriglobia > Terriglobales > Acidobacteriaceae > Acidiflorens. Next base: position 63,683 of record JBAWFQ010000158.1, read on the forward strand.
GATAAAAATCAGTACGAGTTCGATGGCCGACGACATCAGGCACATGCCCACGGTTCCAAATAAAATGAGCCCGTAGTATTCCCCGGCGCGGATGCGCTGCACCGCCAGATACTCGTAGGAACTAAGAATAGTTACTGCCGCAATCGCGATGACGAGGAAGTGAAAGAAGACGCTGAAGCCTTCCACGCGAACCATGTTCGAGAAAGCGGTGCCGGGATACTGCGCCATCCAGGCGGTCGACACCAGTGCGGCCAGAGTGCCAATCAGTCCAATCGTGCCCAGCGATTTGTGGCTGCTTTCCGGGTCGAGCAGCGGATCGACGATCATGATCAGCATGCCGAAGAGCGAAAGCACCAACTCCGGCAGGATGCGCATGTAGTCGGCGAACGGCGGCGACTGAAAACTCTGGGCCTGCGCCAGCAGAGCCGGGAGCGAATGCGCGACCGAATTCAGGCTTGCCATCGTCGTCGCGATCATCGCCATTGTCATTGTCATTGTCATTGGCCCACCACCTTGCTGGCCAATTGTGCGAGCGGAGCGAGCGCGTAACGCTGCACCGCCGGATCAATCGCGTTGAGCCAAACCAGCGGTGCGACGCCCATCACCAGCGCGGCAATCGCAATTGGAGCCAGCGCTGTCTTCTCCCGCAGGTTGAGGTCGAGCAGCGTGTTATTCACGTCGTGCGTCACCTTGCCGAAGAAAACACGCTGATACATCCAGAGCAGGTAACAGGCGCTCCAGATCACGCCGGTCGCGGCGAGAATTCCATAAATTGGCCGCGCCTGAAAGGCGCCGCTCAGCACCAGAAACTCGCCGATGAAACCATTCATCAGCGGAAGTCCAACCGAAGCCAGCACGGTCACCAGAAAGAAGGTGGCGTACTTTGGCATGGGCGTGGCTAGTCCGCCAAACTCGGTAATCTCGTAGGTGTGCCGCCGCTCGTAGAGCAGACCCGCCAGCATGAAAAGTCCGCCGGTGGCAACGCCGTGCGCCAGCATGATGAAGACCGCTCCATTCAGGCCGGCGGTCGTGAAGCTGAAGATTCCCAGGACGACGAATCCCAGGTGGCTGATCGAAGAATACGCAATCAGCTTTTTCATGTTCGGCTGCACCAGCGAAACCAGCGCGCCATAGATGATTCCGATCAGCGCCAGAAACATGATCCAGGAAGCATTGCGATGCGCCTGATCGGGAAAAAGCCCAACATCGAAACGCAGCAAGCCGTAAGTGCCCATTTTCAGCAGCACGCCGGCCAGCAGCACCGATCCGGCGGTGGGCGCTTCCACGTGCGCATCGGGCAGCCAGGTGTGGAAAGGGAAGATGGGGACTTTCACAGCAAAGGCGATGAAAAAGCCCAGGAACAGCCACAGCGACGCGGCCTCAAAACCCGGCACGCCGCCGCTGCGAATCGCATTTTGAATGACGACAAAATCGAAGCTGCCGGTCTTGGCATACAGCCAGACAATCGCCGCCAGCATAAACATCGAGCCGATCATGGTGAAGAGGAAAAACTTCACCGCGGCGTAGACCTTGCGGCCGTGGCCGTACATGCCGATCAGTAGCGCCATCGGAATCAGCGTCGCTTCCCAGAAAAAGTAGAACAGGAACAAGTCGAGCGAAGTGAAAACGCCGATCAGCGCCGTTTCCAGAATCAGCAGCAGGATGAAGAATTCCTTCACCCGCGACTGAATCGAAGTCCACGAAATCAGCACGCACAAGGGAGTGAGAAATGTGGTCAGCACCACCAGCCAGACGGAAATTCCGTCAATGCCCATGTGGTAGTGAATGCTGGGGGTGGTGATCCAGACTTTGTCGATCTCGAACTTGAACAGGTTGGGATCGCGATGCAGATGCACCGGCAAATGCAGCGAAGCGACAAACGCAAGCAACGAAATCACCAGCGCAAACAGTTTGATGTCGCGATCGCGCCGGGGAATCAGCAGAATCAGCACGCCGCCCACGGCGGGAATAAAAGTCACCAGCGAAAGAATGATGGGACTGAGGCCGTCCATGTTCATCGAAACCACGTTCATCGCACTCCCATCCAGACCATGTAGGCGATCACCACCGCCGCTCCCGCGGCCACCCAACCGGCGTACGACCGCAGATTGCCCGACTGCATGTGGCGCAAGTTGTCCGAGACATGACGCGCAGCGGTGGCGGAGTCGTTGACCGCGGCGTCGATTCCTCCCTGGTCAATGCCATGCCAGAGAATCGTGGTCGAGCCGTCGATCAGCGGTTTCACAAAAAGGACGTTGTAAAGCTCGTCGATGTAGTACTTGTGGGCGACTGCCTGGTAGAGTCCGCCGAGGCTGGCGGCGATGCGCGCGGGCAGTTGCGGGCGGCGGCTATAGAGCAGATAGGCCAGCAGCCATCCCAGGCCAGCGACGCTGATCGAAATAGCCATCAGCAGATACTCGGTGATCTTCTCGGCTGCGGAAGAAGTTTCCTGTGCGACCTCCGCTCCTTGCTGAAACACGGGAGCCAGGAAACGTTCAAAGTAATGTCCGTAGCCGACGAAGCCTCCGACAACCGAGAGGAAGGCCAGCACCACCAGCGGACCCAGCATCACCCACGGACTCTCATGCGGATCTCCGCGCCCATGGCCATTTCCCGAGGCATGAGCATCGTGGCCATGCGCTGCTTCGACCGGGGCGCCGCGGTACTCGCCACCAAACGTCATATACATCAGCCGGAACATATAAAAGGAGGTGATGAAAGCCGTGGTCACGCCGATCACCCAATACACCCAGTTGGCGTTAGCGGCTTTCCAAAGAATCTCGTCTTTTGACCAGAAGCCGGCGAACGGCGGAATCCCCGTGATGGCCAGCGTGGCAATCCCCATCGTCATAAACGTCCACGGCATATAGACGCGCAACCCGCCCATCTTGCGCATGTCCTGCTCGCCGCCGACGCCGTGAATAACCGAACCGGCCGCAAGAAATAACAGGCCCTTGAAGAACGCGTGCGTCATCAGGTGGAAGATGCCCGCCGAGAACGCTCCCACGCCGCAGGCCATGAACATATAGCCGAGCTGCGAGACGGTGGAGTAAGCCAGCACCTTCTTGATATCAGTTTGGGCAATGCCGATAGTCGCCGCAAACAAAGCGGTGAGCGTCCCTATGATCGCGACCACGGTGAGCGCCGTGGGTGCGCGATCGAAAATCATGTGCGACCGCGCGACCATGTACACACCCGCCGTCACCATGGTCGCCGCATGGATCAACGCCGAAACCGGAGTGGGGCCTTCCATGGCATCCGGCAGCCAGACATAAAGAGGAATCTGCGCCGATTTGCCGGCCGCGCCCACCATCAGCAGCAAACCAATCGCCGTGAGCAACCCGACGCCGGCAGTCTCCGTCGGCAGCGTCTGTACGGCGGCAAAAACCCGCGTGAAATCAAGCGACCCAAAATGTTTGATCATCAGGAAGAGCGCAATCAGAAATCCAAAATCGCCAATCCGGTTGACGATGAATGCTTTCTTCCCGGCCGCCGCCGCCGAATCTTTGGTGAACCAGTAGCCAATCAGCAGGTACGACGCCAGTCCCACGCCCTCCCAGCCGATGAACATGACCAGGTAGTTCTTGGCCAGCACCAGCGTGAGCATGAAGAACATGAACAGGTTCATGTACGACATGAAGCGGTAGTAGCCGTCGTCGTCCCACATATACCCGACCGAGTAGATATGAATCAGGAAGCCGACGCCGGTCACTACGAGCAGCATGACCAGTGAAAGCTGATCGAGATAAAAGCTGAAGTCAACTTGAAAGCTTCCCGCGCGCAGCCAGTGCGCGAGATCGTAATAATAAGGAGCCGATGCCGATGAAAAGCCCGCCGCCAGAAATAGCGCCATGGCAAAGGCAGCTCCGCAAAAGAAGAGCGCGATCAAAGTGATCGCCCGCCTCGACGACCGCCGGCCAAAAAAGCCATTAATCGCCGCCCCGGCCAGGGGAAGGATGGGAACGATCCAGAGATAAGGATTCTGCGTCATAGCTTGAGCAGGTTCACCTGGTCCACATTCAAAGTCTCACGCGTGCGGTAGACGGCAATGATGATGGCCAGGCCGACCGCGGCCTCGGCCGCCGCCACGACCATCACGAAGAAGACGAAAACCTGCCCGCTGAGCGCGTGCCAGTGCGCGGCGAAAGCCACGAACGAAAGGTTCACGCCGTTCAGCATCAGCTCGATCGACATAAAAATCGTGATGATATTGCGCTTGATCAGGAACCCGAGCACGCCGCACACGAACAGGATCCCACTCAACATCAGGTAGTAAGAAAGAGGGACCATCAGCGCTCCTTTCCTTGTCTTTGCGCGACAAGTTCGCGAGGTTCCTCGAGCGCCGGAGTGGTGGGATGAGGCCGCGCGATCGCTTCGGGCCGGCTGGCAAGCACGACCGCGCCCATAATGGCGATCAGGATGAGAATCGACGTGACTTCAAAGGGCAAAAGGAAATCATGAAAAAGCAGCCGCGCAATAGCTTTCGGAGGGCCCGGCAGTGCGCCGATGGCCACCGTCTCCGCGTTCGAGCGATGCAGAATAGTCCAGGCGACGAGCACCGCGCCGATCGCTACGCCCGGGACGCCGAGCAGGATCGCGACCCGGCTGCCCTTAGTGCGCTCTTCTTTACCGGCGTTCAGCAGCATGATGGTGATCACAAACAGCACCATGATCGCGCCCGCGTAGACGATCACCTGCACCGCGGCCACAAATTCCGCGCCCAGCAGCAGATACTCGGCGGCGAGCGAGGCCATCACCACGATCAGCGACAGCGCGCTCTCGATGGGATGGCTCTGCACCAGCAGGTTGATCGCTCCCGCCACGCAGATTGCGCCGAAAAAGAGAAATAGGATTAGATGAAACATTTTGTGCAAGTTCTCAGTTCCCAGTTCTCAGTTCTCAGTAAACCCAGATCTAAACTGGGAACTGAGAACCGGGAACTGAGAACTGCTTTCAAGCTCTCCACGCCACTACCAGCGCGGTGTACACAATGTTCGCAACCGCCAGGGGGAGCAGAACTTTCCACCCAAACGCCATGAGCTGGTCATAGCGGAAGCGAGGCAAGGTCCAACGCACCCAGACATATAGAAATATGAAAAAGAAAACCTTCAGGCAGAACCAAAATACCGGCAGCAAATCTTGCAAAATGACCGGACCAAAGATCGGCCCGTTCCATCCGCCCAGGAACATCAGCGTGGCCAGGCACGCGGCCGTCGTCATGTTGGCGTATTCGGC
>JBAWFQ010000159.1:0-3665 GCA_049592035.1 Terriglobales bacterium
GGAAACGGCCTGCGTGGTCGGGTTAAGGCCGGTCTGGCCGGAGACGAGGGGCGAATCTGGCGGAAACACATCAAGCCAAACTTGACGAAAGAAGAAAAGTTCATAGCCGCATGGGCCGAGCGCTAGGGGGGCAGGCCAGTTTTGAGAAACGACTGGCAACCGCGCGCTATTTCATCGCGAGATTCGGCCCACCGGCCCGCAATCCGGCGCAGCACCTCATTCGCGGTTCTTTAGTTGCTGGCTATCGCCGAGCCCGTACACCATCGCGGTCTTGGTGGTGCCGAGTTTGATCCATTCCGCGCAATCGAGCTGCACTCTTTTGTAGAACTCCTCGGAGACCTCAAGGGACTCTTTGCTAACCTCGTCAAGCCGATCGAACTTGCACTGAAAGGCGAACTCGCCCGACAGTGATTTTTCCAGCGCCCGGCTCCGCCATATCGCGATTGTGGTCTTACCCTTGAAGTGGTGCCCGAAATGGATCACGCCCATGGTATTTTGCACTTCTTCGACCGCTACGTTGTTGACCAGCTCCATTTTGGTTCTGGGCCGTATGTCTATCCGCTTCAGGGTCGGAAAAGCGCGGGCAATGTCCTCGATTCCGCGTTCGAGCTCAATGTTGGGCGAGGTAAGCACGCAGCCATGAGAGTAGACGCTGCGCATTCCGCCCAGGCGGTCGCGCTCGAGCAACAACTCCTCTTTGAACTTTATCTCATCGTGTCCACCCAATTGCGGACGCACGTCAACGGCCGCAGCGTTCTTGAGCTCCGGGGTGCGGTATTTGAAGGCCAGCTCGTGGCCGGGACGGGGCCATCCTTGGTCGTAAAAGGTCCGCTTTCGCAGAATGAAGTGGTTGTTGTAGAGGTCAAACTCCGGGGTGTCATAAAAGAGCACTTCCCGAACCTGACTGTCGAATGCGTGCTCGTCGACATCTACTTTAAGGCGGAGTTTCTTTAGAGTCTTGGACGCTGTTTCCCAAAATTCGAGAAAACCATGCTTGCTCGTAAATCGATCGGGTTGCAGCAGAATTTTGTACTCGCGGTAGTGAACCACGTCGGCGGGGAGATGCTTGGTTTCGGGATGCTTGCTTATGTGCTTGTCCATGGGTCGAATTGCACCATATTCCATCGGATTTGGCAAAAACGAGGCCAACACATTCTCATGCCAGGCAGGATCGGAAAGCTGGTCGCCGTCCCGCAAGTTGGCGGCTTGCTTCATCGCTGATCCTCCATCAGATCCATCGAGCCTTTGATGTCCGCGAACCGCGCCGTGATGGCCTTGCGCGCGCCGTGCGTCGCCGTCGAACCTGCGCCTACCAAAAACTCCGAAAGCAGCGAAAAGTCTAGGTTTTTGAGATTCACCGCCATAATGTCGCCGGCATACGAAGTTCCAAAGGGCCTGCTAAGCAGCCAGACAAGATCTGCGATTCTTTGGCGAATTAAACCGACTTGTCGCTTCTCAAAACCGAGTTTGCGCCGCGGCAGCCGCCCGTCGGAACCGTTCACCACGCCCTTCAGGCTATGCGCGAGGCCGTCTAGATTTTCGAAGGAATTCTGGCCGGACCAAGTTTTGACAACCGACAGCTGCAGGAGTTGGGCGACGACGCCGGCGCAAATGAAGCCATGATTGCGGCTCGGAAGGCTGGCGGAGACTGGCGGCTGAACGATTGATCGGTTTTCAGGCTGTTTTGAGGGTACTTCGAGCCGCTGACTGCGCGTCAGCACGAGCGACTTAGAAGTCGAAATAGTCCCACACTTTCGCGCGGAATCTTTAATCGGGAAGTCTTTATCGAGCGGAGTGTTGAAGCGAAACTGGCAGCGAACCGGCAGTCGATGTCCGATTTGCAGCGCGGTTGGGCGATGATGGCGCGCGAGAAGGCGGCGCCGCCTTCAGGATCGCGGCGGTGCGCGACGTGAGGTAAGCGGAAAAAGCTAATATTGGCTCGACGTAATAAGCTAATTATGGTACAACGTATTAAGCTAATTATTGCACAGCACAAAAAGCTAAATCTGAGGATTCGCGCTGATGGCCACACCGCCCGAAAAACTCGCACAGTCCCTGGAAATCCTGAGGAAGCTCCAGACTTCCAATGGCGCAGCCGCCATCCGGGCAAGGGACCTGTCGCGCACGCACAGGGAACGCCTTTTGGCCAATGGCTTTCTCCAGGAGGTCATAAAAGGCTGGTTTATCCCGAGCCGCCCGGACGAAGTGAAGGGCGAGAGCACGGCCTGGTATGCGTCGTTCTGGCGCTTTTGCGCTGTCTATCTGGAAGAACGTTTTGGGGCGAAGTGGTGTCTCTCGCCCGAACAGTCCTTATCCCTGCATGCGGGTAACTGGACGGTACCCGGGCAGCTCCTGGTGAGGTCGCCGGGAGCCCGCAACAAAGTCACCGGACTTCCGCATGGCACATCTCTGCTGGATCTTCGCGCCGCACTGCCTGCCGCTGGAGACCGGGTGGAAAAGGAACGCCTTCGCATGTTCTCGGCGGAATCTGCGCTGATCGCGTGCTCTCCTGACTATTTTTCGAACAACTCGACGGATGTCCGTGCTGTACTGCTGATGATACGCGATGCCTCGGGCCTTCTTGCCCGGCTTCTGGAGGGGGGGCACACAGTGATTGCCGGCCGTCTGGCCGGCGCGTTCCGCAACATCGGGCGCGACCGCATAGCGGACGATATTGTTAAGACGATGTCCGCTGCCGGGTACGCCGTACGTGAAAACGATCCCTTCACGGACAAACCATCCCTGGTCATCTCGGCCCGCGAAAGATCTCCCTATGTGAACAGGATACGGTTGTTGTGGCAGAAGATGCGGGAGCCGGTTATTGACCGCTTCCCGAAAGCGCCGGGTCTGCCGCGCAACATCCAAGCATACATGAAGCGCGTCAACGACGCCTATGTCACAGATGCGTACCATTCGCTGTCGATCGAGGGCTATCGCGTCACTGCTGAGCTGGTTGGACGTGTCCGCAGCCGCATATGGAATCCCGAGACGCACGAAGGCGACCGGGAACAGCGCAACGCCATGGTGGCGCGCGGTTACTGGCAGGCTTATCAAGTTGTGGAGAAAAGCGTTGGCAGGGTTCTGCGGCGCGAGAATCCCGGTCTGGTCGCAGACGAGGATCACGGGACGTGGTATCGAGAACTGTTCGCGCCGAGCGTCACCGCCGGTCTGCTGAAACCCGCCGACCTTGCCGGTTATCGCAACAGCCAGGTTTACATTCGGAAGTCGATGCATGTGCCACTGAACTGCGAGGCGGTAAGGGATGCCATGCCGGCTTTTTTCGATCTGTTGCGCGAAGAAACCGAACCGGCGGTGCGCGTGGTGCTGGGGCAGTTCGTGTTCGTGTACATCCATCCTTACATGGATGGAAACGGCCGGATCGGGCGTCTTCTGATGAACGTGATGATGGCGTCGGGCGGCTATCCCTGGACGGTCATATCCGTCGGAGACCGCAACATGTATGTCGAGGCCCTCGAAAAGGCGAGTGTCGGAGAAGATGTTATCCCGTTCACGAAGTTCCTGGCCGGGCTGGTGCGTAAAGGATTGGCTGGCGAACCGTTGCCGGCCGTGCCGAAAGCTTCTTCATGAGAGCCTTTGAGGGCGAGGTGACGATCGGACTTTGATTCGCGAGCTCATGTTTGCGCGGATGTTGTTCTGTCCTGATC
>JBAWFQ010000160.1:0-7145 GCA_049592035.1 Terriglobales bacterium
TCGATTACATTGCTGTCGGGAGGGCGCATATTCTGGCATCTTGGGCTGCTGATGGCGACGGCCGGCGTTCTTGTTGCGGCATCGACTTGGATGATGCACTAGGAGAGCGCGGAAAGAGTCGTCGAGGGTGCGAGAAGCACACCTCAGGCACTGAAGCACAAACCTATTTTCAGCGGCTTAGCGGGACGAGTAAAGAGGTTGCGGAAAAACTAGTCCTAGCAGGAAGCGTTACCTCAGCGGCTAAAGCCGCACTCACAACAATACACTTACCGCAGCGCTGAAGCGCTGCGCCACCCAAAAACAAGCGCAAGATCGACTTTTTCCGCAGCCTCTAAACTCGTGCCCTTCCCTTTTCGTGGAGGGATTTGAGTTTTTCCGCAAGCTCTGAAGTCGTGCCCTTCCCTCAACCCGGTCCGAGTGTTTCCGCAAACTGCTGGAGGCTGGTCCGATCGGTGAGAAAGGTTGAGGAGTTTGCGTTTGTAACCAATTAGGTCGTGATCTCCATCACAGGTAAGATGTGCGATAACTTCTGACGATGATCCGTCGGCGATGCCTGCTTTTCGTCAGGGCCGTCGGGCGCACAGGTTGCAGATCACAATAGTCCATTCTCTAACTGCTTGTAAGTACAGATTAACTTCTTCTAATTCGGCCATGCTGGGGTTCGGCATTTTGCGTGCAATATCCGCACCGCTCTCTGGCCGAAACTCCGCAGAAGAGGAGACTGGACTCCAGCCTATGCTACAAAAATGCGCCAATCCCACCTGCACGGTTCCCTTCCGTTCTTTGCGAGAAGGAAAGCTATTTCTGGCAGAAACTTTGCTCAACCCCAACCACGCTTTCGATGGGAATCGGCGGAAGCTTCGCCGGCGTGAACATTTCTGGCTGTGCGACGCGTGCTCCGCTCACTTTACGTTGCGCTTCGACCCCACCGTCGGGATGCTGACTGTCCCCATCAGCGAGCGGGCGGGTCCACGCTTCCTCACCCGAGCAGCCGCCAACGCATGCTGACGCTTATGGGGATCGCAATGGATTACGCCATCACAAAACGTTCGCCTTGCTCGGTTTGCGGGATCGATACCTTTCGCCGCGCCGGCTGGTTTCTGGTGGTCGAGAACCGCTGGCTCGACCGGCTCAAGATCTTGTCCTGGCATTCGTCGCTGGCCACGCAGAAAGACATAAAGAGCGTGTGCTGCCGCGAACATCTCAAAGCCCTGATCGCCCACTGGCTATCGCAGGCGAATCTGCGCTTACCTCCGGCGCGGTACCCTGCGATGCCAATGGGGAGCGATCCAAACCTGGCCGATCTCGATCTGGGGTCGCACGGGGTGGGACGACTGGTCGGTGAATTAGCGATTCATCGCGAGTCTTTTTCGCGCGTGTGGTCGGGCTCGGCCGCGGCGCTCGAAGGCATTCTCGACGCCCTGATCACGGTTGGAACGGAAAACAAACGCCAGACCCTGGAATGCCAGGTTTTCGATCTGCCCCCTGAATCCACGCACGGACTTTCCCTCCAATAAAAAAGCGCTGGCAGAGTCTAGCTCTGCCAGCGCTCCTTCCACACTCGCCAGTCTTTCTCCATCGCGTCGGCCATGGCTTGCGCGGCTCCCACCAGCCAGTTCCCTTTTCGTCCACGCAAGTCTTTCAGGATTGGCCGGCGCTTTTCCTCGGTGCCCACATGGATATTCGCCGTCTCCCGTCCCATGGCCTCGAGCAGGCGGCACTCCCCGCGGTTATTCGCCAGCGCGTCGAGTTCAATGCGCGAGCAATGCGGTGAGAGGCGGCGCACGATCCAATGGCCGCGCATCTGGACATAGGGGTCGGGGCAGCGCATCGAGCGCCGCAGAATCGCGCCGTATAGAATCTCGGCGGGCACGCGCTTGGGAATCACGCACTGCAAGGCCGAGGGGAGCAGCGCTTTTGCTTCCCGCGCCACTCGCCCGCCATTCCATTCCGCGATCGCGACCAGGCGGGTTCGGCCCAGGCTTCCGAGGCCGGCCCGGCGACGCGCCAGCCGGTAGCGCATTCCAGGCTGCGGCAGCATGTGCTCGATCGCCTCGATGGCACTCTCCGGAATTTCGCCTTTCGCGGTCGGGTTCGCATCCATTTTTTTCCAAAAGACGACTGGGTCGCGCAGCTTGCTCTCGGCGATGGCCCGGAGCCAGGCATGCCTTTCCTCGAGCACAAACGGAAGGCCGCCATCGTTCATGACGCTCTCGTATCCTTCGAGGATCGCCTCGGCCGCGTCTTTGGGCTTCATCGTGAGATGCTCGGCGCGAGCCGCGAGCAGCGCACTGGTTGCCAGGCGCACCAGATCCATGGTGTAGGGATAGACGAAGGCTTCATCGAAATCGTTGACTCCCCACACCAGCCGTCCGTCGGTGTCGCACCAGGTGCCGAAATTTTCGACGTGCAGATCGCCCACCGACAAGAGATGCGGAACGCGATCGAAGTCCGTACACACCTCGGGCCAAATTTGCACCCAGCGATAGAAGGTGGCGCGGAAAAATGGAAAGACGGCGGCGGCCATCTGCTCGTGCTTGTACTGCAGATCAGGCTCGACAATGCGAATGTGCTGGCGAAGCCATTCTTCATACTTCCTGGTTGCTTTGATGATGTTCATAGATGGTTAGCAACGATAGGGAGGGCGCTGCGCCCTGTCAAGGCTGGCCCGCGGCATCCGCGGAACGAGACGCACGGTGGTTCGTGTTAGGTTAGTACCCACGGCTTGCGCCGTGGGCTGTATTCTCACGCCGCTTCGCGGCTGATAGTTGCGGATTATGTTCCACCGCAAGTGTGAGAATTGAGCTCTCACGCGCACACTTAAGCGGGGCCCGAACCATGACCAAGGCAGAGAGGAAGCGTTTGTCGACTGTTGTTCGCACGACTGAGTACCTGTTCCTCGAAAACATCGCCCTGAAGTTGGTACTTGAACATCGGGCCGTCCCCAATTGGCAAAAGCTGCTGGAGAGGCTTCTTTCGGATAAAGAAATGCTGGCGGGGGTACGTCTGAAATTTCGAGACCTTTATGAGCAGCTCGAAGGATCGGCGGACCCGTCGGGCGCGCTGGATGTCGTCTTGCGAGGACTACCGGCGCCGAAGAAGACCCACTAACTCCGCTAATGCGCTCACTCGCGCGTCAATTCTCCCTCGGTTTTGCCTGCTAGAGTGACGAATCTAATGACACCTTGGGCGTCCTCGAAGATGAGTCCGGTGGCTCCGTTATTGACTACCGCGGTTACCAGATGACCATACGATTTGGGGATGCCACCGCGGGTCGGAACGGTGTCATAGCGGGCCAACTCTCCCTCTTTCATGCCGGTGATGCTGACAAAACGGATCACGCCTTCCGCATCCTCAAAAACCAGGCCGGTGCCGATGTTGTCGGCGATGGCGGCCACGATCCGGCCGTAGGATTTCGGCACGACGCCTTGGGTGGGAGCGTAGGATTTGTCACCTGCGGATTGAGCGGGCTCTCCGGCGTGAGCCACGGTTGACGTGCGAGATCCGGCCAGAAACGCGGCGATCAATAAAAGTCCGCTTCCGAAAATTATCAGTATTCGTTTGCGCATGGTGGGGTGTCCTCTCTCGATGATTTATGGTGAGTAACAGAAAGTGTAACCGCAGCGATTAAGCGATTTGCTGAAAAAGTCGGTTTCGCGCCGCGTCGCTCCCTCAGCGGCTAAAAGCCGACACCGGAATAAAGCGTTCGCAGCGGTAAACCGCTGCGCCACCCAAAAGCAAAAAGCAAGAACCAAAATCAAAGGCAAGAACCTAGCTGGACGCTTTCGTGGAATCTCACCCTTGCGCAAAAAACGCGCAAGGATGGGGCACCCATTGGTCAATCAAATCGGACAAAACAAGCAAAACCACAGCTTAGGGTTCGACCAAGATTTTGTGCATCATGCCTAGATCCTCGTGCAGCAGGATGTGACAGTGAAACACAAACGTGCCCGCTATCGTCGGGTCACGGAAATCCATACGGACCTTCACACTGTGATAGGGCGTCCCGGGCCCCGACCAATACGGAATTTCGATCGTATCTCGCAGGTCTTTATCCCCAACCGGTTTTCCATCCACTTCCAGCACCTTAAAGTGAATTTGATGGATGTGGAAAGCGTGGGTTTCGAGAGCGCGGTTCTCAATGGTCCAATCCTCGACCGCTCCGACTTTGGTTTTGATGACAGGTTTCTCATCAGGCTCGAAGACTCTCTGTTTCTGTCCATCCGCGGTGATGTAAAACTGAATGGGACCGTTGGTACCGCCAAATTCCTCGGAGAAGTAGAGCTTGCGCTCGGCGGTTACTGCCTGATTCGCGAGGTCGGAAAACTTAAGCGCGGGCGTTGAAGCGGACGCTGCAGTGGACGCGGATTTTGACGCGGATGCTTGTGACGCTGGAGAAGGCGCGGGTGGCGCCGCTTTTGCAGCGTGCGAGGATTGGTTATTGTCGGTGAGTTCGATGTTGGCGAGAGTACCCTGGACATCGGGGTTTCCGGTGGGGCCAGTGGAATAGGCTTGAGTGTAGAAGACGGCGCTTCCTCCCGCCGCAGGAGCTTGGACGATAAACTCGGCTCGTCCCGCGGGTGGAATCAAAATTTCCCTCTCGTCTTTCGTATGAGAGAGAGGATAGCCATCGAGCGCAACGATCTCCAGTTTTATCGGCTTGTCATTTTCCAGCACTTCCAACTCGAGAAAATCCTGTATCGATGCATTGACTACTCGCCAGAATTGCTTCTCACCCGGCTGCATTTGAATGACGGGTTGGAGGCCTTCAGGCGGAGCCACCTGATAGTTAATGGTCAACTCATACGGTCCGGGGACCCAGGGTATGAGGTACTGCTGGCGAATCACGAAAATGCGTTCGGTAAGCCCTTGAACCTCGGGCCGATACTTCTCCATGCCCTCGACTACGATGGCTCCGGCGGCACCGCCGTTCACCTGAAATTCCGTAAAACCGTGCACGTGGGGATGGTACCAATACAAGCCGGGCGGCTCGGTCGTGGGAATCTGCATACTGTACTTAAACCCCGGGGAGCCGGGCTGAATCAGGGTATCGATCACATCGTCCTGATGACATATCGGAGGAACATTCAAGCCGTGGAAGTGGACGTTCGTGGCATCGAGGGTCGGGTTGCCGCCATCGCCGCAGGTTTCACCTTGCGCGGCTGGCATCTTCATGGTCATTTTTTTCGCATTTTGATCGTCTTCCTTGATGCGATTGAGGATTTCAAGATTCAGCGTGTCTCCGGGATTGACGCGCAAGGTTGGGGCCTCTTCAACTTGACCGGACGCGTCGTACTTATAGCAGTAGTGGGTGTAGCCATCCTGGTCAACGGAATGCGCGAGTGTAAATCTGGCGGTAAGAACTCCATTCTGAGAGGAAATGCTGTAGGGATCGCTGACCACCGATCCCCTCGCGGGACGAGCGGGACAGTCGGAGGCGGCCAGCTTCAGAAAAGAGCATCCGCAAACTATGATTGCCAGCAGCCACCGCGAGCGCATATGCAGTTCCTTCATAATTCCTGAGTCAAATTCCCGCCGTTAGAAGGAACGCGGGGGGAAAGTGCCGATGGACAGCAACCCCGCACTGTTTGGGTCCGCGAACGGAGACTGCGGCACTTCCTGCAGAGAACATTTTCCGCCGGACGAGTTGAGCCCCACCATTGCGATCGCGGAGGGGCTGGCGAACTCGGCCACATATACTCCGCCGCCGGTTCCAGTTTGACTGATCAGGCCCAGGCCCCCGAGATACTGCCAAACCGCAGACTCGCCCTTGACACGGGCCGAGGTGCATCCGCCGGAAAGCGTGCCTGTGGTCTTGTCAAAAAACATGGCGCCGACGCTTGCCCCCTGGGTATGGATGATGTAGAGCATCGTTTCATCGGGACTGAGCATGATGTTGCTCGAGTTAATGCTCGATTTGGAGGTGTACACCACGGTCGGCGTCAACTGGCCGGAGGAGATATCCGAGACTTCGACCACGACCGCGGTAGCGGTATCGCCGAAAATCGCGAAGTGTCCATCACTCGTAATGTCGATGGAATTGGGATAGGTGGCGTCGTTGGAGCTCAGCGTCGCAGTGGAATACTGTTCGTCGGCATTCGATACCGGAGTGCCCTCCGAAATGTCGAAGGATTGGATGGAGCCATCGGTGAAGGTGGTGATCATTATGTTGCCATGGATCATCATGCCGTTGATCATGCCGCCCGCCAATCCGTTCACGGCGACATCATTGACGAAAGTCAGACCGCACCCCGGCAGTACCTGGAACGTGCCGATGGTGTTCGACGAAGTGAAGCTGGCATACAAATATTGGCTGTTGATCGCGAGGCCAATGCCATTGGCCGTGCCGTTGTCGGTGGGAGATCCGCCGGCGCTGCCACCTACGGTCAGGGTGCTGATGGCGATTCCCGAAATCTCTCCGGTCGAAGTGACGGATGCGTAGACGCACTGCTGGTTGCCGCTGTTGAGAACGGCGATCCGGTTGGTTCCAAAGAAGCCGGCCGCGTTGCCAAAACCACCAATCTGTATTTGTTGCAGCAGAGTAAGCAAACCGTTCGGGCCCACCGTGTAAAAGCTGACGCCGGGATCGTCATTGGTGACGACATACTGTGTTGCACCCATAGCGAATACGCTCGTCGCCAGAACACCAGCCAGAACAGCAACGAGAACGCCCGCCATCCGCGCAGCCGCGCGCGGCCACCAGGATTTCTGCAGATTCTTCATAATAGATTCCTTCAGGCGGGGGCCCACTCGTGGAAGTAGATCACAGGTTCTGCGATAGTTCAACGGGTCGAAATTCTTGCGAATAGCATCTACTGGTGCAAATAGTTGCTGATAACTGGCAAGGAGATTCCATTCACCCGATGGCTCTGCGCTCCTCTGCAACCCCGTGGTTAAGGCACTTTTCACGCATCCCGCGGTCTTGGCGGTCCGGGTTTCAATTCCTTATCACAAGCTTTAGCAAGCTGGTTTCCAAGGTTTATGCGGCTGGCGTTTTCACAGCAGGAGAGGCTGCGGAAAAACTGTTTCCCACGCGGGAAGCGTTACCTCAGCGGCTAAAGAGTTTGCTGAAAAAGTCGAATTCCGATGTCCGGCCCCTAAAGGGGCATCTGATTTCAAACGACTTGCGGTATCGCTAAAGCGAT
>JBAWFQ010000161.1:0-15510 GCA_049592035.1 Terriglobales bacterium
GTTGATACCTTGATGGACTGGAGCCACGAACTCAAATTCAAGCATATGCTATTTGTTTTGGACAGCTGTGCCTCAGGGCTAGCCTTCACGAGTAAGGGTATCTCGAGCGACAAGCTGATGCAGACACTGAGCGGGAACGGTAGTAGAGCTGTTGTCACCGCGGCGACCGCGGATGAGGCGACGTATGCGGACGATGCCCGCCAGCATCTTGGCAACGGCGTCTTTACCGCAGCGCTATTAAAGGCTTTCAGGTCTCCCGACCTCTCTACGATGCCGCTGGTGACGGTCGCTGAACTATATGCACGCGTTCAGACAGAGATGGCCAAATTTCGGGCAAGAACCGGCGCGAACACCACCCCGCAGATATGGCCTCTTGACGAAGGCGACTACAGCGGAACCTTTGTTTTTCTGAACGCGAGGGCTCAAAAGTCACGCCTCACTACCGACGAAGCCGAGGCCCTCGGGGCCATGCCCGCTGCAAAGGGAGATGAATATCCGCAAGATACTCGCACTGGCATCATCGAGACCTTTTCTACTCAGAACGGAGTCATCTTTGTCGACGGCTCTTTTGGGGGCGTTATTCGCCGGGGTGAAACTCTGCGTTTTCAACGCCAAGGTCAGGGCCTGCACCAAGTGCAACTTAGAACCTCTGCGCCCGCGGCGCTCTTGGAGTCAAAAGACATAAGGGTTGAGGGCGGCAAGATTTCCTTGGCGGTCTTCGGTTCTAGCTCCCCGGTCGATACAAGCGGCAAGCTAGCGGTCGGGACGCTTGTTATTAATGCCACTCATGAATCGGGCGGCGAAGTCTTAATCGACGATGTGTCCTTCGGTCTGTTAGCGCCAAATGGCCAGATGTCGGTTGCGAACCTAATGGCGGGGTCACACAAGCTTCAGATCAGCAACGGAGACAAGATCCTGATAGATCCCATCATGATCAATGCAAATCAGACGGAGTACTTTGTTGACGACCCGAGCGTACCAAATCCACCTACCGGATTGATCGCAACTGTCAATTAGGCGCCCTTCTTGACGAAGAGCGCGAGAAGGGGCGCACCCACCTTCGTTCTTTTCGCGTTACAGATGTGCTTCGTAGCTCGCCGTCGAATTCCTCACCTGCTTGGACTACGCTCGCGGACGGGACGGGCGTAGGGGTCCTTCGACTCCGCTGGAACTTCACTTCGTGAAGTTCCGGCTGCGCTCAGGATGACAGAGTGGATAGGGTTGGGTAAGGGCTACTCTTGCAATTCTGGCGGTAGGCCTTGGTTGATGGCTTTGCGCACTTTGGCCATCAGGCAATCGCGTTCGCCAAAATCTTGGGGCTCTATGGGATCGTGGAATTGAACCGTTACCGTTCCTGGACGAATGGCGAAACGCGCCTTGGGCATTACTGCTTCGGTGCCGGAAATGGTGATGGGGACTATGGGAACTTTGCACTCCTCGGCTAAGTAGAAGGGACCTTTCTTAAAGGGCAGGAGTTTGCCATCGAAGGAGCGGTGTCCTTCTACGTAGATGGTCATGTTCAGGCCCTGGTCGATGGCTCGGAGGGCATCGCGGACGGCGGAGATTCCGGCGTCGCGATTACCTCGGTCTACCGGGACTAGCGAGCCGATATTCATGATCTGACGGAGGATGGGAACTTTGAATAATCCTATCTTCACCATGACCGACGTGCGGCGCGGAATTAGCGGCAGGGTAATGGGCGGATCAAGATTCGAAATGTGATTCGACATGAAGATGTAAGTGCGGGCGGGATCCAGTTTTTCCAGGCCCAGGGTTTGGACTTTGACTCCGGCTATGCGGACTCCGGTGAAGGCTGCCCACATGCAGCCGCGATAGAGGAAGTTGATGTCTTTGGTCAGGTATGTCCAGGGGAATCCGATTAGCGCCGCTACGGGAAGCGCGGCGGCCCAGAACAATAACATTAGGATGGTGCGAAACACCTTAACTTACTCCGAGCTCGCGCAGGCGTTGGGGTAGCTTCTCATAGATGCGTCCGAAACCGCCATTGGAGAGGATGGCTACCACATCGGTTGGTCGAAGTTCGTGGGCTATGGCATTCACTATGGCATCGGCGTCGGGCAGGATGCGCGCGGGCTTGCCTTGCTTTCTAATTTCGGCGATGACTCGGTTGAGATCCAGACGCTCGGCTTCGGGGATCGCTTCGGATTTGAAAATGGCTGCTATTACTACTTCGTCGGCTTGGGCCAGGCTGTGGGCTAGCGCGTCCTGAAGGACGTTGCGGCGCATGGTGTTCGAGCGCGGCTCTAACACTACCCAGAGGCGCGATTTTGGATAGCGGGATCGCAGGGCGCGGATGGTTTGCTCGATGGCGGTGGGATGATGGGCGAAGTCGTCGATGATGGTGACTCCGTTGATGTCGGCCTTGACTTCCAGGCGGCGCTTTACGCTGCGAAATGTTCTTAGCGCTTTCGCTATTACATCTTTGTGGATTTCATAATTCGCGGCTAGCGCGGCGGCGGCGGTGGCGTTCCAGACGTTGTATTCTCCGCCTAGCGGAAATTCGAAGTCGGCCCAGGGGTTTCCGGCGCGCTCCACGGACCATGTTGTTTGATGTTCGGCTTGCTTTAGATTGGTGATTTTCCAGCTCGCATTGGAGGCTCCGTAACGCTCTACGGGGCAGAAGGCTTTTTCGAGGCAGCGGTTCAGGCTGGCGTTCGAGGGCTCGTCGGACGCAAAGGCTACGATTCGACCGCGGCGCGGGACTAGATTTACCAGGCGCTTGAAGGCGGTCTCGACGGCATCCAGATCCTTGTAGATGTCGGCGTGGTCGAATTCCACCGAGGTCAGGATCACGGAATCGGGAAAGTAGTGCAGGAACTTTGGACCTTTGTCGAAGAACGCTGTGTCGTACTCGTCGCCTTCCAGGATGAAGTGCTTGCCTTGGCCCAGACCGAAACTGCGGCCGAAATTTTCGGCTATGCCTCCGATGAGGAAGGAGGGCTCCAGGCCGGCGGTTTCGAAGATCCAAGCGAGCATCGATGTCGTGGTGGTTTTGCCGTGGGTTCCGGCTACTACCAGAACATCTTTGCCTACGAGAAATTCATCGTGGAGAATTTGCGGCATGGAGCAGAAGGGGATGCGCTGGTCGAGGACACGCTCCAGTTCTACGTTGCCGCGCGAGAGGGCGTTGCCTACTACCACCAGATCGGGCCTGGGATCGAGGTTCTCTTCGGCGAAGGGCTGCGCCACGGGGATGCTCAGCGATTCTAGAAACGTCGACATTGGGGGATAGGAGGCGGCATCGGAGCCGGTGACTTGGAAGCCGCGCTCTTGCAACATTCCGGCTAGCGAGGCCATGGCGGTGCCGCAAATGCCGATCAAGTGAATGTGCTTCGTTTTTGTCTTCGGCGTGGTTTTCGCATGTTTCATTGGCCGGGTCATTTCGTGGTTGCCGACTCCAGAATTCTTAGGGTTACTTTATCGCCTACTTTCAGGCTGGCTTTGACTCCGATGGGGAGGGTGATGTTGGCGCGGGAGACATGGCCGGAACGCAGGCCGAAGGCAACGGGGATTTGCAGATCGCTCACCACTCGTTGCACTACTTCTTCGAGCGTGTAGTCCTGATCGGGACTTTGGCGGCAATCTAACATTTCTCCGAAGATGATGGCTTGCACATCTTTGAATTTGCCGGCTAGTTTCAGCTGCATCAACATGCGGTCGATCTGGTAGGGCTTGGCGGCAACGTCTTCCATGAAGAGAATGGTGCCGGCGGTTTCGATTTCATGCTCGGTTCCGAGGGACGCTGCCAGCATCGAGAGGCAGCCGCCGTAGAGAACTCCCTCGGCATCGCCCGCTTGCAGCGGCTTGGCGCCTGAGCCTTCGCCGATCTCCCATTCGTCGGCTCCACCGAGGGCATTCTGCCATGAGGGTAGGTCTACACCATCGGTTAGGGCGAAATCCTTGGCGGCCATGGGACCGTGGAAGGTTACGAAATTGGCCGCGTCTGCCATGCAGCAGAGCAAGGTCGTGATGTCGCTATAACCAACCAGGATTTTGGGATGCGTCGCGATTTTGGTTGGATCGAGCGCCAGGGGCAGGTAGTTCGAACCGTAGCCTCCTCGGGCGCAGACAATCGCGCGGATGTCGTCACGCTCGAACATGAGTTCCAATTCTCTCGTGCGGCGCTCTACCGAACCCGCGAAGTAGAGCTCGCGATCGAGGATGGAAGGGAGATAGAACGGCTCGTAGCCGGCGCGGCGCAAGCCTTCGGCACCTGCCTCGAGCAACTCGCGTTTGACGTTGGAGGCGGGGGCGACGATTCCTACTTTGTCGCCGGGACGGAGGGCTCGGGGCTTGATTCGCGGATTTTGGGAGGCGGGAATCATCTGGGTCGATCTTTCGATCTTAAATGAAGAACTCTCCTTGGCAGATGATGGTTGCTGGGCCTTGCAGATAGACTTCATTCTGCCAGCGGACGGTCTGTGCACCTCCTGGCGCGACTACTTTCACGGGCGACTTGACACGGCCACTTGCAATCGCGGCTACGGCTGAGGCGCACGATCCCGTGCCTGACGACTCGGTTTCTCCTACTCCTCGCTCGAAGAGGCGGATTTCGATTTCATTCGCGCCTCGTACTGCCACGTACTCAACATTCGTGCCTTGCGGAAATTGGGGCTGTGTCTGGATCAGCCCCGCCTGGCGTTGCCATCCATCCGGAAAATTCTCTACGAAAATTACGAAGTGCGGATTACCCATCGAGACTCTCACGCCTATGGCTCGCACCCACATGGTCTCAATCGACAACTCGCCGCCTACTTCCGGTGGGCCCATTTCGGTTTCGAACTCAAAGGTCTGACCTTGCCGTCCGGTGAGCTGACAGGTCTTCAATCCAGCGCCGGTGCGGACCCCTACTTCCGTCTTATTTTTTTGCTGGGAACAAATCTGTGCGGCCACGCAGCGGGTGCCGTTGCCGGAAATTTCGGCCTCGGAACCGTCGGCGTTGATCAAGCGGGCTTTCACGTCCGCTTCAGCATCGGAAAACAGCCATTCCACGCCGTCGGCGCCGACTCCGCGATGACGATCGCAGAGGCGGCGGGTTAGCGCGGGCAGATCGCCGAAAACGTGCTCTGCCTGCACTAGCAAAAAGTCATTGCCGCATGCCGACGCTTTGGTGAACGGGATTGGGGCACTCGATTGGCCGCTGCTCGGCGTCGCGCTCATTCGTGTTCCGTGATTCCGAGGGAGGTCACGCTGGCGAATGCGTTGGATTCGTGCAAGCGGATGGAAAACACACTCTGTTGATCCCGTTCGCAATCCACCGAAAAGACCAGGCGGAAATTCGGGTCCGCATCAGCGACGTGCACGCTCTGCATGGTGAGCTGTTCGGAGTCGAGAAGGCGGTTCACTTCGCGCAACATTCCATCCACGTTGCGGCCGGTCACCTCGTAGGTGGCAGTAAATGTTTTCAGCGAGAAGGTTGCCTCCATGCGTCCGAGCACCACCAGCGCGATGAGAATCATAGCGGTGGCGAAGCACGCCGTTAGATAGAGGCCTCCGCCGGCGGCCATGCCGATGCCCGCGACCACGAACAAAGTGGACGCTGTGGTCAGGCCCACCACCGACGCGCGGGCGTGGAGAATGGAGCCGGCGCCGATGAAGCCTATGCCGGGGATGATCTGGGCCGCGATGCGGGCGCTGTCGGACTCTACGCCCGCGAGCTGGCGCGATAGCACGGTGAACATGGCTGCGCCGAAACAGATGAACATATTCGTGCGCAATCCGGCGGGACGGTGGCGCAGTTGGCGCTCCAGGCCGATGATGCCGCCGAGGATCGCCGCCAGCAGCAGGCGTGCCAGCGTCGAACTGAGCACTACACCCAGTTCATTGCGCAGCAGTTGGATGACTTCGTGGATCATAGGAGCGCCTTGTCTCCGACTGGTCGGGCCCGCCTCGGCGGCTAAAGCCGCCATTGAGTTTGCGCTGGTTACGGTGCGGCTGAAGCCACACCCCTTCAAAACAAAAACAAATGCAAAAGCCTTTGCTCGACACTTCCGTGGAATCCCACCCTTGCGCAGAAAACGCGCAAGGATGGGGCACCCAGACTGAGAATAAGACCCTTACTGAAAGCGCTAACAGAAATCGAAGTTTCCTGTAGCTTGCTTTGATCCTCGGAGCGGATTCTATCACCGCTTTTCGGCGCTTTCTGTGTTGCCTGGGGGTTGGGGTTAACGCGATTGATTCGGGGCGCTGGGCGCGTAGATGCGCGCATGGGGCTGGCCGGTGGCGTGGATTTGGATTAGCTCGGTGAGATGGGTTCGATTCACGGCTCGGTCGACGGCATCGCCATCGAAGACAATTACAAAATCTACATAGCGCGGGGGATCGGCGAGCGCACGCTCCCAGAGGCCTTCAGGATCGGTTGGGCGAATCCAGGGGCGGTGATTGTCCTGATTCACTACCTGACGCAGCGGAATGCCCGCCTGCTCCATGATGCCCACATGTTCGGAAATATCCATTAAAAACCTTGAGTTCGGCGGGAGTTGGGCGACTACGCGCTCTACGGCGGAATTCAGGGAATTGCGGTTTTGCCAGTTTTTTTGCGCCTCTACGAAACATTGCGGCCCCGCCTTCCACACGGATGCGTAGCTGGCGACCAACAACGCGAGGATCACGGCCATGAGTTTTCCGCTGTGGCGGCCATTGGCCACGAATAGAAAAACGGAAGCGGACAGGATTCCGGCGGAAACGGCGAACAGAGGGAGCAACTGGAGTCCGTAACGCTGGTTGAAGGCGACAAAGGGCCACCAGGTGTGGACATGAATCGGCACGGAACCGTAGGCGATGGAAAAAGCGTAGAACACTAACGGAACCCAGAACAAGATCAGGGGTGCCGATTGCGCCCGCAGTTTCCATAGCGCGATTGCCGATGCCATGAGGGCGGCTAGCAGCCAGAAGCGGCCCCAGTTCCCTTCCGCCATATTTAATTGCGCGGATTTCAGAAAATAGAGAGCCGCGACTGCGGCGTTGTGGAGCGCGGGATTGGGCGCACCTACGCGCTGCTCGATCGCCTTCGCGGAGTAGGGGCCGTCGGCGAAGGCTAGCGCGTTGCCGTAGATTGCTCCGTTGTAGGCAAGCCAGAGGGTGGGAGCCACGGCAATCGCAAGTAAGAACTTTGCGGCTGCCTGACGCACGGCGCGATTGTTTGGCGAGCCACTGTGCCATCGCCGCAGCGCGACGAATGCTACCGCCGCGCCTATTACTCCGGCTAGAAACCAGCCATCGTAGCGGGTGAGCTCGGCTCCGGCTAGACACCAGGCGCACCGGCGCAGCGGCGTGCGGAAAATTTTCGTCTGCCGGTCTGCGTCTTCTTTTTTTCTTGCGATATTTTTTGGCGCGTCATTTTCTTGCAGCGCACGAAGGAATTCCGCGAAGTACACGACCGCCCAGACGAAGAGTGCGAGATAAAGGGACTCGGTCATGGCCGTCGACTGCATGTAGATGAGGTTGGGATTGGCTGCGTAGGCGATGGCCGCGATCCAAGCTCCAATGTCAGCGGCGAGGATCGTGTGCGGTGTGGCGGCAGGGTTTTGCCCTGCCTGGCCGGGGCCAGTTCCCGTCACACCAAGTCCCGTGACACCATGCCCCGTCACATCAGCCAGTGCGCCGCGCACCAGGCGAAATATTCCGACGACTCCGAACACGTAGGCGATCATTGACGGAATCGAACCGCCGGCTCCGCTTTGCCACATGGCTTTGAAGAGCAGAAACGGAATCATGAGCAGATGAGGGAGGGGCAACCAGACGGTTCCTAATTGCCAGAGAGCAGGCGTTTGCGAGTCGAATACGCGGCGCGCAATGTTGATGTGAGCTACCGCGTCTCCATAGAGGAGTAGATCGCTGTGGCGGAAGTAGTAGAAGAATGAAAATAGAGACACAAGGGCGGGGATTCCGGCCACGCGGGCCGTGCTGCGGTTGGGGAGGGTGGTGGTCGTTGTCGTCACTCTGGGGCCACTCTGCATTCTGCAAGGATAAACCGGCGGGGGCTTGTGTTCCTGCGTGCTTTGAAGCTCTGCCGAGCTGCGCTCGGCTGGACGGACGAATGCGTCCGTCCCTACGTGAGCCTTGTTTACTCCAGGTGCGTTAGTTCTCGGAAGATTTGGAAGCGGGCTTCGATTTCTTCTCGGGTTAGGTTCTGTAGGCGCTCGGTTCCGAAACGCTCCACGGCGAACGATCCCATCACTCCGCCATAAAACAAGGCGCGCTTCAGGACCTCGCGATTCACTTCTCCTTGCGATGCGATGTAGCCCATGAAACCGCCGGCAAAGGAGTCGCCGGCTCCGGTGGGATCTTTGACTTCGTCGAGCGGCAGGGCGGGGGCGCGGAACGGATGCGAGCCGATGCCGAAGGCGCCTTCGCGAAAAAAAATAGTTGCGCCGTACTCTCCGTGCTTCACTACCAGCGCGCTGGGGCCCATGGCGATTACTTTTTTGGCCGCGCGCGGAAGATTCTTTTCTCCAGCTAGCATCTTGGTTTCGGTGTCGTTGATCAGCAAAATGTTGACCAGTTTCAAAGTTTCCGCCAGCTCTTTCGGCGTGCCCTGGATCCAGAAATTCATGGTGTCGCCGCCGGTAAGGCGAACTCCAGGCATTTCTAAACGAACGGTCTTTTGGAGAGCGGGGTGGATGTTCGCCAAAAACAGGAACTGCGAGTCGGCATATTCTTTGGGGATGCGCGGCTGAAATTTTTCGAAGACGTTCAGTTCGGTGAAATCGGTTTTCGCCTCGTTCAGGTTGTCCAGATATTGCCCGCCCCAGCGGAAGGTTTTGCCGCTGGTGCGCTCGATCCCGCGGGTGTCGACTCCGCGATTTTTCAGGATGGCTTCGTTTTGCGCGGTGAAGTCTTCGCCTACTACGGCCACCATGCGCACTTCGGTGAAGTAGCTGGCGGCCAATGAGAAGTATGTTGCAGCGCCTCCGAGAATATCTTTTACCTGGCCGGATGGCGTGGCGATGGTGTCAAAGGCTACGGAACCTACTACTAGAATGCTCATGCGTCTCCTGGATCGGTCGTCGGTCGTTAGTCGTTTGTCGTTAGATAACATCAATGGGCGCTTCCGCCGTTGCGGCAAGATTGCTAACGACTAGCGACTAACGACCATCGACTATTTCAGATACTTTCCTAAGATCAACTGTAACTTCTCTTTTGTTGCTGCCGGGATTTTGGCTGGATCGGTCAGAATGGCATTTGCTAGCGCCTTCGCGCACTTGCAGCTGCGCGCTTTCGGCATGGTCGACACCGACGCCTTTACTACCTTTGCGGCGTGCTCGGCGTTCTTTACCAGCACGGATACTATCTGCTCTACGGTCACCGCGTCGTGATGCGGATGCCAGCAGTCATAATCGGTGACCATGGCTATGGTTACGTAGCAGATCTCCGCTTCGCGCGCTAGTTTGGCCTCTTGCAGGTTGGTCATGCCGATTACGTCGGCTCCCCAACTGCGGTAGACGTTGGACTCGGCTTTAGTGGAAAATTGGGGGCCTTCCATGCAGACGTAGGTTCCACCCAGCTTTGCGGTTACTTCGGCGGACTTGCATGCGTCTCGCACCACCTTGGCCACTTCGGGGCAAACGGGTTCTCCGAAACCTATGTGGGCCACTACGCCGTCGCCAAAGAAGGTATCCACGCGATGGCGGGTGCGATCGAAAAACTGCGTGGGGATCACGAAGTCGAGGGGCTTGTGCTCTTCTTTCAGAGAACCGACGGCGGAAACGGAAATTATTCTTTCTACGCCTAGCTGCTTGAAACCGTAAATATTGGCTCGGAAATTCAGCTCGCTGGGCAGTAGCTTGTGTCCGCGCGCGTGGCGGGCCAAGAATGCCACTTTGCGGCCGTCTAGCCTTCCTAGAATGTAGGCATCGGAAGGATCTCCGAAGGGAGTCTGCTGCTGGAGTTCGTGCGCGTCGGCGAAACCGGGCATGTGGTACAAGCCACTGCCGCCGATTATGCCTATCTCTGCCTGTTGCAATTGCGCTCCTGATGGGGTTGGGAATGACTACGGAAATGTCGATTATACAAGATGGAAATCATGGCTTTGCGGACACGGGCTTATCTTGCGGGTTTTCGTGTGGCCAGAAATCCGCTTCTACCTTTTTCGTGGTCTCGTCGTCGAGGCTTTCGCTGATCAGCACCTCATCGGCGCGGACTTCAATTACCACCGCTCCTTCATCGGTCAGCCAGGCATGACGCCCGCGCAAGGTTCGCCAGGAATCTGCCGGCGGCGCATCGTTCGCTACTTTGCCATCGGGTCCGAGGCCTTGGTGTTTCTGATAGCGCTCGGCTAGCGATTTCGCATAGACGGCGGCGAACTCCGCCGCTTTGGCCGGACTGGACCAGCGGGAAACGTAGAGGACCCCTATGGGAGCGGATTTGTCGGCTTTTGGCTTGCCGGCGAAGTAGTAGCCGCCGCGCCATCCTGGATATATCGCCTTGGCTTCGTCGCGGCCGGCGTACTGCTCGACCAGGACGTCAACGTCAAACTCTCCCATGGCGCCGATGTCGAAGGGATCGTAGCTCTTGAAGTCTTTTTGCATGTCGATCATCTTCAGCGGTTCTAGCTTCTCGTGCGATAGGTAGGTTTCAGGCTCCATGATTTCTCGCGTGGTTTTTGGCGGATCTTTGAATACGCCCGCGTAGGCCATTTCTTTTCCGCCCGCTTGCAGGAGCGCGGCGGTGAAGTCTAGTCCGTAGCGATAGGGGAAGGTTAGTTCCTCTTTTAGAAACATGGGAGCGTCGCGAAATGCGGGCGAATCGGCGGTGCCTACCAGCATGCCTTGCTTGAGAGCTTCGACGACTTGCGGCGATTCGAGGAGCGTCTTGCCGGTGGGGGCCAGCGAGTAGTCCATTAGTACGACCATGGCTTGGCCCTCGATTACGGCCTGGCGAGCCGAGGTTTCCTCGTCGTTTGCGATATCATCCTGGCTGGGATCACCTTTCTTATCATCGTTTTGTTCCGATCCCTTCATCCATTTCTCGATGCCGAAGGATTGGTCCTGCAGTGCATGGGTCAGTTCGTGGGCCAGCACAGGCTTTTGTTGTTCCGCATCGAGCCAGTTCAGTAAATTCACGGTTTTTGTTTTGACATCGTAGTAGCCCGCGACTTGCTCGCGCAGCATGGTCACTAGAAAGTTGGAAAGATCGAAGTTGCGTGGGAGCAGGCCGAATTTTTTCAGCACGGCCGAGGAACGCTCCAGACGCTTTGCGTCCTTGTCCTCCTTCATGCTCTTTTCGATGTAGGACTGTACTTCGTCGCGCTTGGTCAGCCTGCGCTTTACTTTGTGCTTGATGGGGAGGTCGGTGTCGTGGCTGGCAAATTCCAGTATCTCGTCTACCGAGCGGAAGAGTTCTTTCGCTTCTTTGGGGGAGATAGTGGTTTCTGGTGTGGCTGGCGTGGCCTCGCCAGCGGATGGCTGAGACTGCGGTGCCTGATCCTGCGACCGCGCGGTTCCACTCGACGCTTGCGCCCAGAGCGTGCCGGCTAGCAACGCGAGCAGAGCAAGTTGAGAAAACCATCTGCGAGGCTTTTTGGCTAGCGCCTTGATACTGTCCATTGGAATCGAGTCTATACGAACTGCGTGAGTGACGTGCGGGGGCGGGATGAACAATAGGCCAGTCATCGCAGAGGTAAACCGCTGCGGCACTCAAAAGCAAATGCAAAATCCCTAGCTGAGCGCTACCGTGGAATTCCACCCTTGCGCAAAAAACGCGCAAGGATGGGGCACCCGGCGTTTATCTTTTGCGATCCTCAGCTGTACACTCCGACGCGGGCGAGGGCGCCCGCGCCACACTTGAGGCTACCCACTCGCCAGCCTCGCTTGTGCTTAGCGTTCCGCCTATGTCGGACGTCGTTTTTTTCTGCTTCACGGCTTCTTGCACGGCGGCTTCGATCTTGTGCGCTTCGGCTCTCATTCCCAGGTGTGCCAGCATCATGGCTGCGGAGAGAATCGCTCCTAAGGGATTCGCTAGGTTTTTCCCGGCTATCGGCGGCGCGGAACCGTGCACGGGTTCGAACATCGACGTCTTGCCGGGATGCAGATTGCCGCTGGCGGCCATTCCGAGGCCGCCCTGCAATCCCGCGGCTAGATCGGTGATGATGTCGCCAAACATGTTGTTGGTTACTACTACGTCGAAGACACGCGGATCGCGCACCATCTGCGTGCAGAGCGCGTCCACGTACATGTGTTGCGTCTCGATGTTGGGATGCTCGGCGGCTACTTCCTTGAAGACTCGTTGCCATAGGCTGCCGGCGTGGGTCATGGCATTGGACTTGTCGCACATCAGCACCCAGCGGCGCGGCGTGCCGTCCAGTTTTTTGTGGTTGGCGCAGAATTCGAAGGCGTAGCGGATGATGCGCTCGACACCCTTGCGCGTGTTGATGTCTTCCTGGATGGCAACTTCGTCGGGCGTTCCCTGCTTGAAAATGCCTCCCAGGTCGCCGTAGACGCCTTCGGTGTTTTCGCGGATCACTACGAAATCGAGGTCTTTAGGCTCGATTCCTTTTAGCGGGCAAAGCGCGGAATCCATCAGACGCACCGGGCGGACGTTGGCGTAGAGATCCATCTTGCTGCGCATGCCTAGCAGGATTTCCTTGGCGTGAATGTTGGAAGGAACTCGCGGATCGCCGAAGGCGCCTAGCAGGATGGCGTCGAAATCACGGGCCAAGGTCGCGAAACCGTCGGGCGGGACGGTGACTTTGTCGGCTAGATAACGGTCTGCTCCCCAATCGAAGGGGATCAGGTCGACGGCGGCGGCGGCTTCGATGACTTTCACGGCTTGCGGAATGACTTCTTTTCCGATGCCGTCTCCCGGAATTACGGCAATACGCATTGTTTTTGTTCCGCTCACGCTGGCAACGTTAACACAGCATAGAGGCAGTCATAAACCGTCTCGATAGTTGGCCGGGCAGACGGGCGTGGACGCCCGTCCCTCCACTAACCCTTTCGTTATAATCAGAGATTGAACTTATGACGTTGACTACACTTCCCGGGGCGAACCCTACTCAGCACGGCGGCGGCGCAACGGCCGATTTCGGCGCTGCTCGCGCCGAATTTCAGAGCTTGCTGTCGGGATGCGGGTTGTATGACCTGAGTGGGCGCGCCAAGATCGCTGCGACGGGCGGCGATCGCATGCGGTGGATGAATGGCATGGTCTCGAACAACGTTCGCGATCTGGCTGCTGGACGCGGCGTTTATGCTTTTCTGCTGAACGCGCAGGGGCATATTCAGGCCGATCTTTATGTTTTTCAGCGTGGCGACTCGCTGCTGGTGGATACGGAACGCTCGCAACGGGAAAAAGTATTGCAGCTGTTTGATCGCTACATTATTGCCGACGATGTCGAGACCGCCGACATCAGCGACAGGCTTACCGCGCTTGGACTGACTGGGCCGGAAGCGCGCGCTGTGCTGGAACGGGCCGGGATCGCGGTTCCGGAGCTTGCGCCGCTGGAGTTATGCACACCGAAATGCGATTGTGCTTGTGACTGTCTGCAATGCACGCTGGTGCGAGGCGATGATTCCTTAGGTCTGTCGTACGAAATCTGGCTGACGCCGGACAAAGTGAAATCCACGTGGGATGCCCTGCTCGCAGCGGGCGCCACCGCCGTCGGTGGAGACGCGCTGAATCTTTTCCGCATCTCGCGCGGCATACCGCGGTTTGGCGTGGATATCCGCGAGCGCGATTTGCCGCAGGAAACGGGGCAGACTCGCGCTTTGAACTTCACCAAAGGCTGCTATCTGGGGCAGGAGATTGTCGAGCGCATTCGCTCGCGCGGGGCGGTGCATCGGATGTTCACGGCGTTTGCAGTCGAGGGTGCGCTGCCGGAAGCGGGCGCGAAAATTGTGGCCGACGAAAAGGAAGTTGGAGAGATTACCAGCAGCGCGATTTTGCCTTTGGCTGGCGGAGATCGGGCCGTCGCCGTGGGTTATCTGCGGCGCGAGGGCTCGGGGAAAGAATTACGCGCGGGCGCGGCGAAGCTTACGCCGACAACACTGCCGATTCCCTGAATGGTCAAGGCGATCCGAATTTTCGATGCATTTTCGAGACTAGGAAAACTATATGGCGCAAAAGAGAAAAGAAGAAAGCGAATTCAAAGTGAGCGACAAGCGCTTGTTTACTGCCGATGGAGAGCTCCGAACGGAAGCCGCGGAAGAACAGGCTTCACCCGCCGTCGCGACGGCAGCAGCAGCGGCGGCGCCAGTTCCGGCGGCAGCTCCGGTGACAACTCCCGTGACTGTGGCTTCGGCGGCAAGCGTTTCTGCAATCCCGGAAACCGCGGCCGGGCACGCGTCTGACGTCCCCGAACCGCCCACGGACGCTGAACAGCAGGTACAGCACGACGCCTATAAACAATCTTCGCGCGATCTGGATACGCGCGTCGAACTCAGCGGACACTCGGCCAAGGAACTCGAAATGACTTTCGAGCGCTTCATGGCATCGCTCTACATGACGGCGATGATGCAGCTGGGCCTGATGCATGAACAGGGCGGACAGCCGGGAGTCGACATCATCGGAGCGCGGCAGACGATCGACACGCTGGGCATGATCGCCGACAAAACCAAGGGCAACCTCACTCCGAAGGAGCAAGGATTTTTGCAGAACTGCCTCTATGAACTGCGCATGGCTTACGTGGAAGTAACGAACGCGCTGGCGCGTCCTCCGCAGGCGCCGGGGCCGATTACAGGTACGAACGGCTGATGCAGGCGACTCTGACGGTATTGGGCAGCGGCACATCGATGGGCGTTCCGACGATCGGTTGTGACTGCTCCGTCTGCCGTTCGTCGGACCCGCACGACCGCCGCACTCGTCCCTCGGTGATGATCAGCTACAACGGGCGGCACATCATGATCGACAGCACGCCCGACTTTCGCGAGCAGGCTTTGCGCGAAGACATCACGCAGCTCGATGCCGTGCTTTATACGCACACGCACGCGGATCACATTCTTGGAATCGACGACTTGCGGCCGCTGACTTATCACCACAAGCCGGGAAAGCTGCCGCTTTATGCCACGCCGCGCGGCTGCGAATTTCTGCGTAATATGTTTCGCTACATTTTTGAAGCTACTTATAAATTTGGGGGATTGCCGCTGGTCGACTTGAAACCTATCGACGGTCCAGTCGAATTGTTCGGGGCCCGGTTTGAACCGGTGACAGTGATTCACGGGGAGACGCCGATTCTGGGCTTTCGTTTCGGATCGGCCGCTTATTTGACGGATCACAGCGAGGTGCCGTCCGACACGCTGGAGAAGCTGCGCGGGCTCGACATTCTGTTTCTGGACGCGCTGCGCTACAAGCCGCATCCTACGCATTCGACGGTGGAGCAGTCGCTGAAGATTGTGGAGGCGGTGAAGCCGAAGCGCACGTTTTTTACGCACATCTGCCACGACCTGCCGCACGAGGCTACCAATGCGGCTTTGCCGCCCGACGTGCGGCTGGCGTTTGATGGGATGAAATTGGAGTTTGAGATTTAAGATCACCGCCGAGACGCCGGGGTCGCCG
>JBAWFQ010000162.1:0-4635 GCA_049592035.1 Terriglobales bacterium
TAACACTTGCTTTCCCGCTCGTTTTGCTTTCTGCAGCGCAGGTTCTGTGGGCGCAAAACAGCGGTGACCAAGAAGCCAAGGAGCAGCCCAGCCGCTACGAACTCCGGGATATTTCAGCCCATGGCAGTGCAATCCACGTTGGTGGAAATGTGACATTCCAGGACAATCCCGCTGTGGTTATTCGCTATTCTTATCAGGTGGATGCGTTCGCTAAGAACGCCTCCAAGAAGCAGGTGTTGTCTTGGTCGGTGCGCTTTCAGACTAACGGTGGGAGCGCTACGGGACTTAATCTAAGCTATTCGCATGATTATTTTTTTTCAGGGGATGTTCTTGCACCGGGCGTTTCCGACAGCATACAACCTTCACCCATTCGCTTCGGTAGAGCGACTGTAAATGGCGCACCTATCGCAGAGGATGCCGACTCCTCCCGCCAAGCGACCACTGCATCTGCACGAGTCGAATTCGTGCAGTTTACCGATGGCTCGACTTGGGGTGACAGTGAAACTGAAGCTGAGGTTTTCCGCGAGCGGCGTGAGACGTTTCACAAACTCGAATCCCTGCAAGGGATCTATTCAGAGCAGGGGGAGAGGGCTTTCTTGGACGCCCTTGGAGAGCCTACGACCTTGACATGCATTGAAAGCGTCAAGATGGACTGCCAAAACAACAATGACAATTCGAGCTGTGCTCTCGGAGCAATCCACAAAATGTTGGAGTCAGCCCACCAGTATGGATTTCTAGAGAAACCGTAGCTGTCGAAACCAGCCGTTTACCGCCCTCCCCAAAGGTCAACGCTCAGCTAGACCGCCCGCCCCAGAAAAGTACATTGCAAATTCCAGGTAAATTGATTCAAGTCCGCCGGAGTGTAGATCCGTTTGAGCGCGAGCGGCTCGTCTCCCTTGCGCACCGGCCCGCAAGTAGTCAACGCTGCAGACTTGAATCCCGCTTCCCGCGTGATCTCCAGCGTCTGTTTCGACCACTGCGGATTGAGCGCCGGGTGTGGATAGGAAAAATGTTCGATGGGTTCGCCGATTACCTGCTCGAGTCTCTTCTTGGAGCCGGCAATCTCCGAGCGCGCCTCGCTGGCGCTAACCTGCGCAACATTGGGATGCGAAAGCGTATGCGCCCCAATCGTGTGCCCCGCCTTCTTCAAACCTCGAACCTGTTCCCAGTCCAGCATGAATCCGTGGGGAGCGCGGGCGTTGACGAAGCCCGGTTCAATCTCCAGCGCCCGTTCGACGCGGCCAATAAATTCCTGCTGTACAGCTCCCGTCAATCTGGCGCCGATCTCCCAAGCCGCAGTCAGCGCCGCCTTGCGCTGCTCCGGCGAAACCAGGCCGTAGGTTCGATTGCTATCCGAGTCGCTCCACTCGGGCTTCTTGGTCGTGTTAAACGCGAAACGCAGCCGACAGTACCACGGTAACATCCCGTTTTCGACGGCATCGACCATAATGTAAAAAGTTGCGGGGATGCCGTAGCGTTTAAGAATTGGCAGCGCGACCTCATAGTTGTCGGCAAAACCGTCATCAAAGGTAACGGCAACCGCGTGGGGCGGAAGCTGCCGGCCGGATGTGGCAAATTGGGCAACGTCTTCGACGGTCACCGGAGAAAAATTCTTGGCCAGAGTCTCCATGTGAGCCTCGAAACTAGCCCGGTCCCGCGAAATTCCCAGAATGTGGTCGGTAGTTTGCGTGTCTTCGACAATGGAGTGGTACGACAGAATGACAGCGGTGGGACTCGAAAGGCGGCTAGCCGCCCGGAGAAGGTTACTGCGGACCAGCGCTTTCTTAAACCAGCGCTTGGATTTAGACCTCAGCACTCTCAGTCCCCCAAGCCCCTGAATGCGGAAAGACCACGCGGAAAGTAGACGCGTAAAGGCACATGATAGCATAGCGTTTTGGGGTCTCCGGCCAGCGACCGCCGTGGTATCGCCGGGGTAGGTGGTATCTAACTTGTGGGGCTTTACAGATTGCCGAAACACTCGCTCTTGTTCTTGCTTTTGGGTGGCGGAGCGGTTTACCGCTGCGGTAACTGTCTTTTTTTGGAGCTGGCTTTAGCCGCTGGGGGACGACAGTGCGGCGCAATCGAGTCTTTCAGCAAACTGTTCAGCCGCTCATAAGCTGCATTGCATGCAACACCGATTGATATCAACCCGAGGACTACGTGAGTTCGAAAGAGCAAGTTAACGAGCTGTTTACGCAAACCGTAGACGACTGGGCGCGCTTCTACGAGAACCCGAAACCCACCAATCTCACGGCGCAGAACCTCGTCTCACGCAGACGCTTCGCGATCGAGATGATTGAAGCGAAGCTCCCGGCAGGATCGAAGATCCTGGACGTAGGCTGCGGCACAGGACACCTCGCAGCCGAACTGGCGCGCCGCGGCTACGAAACCTGGGGCACCGACCTGTCGGAAGGAATGATCGAATATGCTCGCCAGCACTACAATCCCGAGCGCTTCCAGGCCGCCGACATCGAAAAGATTCCATTCCCCGACAACACCTTCGACGGCATCGTTTGTCTCGGCGTCATGGAGTATCTAGGCTCCGACGATCCGGCGCTCAGCGAGATGCACCGCGTGTTGAAGCCGGGCGGTCACGCCGTCATTACGACTCCCAGCAGCATTTGTCCATTTTTCTACGGAGATCGTGCCCTGGTTCGCACGCGGTTCATGGTTCGTCCGGTGATTGGCGCAGTGCGCCGCCTGTTCGGAGGCGAGTTGCGTCCTGCGCAGCCTTACCCGAAAGTGCAGCATCGGCGATATCGCCGCGGCCCTTGGGTAAAGCTAATGCGCTCTCATGGGTTGGAACTCGAAGACTGGGTTTGTCACTCCTGGGGATGGTACGGCGTGGAACGGTTCTTCCCGCAAGGAGGATTCTGCCGCGCCAGCGATCGCTTTGCCCGCACTGGACTCATCAACTGGATCGCGTCCGACCAACTCTCGTGCGTGCGCGCGGTGAAGTAACCTTGCTGAAAAACTCGGATGCTCGCAGCGTCGCCCCTCAGCTAGACCTCTGAAGATTTGCGTTTCGTATCAGGGCATCGCTTCAGCGATGCCGCAAGCTCCTGAAATTAAGATGCCCCTTTAGGGGCTGCACGCCAAACGCCGAGTTTTTTCAGCAATCTGTAAAAGGGGCGATTCACTGGATCCGCAGCAATTCCCTATAAACGTTGAGCCACTGCGCACGCACGACTTCCCAGGTGTACTTGCGCGACTCTTCGTAGGCGTTCTTCGCTAAGGCCGCAGCCAGCTCAGGCTCGCGCAGCAGTCGGATCACATTCGCGGCCAGAGCCTTCTCGTCGCCGACCGGCGAGAGCAATCCAGTGCGCTCGTTTTCGACAAGATACGGCATGGACTCGGGCGAAGTAGTCACCACCGGCGTGCCCGCTCCAAAGGCTTCGATCACCGAAACGGGCATGTTATCGAGCCACGATGCGTTGATAAAGATGTCAGCGTCGTCGTAACACTTGCCAATCTGCTGGCGCGAAGCTACTCCGGTAAAGTTCACGTCCGTGAGCTTGAGATCGGCGACCACCTGGCGCACTTCATTTTCGAGCGGTCCGCCGCCGACCAGGTCGAGCCGTGCGTCGGGATATTCTTTCTTCACTTCGGCGAAAGCTTTCACCACTACGTCTACGCTGTAATATTCGTGGAAGCCGCGCGTGCACACCAGGTGCGGCCGCAGCGGATTACGCTCGCGAAAACGAAACTGAGAGAGATCGACAAGATTGGGAACTACAACCGCGCTCAGTCCGAACTC
This sequence comes from Terriglobales bacterium, assembly GCA_049592035.1. Classification (GTDB taxonomy): domain Bacteria; phylum Acidobacteriota; class Terriglobia; order Terriglobales; family Acidobacteriaceae; genus Acidiflorens. The sequence goes on from JBAWFQ010000162.1 coordinate 3,758, forward strand.
GCGGAAGACGTCGACCAGATATCCGGAAGGCGCGACGATCACATCTACCCGCGAGAGCACGAACTTGCCCGAGCGAAATCGTTGCAGGTGGTCGCGAGCTTCGCCGCTGCGGTAGTTGATAATGCTTTTCTTGCCGCGCAGCTTTGCGAACCACCATGCGGGCGCGGGCGCCAGCAGAAACGACCAGTACGACGCGGAGAAGATATGGACGCAGTCAACGTCCCGAAGCCCGCGCCACAAGTGCCAGAAGTAGAGGGGTTCGCGAAAAACTGTGCGCAAGCCCGGAACGCGCTCGGCCCAGGCCAGCGCCCGCGGGAGCGGAGGATCGACGGCAATAAAGCTCACCTCGACCTCAGGATCGTTCTGCCAAAGCCGCATCAGCAAATCAGCCTGCACGGCCTGTCCGCCCACGTAGCGCAGGCTCGGAGCAACAATGGCGACTTTCACACGCCGCCGCCTTCCCGCGTTTTCCACCGCGTTCATGCGCCGCGCTCTCCGCCGCTTTTCCGGTTGAGAAGAGTCACGTACAGATCCTCGTAGCGATGAAGCACGCGATCAAGACTGAAGTTTTCTTCGACAAACCGCCTGGCGTTCTCGCCCAGTTGTCTGCGAACATCAGCGGCAGACAGCAACCGGAGAATAGCCATCGCAAATTCGTTTTCGTTTCCTGCGGCCACCAGCGCTCCGCGCTGCTCGTTAACTAACTCGCTATTGCCCCCGACGTCATAGGCAACCACGGGCAAGCGTGCCGCCATGGCCTCGAGGATCACATTCGATAGGCTCTCGGAATCGGAAGTGAGAACAGCCACGTCCAGCGAAGCCAGCACGGAGGAAACATCGCGGCGATCGCCAAGAAAAATGGCGCGTTCGCCCAGGCC
>JBAWFQ010000163.1:0-2256 GCA_049592035.1 Terriglobales bacterium
AAGACGTTCGACACTTTTGCGCCCATGGGGCCTTACCTGGTGAGCGCCGATGAAATCGCTGATCCGCATGCGCTCGATATCAGCCTCAGCATCGGCGGCGAGGTGCTGCAGCATTCCAACACGCGCGAATTGATTTTCCAGATTACCGATCTGGTGGCGTATCTATCGAGCGTGGTGACGCTGGAACCGGGAGATGTGGTAGCCACAGGAACACCCGGCGGAGTGGGATTTGCGCGCAAGCCGCCGCGCTATCTGAAACCAGGCGATGAAGTTGTGGTCAGCATCGAAGGACTCGGCGAATTGCGCAATCCCGTGGTCGCCGAAGCCTGAACAGATCCGCTAGCAATTGAACAAAGCGAAGACCCCTGCTGACGCGCCACGCGTCTCCAGTGCACGACATCCGGTCGTCTCCGCGGTGCGCGGCGCAGAATTGCGAGTGCGTGCTTGCAGGCGTTTACTGAGCCGCGGCCGCGAAGGAGCCGGTCCCCAAACGCCTTTTTCGCAGCCCGCTAGCTACTTTCCGTCGCAAAATAGAGCGCGCTGAGCCGCATCTGGTGGTATCTGGCGCGGCGAATTCGAGCCAGAACATTCACTATTGAACTTGTTTCGATCTGCCCGCAGAATGGGACATGACTCGACGCAAACAAGGAGAACGGACGCTGTGGGAAGGCGTGGTGGACGAAGATGTCCGCGCGTTGTGGGAGCCCTGGATGGTGGAAGCGGATCGGTTGTTGGAGGACGAGGAACTGGTCGACCTGGTCTACCAAGCGCAAGGCGAGCGGCACGAGCACAGCGCGACGCGCGGCCGTTCGCAAACGCCAGCCGAGACGGCGTTGCGGCTGCTGCTGTTGAAGCATGTACGGAACTGGAGTTTTGACACGCTGGAGCGCGAAGTGAAGATGAACCTGGCCTATCGGGACTTCACACGGATTGGGCTGGGGAAAGTGCCGGACGCGAAAACTCTGGCCCGGATCGCGCAGGCATTGGGCGGCGAAGTGATCGCCAAGCTGCATGATCGTCTGGTCGGCATGGCACAGGCAGAGGGCGTGGTGCGTGGCCGGAAAATGCGCGTGGACACCACTGTGGTGGAGACCAATATTCATTACCCCACCGATTCGAGCTTGCTCGGCGACGGCGCACGCGTGCTGACGCGGACGATGAAGAAGATCGAGCAGAAGGCTGGTGGAAAACTGAAGCGTAAGGTGCGAGACCGGATGCGAAGCGTAAATAGGCGCACGATCGCGATCGCGACAGCGAGCCGACACAGGGGACCGGAAGGCGAGGAAAAGCGGAAGAAAGAGTACCGCGAGTTGCTGCGCCTTTCGCGGCAGATCCTCAACGACACCAAGCGGGTGATGGCGGAGATAGAGCAGATGCCCGCTCGGCGGAAGAAAGGACTGCGGGGGCTGAGCGATGGTTTATCGGCGGTCTCAACGCGGATGCGGCAAGTGCTGAAACAGACTAAGGCGCGAATCTTCGAAGGACTGACCCAGTTGCCAGGCAAGATCGTCAGTATCTTTGAGGCGCACACCGAGATCATTCGCAAGGGCAAGGCGAGCAAGCCAACTGAGTTCGGCAAGCTGGTGCAATTACAGGAAGCGGAGAATCAGATCATCACGCACTACGACGTTTTCGACCAAAGGCCGAGTGACCGCGAGCTACTGCAGGGCGCAGTGGCAACGCACCAGAGAATACTTGGACGCATTCCCCGGCTGGTGACGGCCGACGCAGGATATTATTCGCAAGCGCAGGAGCGCGCAGTCGAAGCAATGGGTGTGAAGTGGGTGGCGGTGCCGAATCGCAACACGCACAGCCCGGAGCGCAAGAAGTTGGAGAAGAGTCGGTGGTTCAAGAAGGCACAAGCTTGGCGGACCGGTTGTGAAGGGCGAATCAGCGTGGTCAAGCGACGGCACGGTTTGCGGCGGTGTCTGTATCGCGGAGTAGAAGGCATGAAGCGATGGGTCGGGCTGGGGGTACTCGCCGACAATCTGATCAACATCGGCAAGGCGCTGGTGGTGGCTCGCGCCTAATGCGCAGCGTGGCGCTCGGCTCGCCCCGGCGCAGCAGTTCCGACAAACCTCCAACTTCCGCATTGCCCTTTCGCCATCCAGCAAGGCCAGGGCCCGTCAAAAGTGCGCATTTTGCGACGGAAAGTAGCTAGGTTGAAGTAGCCGGGTTGGGGCACCGGGGTTGGGATTAACCGGCGGTTCCGACCATCGCGCCCACCTGTTCGGCGATGTGATTGAGCTCCTGCGC
>JBAWFQ010000164.1:0-14053 GCA_049592035.1 Terriglobales bacterium
GGTAAAGCGTTTCCGAGGATACTCGGAAACGGCCATAACCGCCGCCCGCGCTTACCCACGGAGTCACGGAGTCACCGGAAAAAATGTTCACCCGCAGCGAGGGCGTCACGAAGTACATTCCAATGTCCTTGGGATTTGTGCCGAGATTGTAGTTCACGTTCATCTTGGGAATCAGCCCAACGGGCAATTCCGCATACAATCCGAAGATTTTATAGGTCTTGAGCAGGCGACCGTAATTGAACGCGAAGCTTGGCGGGTTTGCGAAATGGACCGGCAGACCCGTGCTCGGCACTGTCTCGGTGCTGACGAAAGTTCGGCCCGCCGTGACCGACAGCTGATTGATTTGCGCCGTGGCGCTGGCAATGAAAACCAGAACCGGCGCGGCTAGAACTGCGAGACGTTTAGCCAACATCTCTCCTCCGGAGTATTGAGGGATGTAGTTTTTATTTCCCTAAGATTAGCACGCGCCGCCCAAATTCGGTCCAAGACCGGCCGAAACTTAGGTACCTTCGTGGTGCTCCGGTTCAGGCGTCGGACGAGGTGTTGCTCTAATTTAAAGTTTTCGTTACCAATGGAATGTGGATTCCGCTCCCATTCAAATACGCCGCTTAACCCCCGCCGACGCCGCTTTATTTCGCGACATTCGACTGGAAGGGCTCCGACTCAATCCCGAAGCATTCGGCAGCACATTCGAAGCTGAAAATGCGCGGCCTGTGAGTTTTTTCTCGGAGCGGCTTGGCGGTTCGAAAATCTTTGGCGCTTTCCAAGGCTCGGAGCTGGTCGGCATCGCTGCATTGTTGATCGGACAAGGACAAAAAGAGGCTCATAAGGGCCGGTTGGTGGGCATGTACGTTCGGCCGGGATCAAGAAAGTCTGGGGTCGGGCAGCGACTGGTCGAGACGATCATCGAAGTTGCGCGTCAGTCGGTCGAATTGATCCAGCTGTCGGTGGTCAGCGACAACGAAGCCGCGCGACGGCTCTATGAGCGACTGGGGTTCGTGGAGTGGGGAGTTGAAAAGAACGCGCTCAAGCAGGATGGCCGCTACTTTGATGAGGTTCATATGGCTAAGGATCTCAAATCGGATTGAAGTCAGGACGCGATCTGCCGCAGGCGTCGCAGGATGCTAAAATCAATAAAAGAGTTTCCTGCTGGTTACTTCTGATCTGCCTGTAAAGATGCCCGTAAAGAAAATCATATCCGCGACTTCGGGGCCGGTTGCCCCGGCCAAGGTAGGCTTTGTGAGCCTCGGCTGCCCGAAGAACCTTGTCGATAGCGAGGTGATGATGGGCATGTTGACGCAGGCTGGAGCGGTGCTGACTCCTGATGCGGAAGACGCCGACGTCATCGTGGTGAATACCTGCTCATTTATTGGCAGCGCGCAACAGGAATCCATCGATACCATCCTCGAAATGGCTCGCCACAAAACTGGAGGCAAGGCGAAACGGTTGGTGGTTGCCGGTTGCCTGGTCGAGCGGTTCCACGATGAGATACGGAAGAATATTCCGGAAGTGGACGCGGTCGTCGGCACCGGCGAATTGGAGAAGATTCTCGCCGCCGCCGGAGTGGCGGAAACGCCGCGCGCGCCGTCGCCGTTTAATATTCTGACTTCGAATTTCTCAACCTCGAGGCCGGAGGGCGACCATCGGCGCGGACAGGGGCGATTCGCGCGCGATTCCTGGGACGGCGCTGTCGCCGACCTGCCTAATTACCTTTACGACGAGCACACGCCGCGCGTGCTGACCACGCCGCGCTCTTCGGCTTATATCAAGATTGCCGAAGGCTGCGATCATCCCTGCAGTTTCTGCATTATTCCTCAGCTTCGGGGACAGTTTCGCTCGCGACGATTTGAATCGGTGATCGCCGAGGCGGAGCGGTTGGCACAATCGGGCGTTCGCGAAATCACGCTTATCGGACAAGATACTACCTGCTACGGCGAGGATCTTGGACTGAAAGACGGCCTCGCCCTGCTGCTGGAAAAACTCGCGGGCGTTGAGGGACTGCAGTGGATTCGCTTCCTCTACGCGTATCCGAACAAGATTACCGGGCGGCTGCTGGCGACCATCGCGGCCCACGAAAATATTTGTTCGTACATTGATGTGCCGCTACAGCACGCCTCGGCGACGGTTCTGAAGCGAATGAAGCGCGGAGGCGGAGGCGATCTTTTCCTGCGCTCGATTGAGAAAATGCGCCGCGTGATTCCCGGCGTTACGTTGCGGACTTCGTTTATTGTTGGCTTTCCCGGCGAAACCGAAAAAGAATTCGACGAGCTTTGCAGCTTCGTGAAAGAAGCGGCCTTCGACTGGATGGGCGCATTCGGTTATTCGGATCAGGAAGGCGCGGGCGCCTTTGATCATGAGAAAAAGATTTCCGCGCGCGGGATCGAGAGCCGGCGCAAGGCGCTGATGTCGATCCAAAAGAAAATCAGCCGAGCCAAGAAAAGGTCGTTGGTGGGACGCGAGTTCGATCTACTTCTCGAAGGCACTTCGAGCGAGTCTGACCTGTTGCTCGAAGGCCGCACCGCGATGCACGCACCGGAGATTGACGGCAAGGTGTTCGTAAACGATTATCCCGAGGGGAGCGAGCCGAAAGAGGGAGAGTTTTATCGCTGCCGTATCACCGCCGCGCACGATTATGATTTAGTAGCGGAGATCGTTTGAGATTTCCGTAGAGATGCGGCTGGCCGCGTCCCCGGCCGCAGAGTGAGACGGGGCAAGCCCCGTCTCTACATATGCCCGATTTTATGCCGCGCAAACGCTCCATCAAACTCCGCTGTCCGATTTGCAAGAAGCCGACCCAGGCCGCTGATGCGGACTTCCCTTTTTGCAGCGAGCGCTGCCGATTGATCGATCTCGGGAAATGGGCTAGCGGCGGGTACGTGATTTCGTCGCCAGTAGCCGATGCCGACGAAGCTGTGCGGCAAGACAGTCTCGACGACGAGGACGAAGACTGATGAACGCTCCCGACGCCGCTACCTCTTCTGCGCGGCAGGATGCTCCGTTCTGGGCAACGGTGGTCGCAACTTTCTTTGGCATGGGGCGCATTAAACCTGGGCCCGGCACCTGGGGATCGCTGGCGGCGGTTATTTTATGGGCGGTTGCTAGTCTTCGGATCCCGGTCGCGAGCCGCGTCTGGGCCACGATCGTTGCGGCGGCGGTTGTTACCCTCATCGGAATTCCCGCCGCCACTCGGGTCGCTCGCGCATCTGGCTTGAAAGATCCGCAATTCATCGTCATCGACGAAGTCGCTGGGCAACTGGTTACGCTCATCGGTGTCCCGCTCGGTTGGAAAACCTTTCTTGCGGGCTTTATACTTTTTCGTGTCTTCGATATCTGGAAACCGTTTCCGATTCGGCGACTGGAGCGGCTGCCCGAAGGTACGGGCATCGTGGTGGATGACTTGGGAGCGGGACTTTATGCGCTCGCCATCATGCATCTCTTGTTACACTTTGATCTTCTAATGAAGTAGCTCCGGAAAACAAATTCATGAGCATTTCCGACCGCTTGCTGGGAAAAAAGAACGTCAACGGCAAGCCGCATATCGACGCGGTTGCGCCCACCTGCGCCTTGCCCGGAGGCGAGGTTCGCATCATCGGGAAGGGCTTGCGTCCTCCGGAGTTGCGCCGGCCGAGCGTGCACTTCGGCGACCTTGAAGGCTCGGTCTTAATCAGTTCGGACGAATTTGTAGTGGCGCGAGTGCCCGAGGGAGCGGCGTCGGGACCCGTTGTAGTCGGCACCAACGGCCACGTCAGCAATCCGCATTCGATTAAGGTTGCGGTTCCCGTGGCCGACAATCTTCATCCGGTTACCAATCCCGCGCTCGACCGCGAAGGCAATATCTTTGTGACGTTCTCCGGATCGCGGGGCCAGAAAACTCCAGTGTCGATTTTCAAAATCGATACCAATTACAACGTGAAGCCGTTTCTCACCGATTTGATGAACGCCACCGCGATTGCCTTTGATCGCGAAGGCCAGATGTACGTTTCGTCGCGGCATGACGAGGCGGTGTATAAGGTGGCGCCGAATGGGACCATGTCCACTTACGCCGAAGGTATGGGAGTTGCGACCGGGATCGCCTTCGATCGCGAAGAGAATCTTTACGTCGGCGATCGCAGCGGGACGATTTTCAAAATTGCGCGCGACCGGCAGATTTTTGTGTTCGCGACGCTTGAGCCTAGCGTCTCCGCCTATCACATCGCCTTCGGTCCGCAGGGGGATATGTTCGTCACCGGACCCAGCACTTCCAGTTTCGATTGCGTGTACAAAGTCGACCCGCATGGAACGGTGTCGGTGTTCTATCGCGGGCTCGGGCGTCCGCAAGGGCTGGCGCTGGATGTCGATGGCAATATCTATGTCGCCGCTTCTCTTGCGGGAAAACGCGGCATTGTGAAGATCACGCCGCAAGGCAGTGCCAGCCTTGAAGTCTCGGGCCAGGGCTTGGTCGGATTGGCGTTCGCTCCGGGCAAGTCGGCGATTCTGGCAACCAATAGCGCCGTGCACCACATTTCATGGAATATTCAGGGACGCCCGCTGCTGCCCGAGTAATGGGATTTTGTAATTTCAGTCGGTACCAAACTTGGCGGCCGACGCGCACAGATTTGCGAACTCCGTTTCTTCGTGACTGCTCAGATCCTCAATCCAGCGTTGAACTCCGTGTTCCGCGAGCGGGGATAAGGGGTAAAACTCAAATCCAGATTTGGCATTCGTGCTGTGGCGGACGGTTGCCAGTATCTCCACCGGATGGCCCTGCAACAGCAATTCGATGACAACCGTTTCTCGCACACGCGGGGCGCCACAGACCAGCGCTGACATTCCGCACATGCTGATGTCCAGAGTTACGGCTTGCGTGTTGACTGGCCCGAAGCGCAAGAAACGCTGCAGCTTGAATATGACGCTGGCTACGTAGCGTGGCTCGCGCCGCCCGATTTTGGTTTTGCGGGAACGTGCTAACGTTCCCGCGCCGTCGACAAATATGTTGCTTGTCTTCAACCTGTCGCTCCTTCGGTGACCTGCCAAAGTTCAATGCAGTGCTATGAGGGCCGGCCTCCGCCCCATCCTGGGCCCATTTGGAGACAGGCGCGAATCACTCCGAGCAACTCCTCGTTGTCGGCCGGCTTCTGGAAAAACGCGATGGCACCCGATTCGAGCGTGCGCTTTTCGTTGGCCTCAGGATCGCGGGCGGTTAGAACGATCACCGGGATCTCTGAAAGCGCCGGATACTGTTGCAGGTTTTTCAATACCGAGAAGCCGTCGCCCGCCGGCAGGCCGAGATCGAGAATGATCAAGTGGGGACGCTCTTTGAGAGCCATGGCGATGGCCGAGTATCCGTCGCAGACATTAAAAGTGTCGAAGTGGTTGGCGCGCAGGCGCAAACTCAGGGCCTGTCTGAGATCGGGATCGTCATCCACGACCATGATCTTGGCTCGCTCCATGGGTTGCTCGTTAGCGTATTTTTCGGTGCGCATTTTTGTTCTCCTCCTTAATTTAGTCAATCTTCAGTGAACGGCTGTCTTGCTGCGGAGACCGTGCTGGATAAGTTCGGTGACAGCGTCGGCGACGCCCCAGACTTGTTGTTCCAAGGTTCTGGGGTCGACGGCGGGCGGCCCTGGAAACGCTTCGGCGGTCAGGCGCAGAGTGCCACTGGACTTCAACTTCGGCAGGCCGCCAACCTGGTCGCGAATGCGGTTCAACATGATGTTGACTTTCTCCATGTCGGTAGAAGCAACCACGAAGAAGGTTTGGCCGGCGCCGCTCGTCTCCATGGGTGGAAGAACCAGATCTTTGTCCACGTAGATACAGAGGCGCAGACGCTCGAGACATTGCTGGCAGACTTCTTTCCAGCTTCCGCGTAGGGCTTTGGACAACGGGGTCAACTCGACGCGGACCAGCACTATGTCAGCGCGCAAACGACCCTGGTAGGTGATCACTGGAAGCAGGAGCTTGGCGAGAGAATAGAGCGGCAAGGTGAACGAGAAGGTGCTGCCGCATTCGGGCTCGCTTGCCACCCACATCCTGCCGCCGTGGAGGGTGACGATTTCTTTGGCGATGTAGAGGCCGAGGCCGAGACCGGTGCGGTTGCCGTCCACAGCATTGGGATCCTGGTAGAGACGCTCAAAAACGCGCGGCAGGGCCTCTTGCGGAATGCCGCGGCCGCTATCGCTGACGGAGACATACACGGCGCTTGGATCGGTCTCCACCAGCGAGGCTTTCACGGTCACCGACCCAGCGGCGGGAGTGAACTTGATAGCGTTGTCGATCAGGTTGACCAAAACTTCGAGAGCGCGATCGGGATCGGCGTAAACCAGGGGGATGGCCGAATCGACGTCAAGTTCGAGGCAGACGCGCTTTTCGCTGGCGCTTGGCTGCATCATGGCCACGGCCTGCTGCACGAGTTCGCGGATGTCGACGCAGCGTCGTTCGATCCTCAGCTTGCCGCTATCGGCGCGAGTGGCTTCGAGCAGGTCGCGGATCATGGCGTGCAATTGATGCGTACTCTTCAGGACCGACTTCAGGTGATCGGTTTGATTCGGAGCCAAGGGGCCATCCAGCCCGTCCAAGAGCAGGGTTACGTACTGATGAATACAGGTAAGGGGTGTACGCAATTCGTGCGAAACGTGGGACAGAAATTGATCCTTGAATTCAAGCTGCTGCTTGCGGGTGAGTTCAAGAGCGCGCATCAATCCTTGCCGTTCGATGGCATAACGGAGAGCTCGTTCCAGTTGTTTACTGGTGATGTCGCCTTTGACCAGATAGTCTTGAACGCCCATGTGAACGGCCTTGGTTGCCAGAGCCTCGTCGTCCTGACCGGAGAGGATCACTATTGGAACATTGGGCGCCTTTTGCATGATGCGGCGAAAAGTGTCCGCGCCGTGGCTGTCGGGAAGGTTCAAGTCGAGAAGCACGAGGGTGGGTGTGTCCGCCTCCAGACAGACGAGAGCGTCAGCCAGACGCGGGACGCAGTCTACCTGGACGCCGGATTTACCTTCTACCAGGCGCAGACGCACCAAGTCCGCATCTCCGGGGTTGTCTTCGATCAGTAAAACGCGTGCGGCTTCGTGATCCATTATGTTTCCTTCCGTGGCAGACTCGCGGAGCCCAGCCAGAATTGTTCGATGGACTGCACCGTGGAAAGGTAATCCTTCAGGTTCCCCGGCTTGCTGACGTAGCAGTTCGCGCCCAGCTCGTAGCTGCGTCCGATGTCCGACATGGAACGCGAAGTGCTGAACACCACGATGGGGATGGTGCGCAGATCGATATCGGTCTTCACTTCCGCCAAAACCGCTCGTCCATCTTTCTTCGGCAGATTCAAGTCGAGGATTACCAGGTCGGGACGAGGTTCTTCCGTATGGATTCCGGATTGGTTGAGAAAGGCAAGCGCTTCTTCGCCGTCCCCCACACTTTCGACGTGGGTGGAATAAACCGTCTCCCGCAGCGCCTCGCGGACCAAATCCACGTCGGCGGGGTTGTCATCGACCAGAAGGACGAATCGAATTTGTTTCACGCGGGCATCCGCCCTTCGTCTTTATCCTTGGGGGCGGAGGCCGGCAAAGTGAACTTGAAAGTCGAACCCTGTCCCACCTGCGACTCGACCCAAATTCTGCCGCCGTAGTGTTCGACGATCTTCTTGCAGATGGCCAGACCGATGCCATTCCCCGGGTATTCGGTGCGGGCGTGCAGGCGCTGGAAAACGACAAAGATGTTCTCCGCGTATTCGGGTGCAATGCCGATGCCGTTGTCCTGCACAGTGAACAACCAATTGCCATGAGAATTTTCGGCGCTCACGGCACACTCCGGCGGCGATCCATTGCGAAATTTGATGGCATTCCCGATCAGGTTTTGAAAAACCTGCGCGATCTGGGTTTGGTCGGCCCACACGGTCGGAAGCTCGGAGTGCGTGACGACCGCATCGTTCTCGGCGATGGCGGCGCCCAAGCTCCGCACCGCTTCTTCGAGGGCCACATTGCAATCGACGTTCTTGCGGGTGACATCGGCCCGCACCACACGCGAAAAAGAAAGCAGATCATGGATCAGGACCTGCATACGCAAGGCGCCTTCACGCGCATAACCCAGGAATTTATCGGCATTTTCGTCGAGTTTGCCGGCGTAGCGCTCCGACAGCAGTTGCGTATAGGACGCGACCATGCGCAGCGGTTCCTGCAGGTCATGCGATGCTACGTAGGCAAACTGCTCCAGTTCACGGTTGGAACGGGCCAGTTCTTCGGCTTTGTCGGCCAGTAACTGTTCGGCGCGCTTGGCCTCGGTGATATCAGTGCGAATTGCAATGTACTGGCGAGGCTTGCCGTGGGCGTCCAGAAACGGAACGATGGTCGTCTCCACCCAGTAAAAGGATCCATCCTTGGCGCGGTTCTTGATTTCGCCGTGCCAGACTTTTCCTTGGCTGATGGTGTGATACATCTGCCGGAAAAATTCCTTGGGATGGTGGCCGGAGTTTATGATGCGGTGGTCCCGGCCGATGAGTTCTTCGAAGGAGTACTTGCTGATGGCGCAGAACATGTCATTCGCATAGTTGATACGTCCCGTCACGTCGGTCACGGCCACAATGGCGTGCTGATCGAGAGCGAATTTTTGGTCGGCCAGAGCCTGGCGCATAACCTCGCTGGCGACAAGACTCTGCTTCAAGGCCTCTTCCGCCCAGCGCCGCTCGGTGACATCGGCGAAGGTGACGCCCACCTGTCCCTGGCGAGTACGGAAGGCAGTCACTTCGAGCCATTTTTCGAGGGGGTCGCAATACCTCTCGAAATGAGTCGATTCCCCCGTCGTCGCGACCCTGCCGTAAGTCTCAATCCAGAGGGGGTCCAGGCCGGGAAGAACTTCACGAATCGTTCTGCCCAGAACTTCTTGCTGGGGCAAGCCGCTGTGGGTTTCAAATGCGGAGTTTGCCTCCACATACCGGAGGTCGCAAGGTTTTTCGTCTTCATCATAGACGGCTTCCAGGAGCGCAAAGCCCACGATCATCTCATCGAAGAGCAGGCGATAGCGCCGCTCACTCTCCTGTAGCGCTTCTTCCGCCCACTTGCGTTGCACCCGGATGCGAAGTGTCATGATGCCGAAGCTCAGATTGTTGGCGAGCTCGGAGAGCAGATGCTGTTCGGCAGCGTCAAAAGCTCCTACCTTCGTGGCGTAGACGGCGATCGCTCCCAACACTTCTTCACCGCTTTTGAGTGGCAGGGCGACGCAAGAACGGTAGCCTCGGTTCATGGCATTCTCGCGCCAGGGAGCAAAGCAAGGATCGGTCGAGGTATCGTGGCATACGCTTACCTCGCCCGTCCGGATGGCAACGCCCATGGGTCCACGCCCGTTCTCTTGGTCAGCCCAGGTGAGGTTGGCGTTTTGCAGATAGCCCGCTTCGAAACCGCTCTCCGCGACCACGTGAACCCGTTTTTTCTCATCGCTTTCGGCGTAGCCGACCCAAGCCATGCGATAGCCGCCCACCTTCACCAGCAGATCGCAGATGCGCTGCAGCAAGCTCGGCTCATCCGTGGCTCGCATCAGCAACTCGTTGCAGGCGCTCAAGGACCGCAGCGCCCGCTCCGCGCGCTTGCGCTCGGCAATCTCCGATTCCAAAGCTGCGGTGCGCTCGGCTACGCGCAACTCCAGTTGCGCATTGAGGGCATCGCTGCGGTCAACGATGAAGGCGATCCAAGTGACGAAGCCGACCAGCAATGCGCCGCAGAGGATCGCAAGTAAGCTGACTTGCACCCAGTTGAAATGGGCCGCGGTAAGCAGGGCTTTCGAGATCAACCAGCCGATGAGACCTAAGACCAAGAAGGCGGCGGGAATGAGTTTGCGCAACAACCTTGCTCCAGCGCTTTGGCTGCTCAGAAGCCCGCCCATGACCCAAGTGGGACGTGAACCGAGCAGCCCCGCCGCCAACACCAAGAAAGCGACGGCGGAAGGAAAGGCCATGGTTAAACCGGATACGCCGGGCGCGATCAGCAAGGCGAAGAAGCCAAATATGGCCACGATCGCCGCTGCAAAAGCAAGGTATTGGGCCAGCCAAATCCCCCGGCGCGTCTTCCAATTCAGCAGTAGGAGGGCGGTGCTGAGAAGAATGAAAGCGCAGGCGGAGCTGCTGGCGACCAAGCCCGGCCGCAGCCCCGGAATCCGCTCCGCTCTCGGGACGACAAACAGCAACTGGTCGAAACCGAAATCGAAGCCACCAATGTGTTCCACCGAAACGAGCAAGCCCATCAGGCAGACGATGGATGCCGCGATTCTAGCGATGAGCTTCCGGGCCCAGGCAAAAGGCTGGCGGCTCTGTTCTTCTTTTCTCAGGAGCCCTAAGGCCACCCCGAGCAGAATGCAACTGGCGGCCGTGTCCGGCACAAGCCTGACGGGTGGGGCACCCCAGGTGTCAAGTGAGGCAATATGCAGTCCCCACCCCGCCAGACCCAACAGTCCCACCGCAACCGCGAACCCGGCGCTGGCGGAAGCGAAGACGCTCAACCGCTTGACCAGGCGAGGGTCGCAACGGTCAGTCGGTCGGCGGCGCTCTCTTGCAGACAAGTCCGGAATGTCCAGAAGATCCTCAGAACAAGCAGTAAACGGGGGAGGGTTATCGACCCATACTCTGGAGCTTTGGAGCCTGCCCCCGGCCGACTCCTCCCGGGTTGGAGAGGCGTCGACCGGCTTGTCATCCTCGAGAAGGACCTGACGCATCAATTCCATCGCCGGCTCCCCCCTTCTCGTTGGTAACCACTGGCAGGCAAAATGAACGTGAAACGTAAAAGACAAATCGCGCGGCCATTCGGTCTGACCAATCCTGCAAAATGCCCTGATGAACGGTTTATAGGTAGCGCGACCCGCGCCGCGCACACATCCTCACATGAAGTCAGTATCGGCCCCGCCCAGCCCGTCTTGAGACCCTAAAGACAAGAAAGGCCTCGGCGGAGAACACAAGGAGACCTGCTATCCGGCCATGACCGCATGGACGTACTTGGACGGAAACGATGTTTTATGGGAATGACGAATGTACAGCCAACCGTGCGAAGACCGCGATCGCGGCTGCGGGGAGTGTTACGCGGGGAGTGTTAGTCGCTACCGAGCCACTACTTTTGGTAGACGGTGGGCTGAGGACCCTTTTCAAGCGTCTCGCGATCCCAGATCATGCCTTCGCGGGTGAAGGAGGCGAGTTCAAAGTCCTGGGAAAGTTCGAGGGCGTCGGTGGGGCAGGCATCTTCGCACAGGCCGCAGAACATGCAGCGGCTCAAGTCGTAAGTAAAGTTGGTGAGCTCTTTGCGGCGGGTCTTTTCGTTGCGCTCGCTGGTCACGACAATCAGATTCTCCGGACAGGCGAGGGCGCACAGATCGCAGGAGATGCAGAGGGTTTCGTCGGTATCGGGATTCGTGTTCAGCCGCGGCGCGCCGCGGTAACGCTCGGCGACCTGCGGCCGCTCCAAAGGATACTGCTCGGTATAGATTTCTTTCGGATCCTGATAGCGGAACGTGACGTTCAGTCCCTGAAGCAGGTCCACCAAAAACACCTTGCGCAAGAGGGTGGTGAATTCCATAACCCAGTTAGCATACCACTGACGGGAAACGGGCAGGTGTGCTCTACGTCACAGAAATGGCAGGGGGGAGACGCGGCTAGCCGCGTCTCTACCGGAAAGTGTTTGGGCTACTGGTCGACTACTTGCGTGAGCGTAGAGGACTTTGCGGAGAGATAATTCGCGTCGCCGCCGTACTCGGCCACGACGCTATTGTGGCCCACCGGCAGGGACGAGGATGTGAACTGAGCGACACCGCCCGCCAGGTTTACCGATCCCGCTAGAGTACCCCCCACCAAAAACTGCACGGTCTCACCGTCCGGGGGCGCTCCCGCGATCGAGGTTAGGGTGACCGTAAACGTCACCGGCTGTCCCAGCACCGAGGGATTCGGCGACGACGAGATTTGCACGGTCATCGTTGGAATCAGGAGATAACCGCCTTGGTTCGTCGAGATGGCGATCACTCCGGAGTCATTCACCTGCACTGCGTAGGTTTGCTTGTCCTTAGGGGAAAAATGGGCTGCAATGTTATCGAGATCCTGCATGCCCTTCGATAGAGTCCAAACGAAACCATGAAGAAGTCCATTCTTATTGGTGGTCAGCGAGGTTCCCACAACCCATCCCAGATTGTTGATGCCGAGAGCGGAACTTTCCTCGCCGCCCAGAGTGCCGAGGTCGGTGATGCCGGAGGCTTCGGTCCAGGAAAAAGCGTGCCGATATCCTTTGGCGACGGGCGTTTGCCCGACCACTGTTCCCGAGTCATTGATGGCAAATGCGAGCGTACCCGCCGCGCCCAGATTCTGCAGCCCGCCGTTTGGCGTCCAGAGGAAACCCAGTGTGCCGGCGTTGCCGTTGGGATAGTAATAGCCAACCACTTGATTCGCGGAATTGACGGCCATGGCCGTGGCGCCGCCAGTGCTGGTGAGCTCCGGAGTCAAATCCTGCATGTCACCGGCCGGAGTCCAGAGAAATGCGTGCCACAGATTCGCCGTGGTGAAGGAGAAGCCGACCAACGCGTCCGAATCGTTGATGCCTTTCGCCGAGCTCCACTTGCCGCCGAGTGAACCCAACCAATTGACGCCGTCGGAAGGCTGCCAGAGGAATGCTTGAGGAGTAGTCGAAGCGCCTTGCTCGCCTACGCCGACCACGTCGCCAGAACTGTTGATGGCCGCGCCGGTGTTATTCACCCCGGCTATTACCTGGTTTTGTATTCCGCTGAGGCGATTCCAAACTGAAACCTGATTGCCACTGTTCACCATGACCAGGCCGCTATTGCTGATCGCAATTTGAGAGTCTGGAATTGCCGACGGCACCTGAACGACGGTAAACGCCGTCTGCGAAAACGCGAGGCCCGAAAACAGAAGCACAACCGCGGCAATAACCGTAACCTTGTTTATAGTGTTCACAGTGATCCATCCTCCTGGGCGGAACGGTGCTACAGACAAGCCGCGGGGGACGGACATCGGCTACCCACCGTCAAATGCAAGCCTCATGCCATTGGCAGCTCTAGTTTCAATTCAAGAAATGCTTTTACTCGTATGATGGTAAACAACTTACCGTGATGTACGAACCGGCTTAACTGCCTCGCGATTGACATGTGCAACAGAATGCGGATGTGCGATGTGAACGGAACTTCCCACGCAAACCGGCGTCCACCGGGCTAGAATGAGTGGTCAGTCTGCGGGACTCAACTCCGATGCTGGAGCCGGGAACCGGCTTTCTGGCAATTCGCACAGGTGACTTAGAACTGCTCTCCCCTGACAAACATTCGGCCGATGAGGTTTTCGCGGACGAGCCGTCTTCGGACAAGGGTTCCGTCGCGCGTTCTACCGACGCGCGCTCCTCCGACGAGCTCTGGATGGAAGAAGCCCTCCGCTGTGCGCAACGCGCACTGGAAGCGGGCGAAGTGCCGGTGGGAGCAGTCGTGGTGTGTGCCGGGCGGTTAGTGGGACGAGGATGGAATCGCAACCTCGCCGACCACGATCCATCTGCCCATGCTGAGATTGTGGCCTTGCGCGAGGCGGGACGAAACATCGGTAACCACCGGCTGGGCGACTGCGAACTGTTTGCTACAATTGAGCCGTGCGCCATGTGCGCGGGAGCGGCAGTTCATGCGCGCGTCCGCCGCTTGGTGTACGGTGCCGACGATCCGAAGGCAGGGGCCATCCATTCGATTCTGCAGGTGGTAAATCACCCTGCACTGAATCATCAGATGGACGTAAGGGGTGGAGTGCTGGCGGGACGTTCGGCAGAAATACTGCAGGAGTTCTTTCGGAATCGTCGTTAGTCTCTCGTTCTGTGTGACAGTCTTTACTGATAACTGAGAACTGACGACTGACAACTGTTTCTCGGGAGAGGTGCGTGAGCGGTTGAAACGATCCGCCTCGAAAGCGGACATACCTTAACGGGTATCGTGGGTTCAAATCCCACCCTCTCCGCCATATTTTCTGTTTGTTGTAGCCTTGGGGCATCCCCAAATCAAAATTGCTATTGGCCTACGGAGCCGTTCCGGTGCATCCGCTGGCCTTGATGGAAGTTGTGACGCACCA
>JBAWFQ010000165.1:0-20962 GCA_049592035.1 Terriglobales bacterium
AGCTGAACCCGTTCTAGGGGGCTGCGGGGAAGTATCTCCCGCGCAAAACGTGTGACCTCAGCGGCTAAAGCCGGCACTGAAAATACGATGGTTATCGCAGCGGTAAACCGCTGCGCCACCTAAAAGCAAGAGCAAAATCAAAAGCAAGATCAGATGCAAACGCAAAAACCTAGCTGGACACTTCCGTGGAATCCCACCCTTGCGCACAAAACGCGCAAGGATGGGGCACCCATCGGTCCAAATGAGCGCGACTAAGAGCCGAGTTTTTCAGCAATCTGAAAGCTTCCAACGTTCCCGTCTGGTTACCAAAGGCCGGACTGCTGGGAAATGGCCTACTCCCAACAGGCTAGGAACGGACGTAACCGTTACCTTTGCGGGAATCGTTGACTTCGATTCTGGGACGCGTTAGTTTCGCGTTATCTCTCCTTATTCTCTGTCGAAGGGTGACGCTTGGCGCGGAAAATACTGCTCGCCGATGACAGTGTGACAGCCCAGAACATGGGGCGAAAGATTCTGGCCGATGCCGGGTATGACATTGTCACGGTCAACAACGGATCGGCCGCCCTGAAAAAGGTCGGCGAAATCAAACCGGATTTGATCGTGCTGGACGTGTATATGCCCGGCTATAGCGGGCTGGAAGTGTGCCAGCGGCTGAAAGATGCGGAGGAGACGGCGCACATTCCGGTGCTGCTGACGGTGGGCAAGCTGGAACCTTTTAAGCCAGAAGAAGCGCGGCGGGTGAGGGCCGACGGCCACATCGTGAAGCCGTTTGAAGCAAGCGAGTTGCTGACCGCGATTACGCGGCTGGAAGACGCGATGGTGCCGCAGCAAGCTTCGGGATCGCGCTTCGAAGGCGGCAGGAAATCGGACGTCAAACCGGGGACGGATAACGGATGGAAGAGCCGGCTGGGCTTTCCCTCGAAGAAGAAAAAAGAAGAAAAAGACGAAGAAGCGGAAGATTTTACGGCAGGGACGTTCCGCGACTTTCGGAAGGGAAAGAGCAAGACGGGCGCGAGCGCGCCGGCGGCTAAGGCGACGCCATTTCAGGAGCCAGAACCGGTTCCGGATATTCCGCGGGATATCACTCCGGAAGAGTTGGACGCACTGAGCGCGGTGGCCGCGAAACTCGATGGAGCGGCGACGGACAGGACTCCGGTAGAGGCGGCGGCCGAGGTTGCGGCGGAGGCAAGGCAAGAAGAAAAGTCGGAAGTTGAAACTCCGGCGACGGCGGTTGAACCCACTGCTTCCGCCCCGGTATTCGCGGTCGAAGGCGGCGGGGAAGTTGAGATTCCGGTCGAGCATATGGGGCCGGCGACCGCGGCACCGGCGGGCGAAACAGGGCAGCACGGAACCGGCCAGGCAGAAGGCCAGACCGCGGGGAACCAACATTTGGAACCTCGGCATTTAGAACCTCAGCATTCAGGACCCCAGCTAGAAACTCAGATTTCGGAGAACCAGACTGCAGGCACGCCAGCGGTGAGTGCGGTCGTGGTGGATACCGCACTGCTGGCGCAGGAAGCCGCTCCCGTAGACAGAGGCGACGAGCCGATATTCGCGACTGCTGCGAGCGTCGCCGAGACTGCCCAGCTGAAAAATGCTGAAGCGAAGCCAGTCGAGGGCGTCACCGTCACAGAATCCAAGACGACGGCAACCATCGAGGCGACCGGGAGGGACGCAGTTGCGGCGAAGGAATCCCAGCCCGATACATCGGAGACGCAAGACTCGAATGCCACAGCGTTGCCGGCGGGGATCGCTGTGCAATCCGTCGAGGTTGCGCCGAACTTGCAACAGATGGCGGCGGCAGAGGAGCCGGCGCCGAGCGATGAAGAACTGGCGCAGGCGTTGCGCTTGCTGACACCTGCAACCGGGCAGGCGGATGTTTCATCATCGCAAACCACCGTTCCGTCGCACGAAACTCTGGTGGCGGCCGGGCAGTTGCTGGCGGAAGAAGTGGCGCGGAGCGCGGGGGCTGGTGCGCGGTGGATAGCGGAGCCGGCGGCGTTGAGCGCGGAGGAAGCGACGATATCGCTGGAAGCAGAAATGTTCCGCACCTTTGCCGACATGCATGCGGCAACTTTGGGCAGCGAAACGGAACCAGCGAGGCTCACGGCAGTGTCCGCGATCGCGGCTGCAGTTGAGAACAGACTGGCAGCCTTAGAGATGGGGGCCAGCGCAAAAGCTTTGTCGGAGCGTGAAACGGCGCTTGCTGCCGCGCCGCCGGTGGGCGTGGGAGGTTTCGACCAGCCTGGCTCGGATCATAATGTTGGAGAAGCCACATCCGCGGCAACGTCGACCGGGGAGACATCGGCGCAGACGGTGGCGGCGGTTTCGACCGAGGCGAGTGCGGTGGCCGCTGAGAAACAAGCAGAGAAGCTCAGCGATTCGCCATCCGCCATCGACGTTGCGTCAACCCAGGCAGAACCCGCAGAAGCAGAGAAGATCGCGCCGGCAACGCTTGCAGCGGAATCGACAGATCCGGCTGCAAAGGCTCCGGAGGAAGCGCCAGCGGAAGAAGTTGCGGCGGCGACGTTTGCGGATGCCATTGGCCAAAACATCGTTGACGAAGGTGCGGTTGAGCAAGGTGTAGTTACACAAGGTGTAGTTGAGCAACACGGCGTGGACCCGAACGGAGTTGGTCAGGGCGACGTCAACGCCGTGTCGGAACGGGATGAGCAATCGATCAGCGGGATGACGGCTGCCACGGCGGTCGCGGACGAAAATTTGGATTCGAGTTCACAGGTTGAGGGGCAGGAAGCCATGGGCAAGGACAAAGACGGGAAACCGAAAAAAACGAACTGGCATCAGATCCACAGCGCGCCGACTGGCGCTGCCGCCAAGGACGTAGTGGAAGCGGCGAAAGAGACCGAAATGGCGGCGGAGGAAGCTCCGAAGGCGATGGCGGCGGCGGCTTCCACGCCCGCGTCTATAGCGGATGCGAATACGATTGCCAGTATCGTGGACAGCGTCATGGCCGATCTTCGCCCGAAGATTGTGGAAGAAATTGCGAGGAAGCTGGCGGGGAAGTAAGAGGCACTCAGCGATCAGCACTCAGGTTTCTCCGGCCTGACTTAGCGCCATTTTTGCTACTTACAGTTTTGACCCTTCCGATGTCCCGGCCCTAAAGGGGCCTCTGATTTCAAACGACTTGCGGTATCGCTAAAGCGATGCCCTGATACGAATTAGTTTTTCAGCAAACTATAAAGCCGCAATGAAAATGCGATGCTTACGACACGGCTGAAGAACTTGCGGAGAAAGTCGTTGAGGGTGCAAGAGGCGCACCTCAGGCGCTAAAACGCAAACCTATTTTCAGACTTAGCGGCACGACCAAGGTCGTGCCCTTCCCTTTCTTTCTCGTGCACGGATTAGAGGTGGTGCCAGACGGGGCAAGCCCCGTCTCTACACGAGTTTTTCCGGAGCCTGTGAAGGCGTGCGCTTTCCAAAGCCGCTTCAAACTGCACCACTGCCTTTTTTCCCAGCCACTTTTCGGACATGCTGGAGCGGCGTATACTGCTGCCACCCAGGTAAGAGGAGAATCCGGAGTGAGGATTGTCCCAGGACCAAGCCCGCGAATTTACCAAAAACGGAGATAAGCCAATGCGGTATACGACATCGATGAGGATGTTGGCAGTGATGGTGGCAATCGCCGTGCTGCTGCCGGGCGTGCTGCTGGCGCAGAGCGAGACGCAGGGCGCCATTAGCGGTACGGTTAGGGATTCGAAGGGCGCGGTCGTTCCCAACATAACGGTGAAGCTGAATAGCTTGGATCGAAGCTCCACGCGTGAGACCACAACCGATGCACAAGGTGCTTTTCTGTTTCCACTGACCGACTTAGGTTCGTACCAAATTGAAGTCAATGTCCCCGGAGTGGGGTCGTATCTGGGAAGCGTTGCGGTTACTGGAGGGAACATAACCGAGGTGGTGGCGAAGCTGGGCGGGGCGATGACGGCTGGGGGAGGCGACGCTGCGAAGACAAAGCAGTTCCTGATTGGGGGAACTCTGGCGGCGGCGCTCGACTCCAAGAAAACGAAGCCGGGCGAAGAGGTAGAGATCAAGACGATTGGCGATGAGCGCTTGTCAGATGGAACGCTGATTCCGCACGGGACGAAGGTCATTGGGCACGTAACCGAGGCGAAGGCTCGCTCGGGGGGCGATGCGGAGTCGTCGCTGGGGATTGCATTTGACAAGGTGGAACTGAAAGGCGGGAAGACGCTGGCGATCGCTGGCGTGATCTGGGCGGTGGGGCCGGCGCCGGAACCGAAAAGCGGAGGCGGCGTTGATTACGGTTTCTTTGGCATGATCCAAGCGGTTGAGCACACCCAGGCGGGAACGCAGTGGCCAGCAACGCCGGGGTTGAATGGGGATTCCGTCGGAGTTGTGGGGATCAAGGGCCTGGAACTCAGTTCGGATGGCGTGCTGAAATCAGGCGACAAAACCGTCAAGCTGGATTTCGGAGCGCAGATCATCCTTAGAGCCCAGTTCGCTGGCGGGAATTAACGGGAGAGGGCTTCATTCGTTGGCTGGTGACCGCTCTGGGACAAGATCGCTCGGCGGTTGGCTAAGGCCGAGCCACCGCGGAGATGCCGTGCGGATGGAAGGCATCGTGGAAACGGGACGAATGCATCCTATCTTATCTATCCGATGACCGCGATGTTCCAAGGACTGAGTCAAAGAATTTTGAAACACGGAGATACTACAATGCGATTTACGACAACGATCAGGATGCTGGTAGTGATGGCGGCAATCGCCGTGTTGCTGCCGGGCTTGATGCTGGCGCAGAGTTTGACGCAGGGCGCCATCAGCGGGACGGTGACAGACTCGACAGGCGCGATTGTTCCCAACATAACCGTGAAGCTGAATAGCTTGGATCGAGGCTTCACGCGCGATACCAAAACCAATGCGCAGGGTACTTTTCAATTTCCGCTGGTCGACTTAGGTTCCTACCAGGTTTCAGTCAATGTCCCGGGGCTTGGGGGATACGTGGGTAAGGTCGCGGTTACCGGAGGGCACACGACCGAGGTGATGGCCAAGCTCGGCGTGACGGGAGCGGCGGTTGAGGGCGCAGGTACCATCCATATCGGAGGCAGCGCTGCGACGACAACGCAATTTCTGATTGGTGGAACTCTCGCCGCCTCGCTCGACTCCAGGAAAAAGAAGGCGGGCGAAGAGGTGGTGGTCAAGACGATCGGCGATATGCGAATGTCGGACGGAACGGTCATTCCGCGCGGGACGAAAGTCATCGGCCATATTACCGAGGCGAAGGCGCGATCGGGAGGCGATCCGCAGTCGTCGCTTGGAATTGTGTTTGACAAGGTGGAACTGAAGGACAAGACGCTGGCCATCACGGCTGTGATCCGGGCGGTGGGGCCGCCGCATGAAACGCAAAGCGGAGGCGGGGTTGGTTATAGCGGGTTGAACCAAACCCTTGAGCACGCTACTTCGGGAACTAACTGGGGAGCGACGCAAAGCCTGAACGGGGATTCTGTGGGAGTCCAGGGAATCAAGGGCCTGGAACTCAGTTCGGATGGCGTGCTTAAGTCGGGCGATAAAACTGTCAAGTTGGATTCCGGATCGGAGGTCATACTTAAGGCGCAGTTAGGCGCTGGGAGCTAGCCGCGATCTGGCTCAGCCCCTGTACTCTAGCAGTTTGCAGAAAAAGTCGACGACCACGTAAGAAGCGCACCTCAGGCGCTAAAGCGCGGACTATTTTCAGGGGCTTAGCGGCACGAGTAAACTCGTGCCCTTCCCTTTTCGTGGAGGGTCACGCCCAAAATGGAATTGCTTCCCGAAAAAGCACTCGTAGTCTCAATCTTTATCTCATTGTGAAAGCGATTTGCTTCCTGCGGTGAAAATGTTTGCAGTTGCGTTTTGCAACGTTTTTTGGCGCTGCTCTCCTGCAGCTGAGGAAATACCGATCAGCATGCTTTGATCCTCTGTGCTTTCTACAGTTCACGATCTTTTTCGATCGGCTAATCGGAGTCTCCTGCGCGCATTGAAATAGCCCGTGAGTGCCCATCCAAACGAGAAAACTGGCTGCTCGATTGCGTTCTATCGTTTTATCACTCTTCATGCTTCAGTCTCGTCTGCCCCTGAAAGTGAGAAAGGTTCGACCAGAAATAATCGAGTAACCGGGAGTAACGCCACCTTATGAAGAAATTACAGATCTCGATCGCGCTTGTGTGTTTCGGCCTGCTGGCTGGCTGCGGCGGCAACAACTCTGCTTCGAGTGGCCCACAGGCGGTTTTGCAGTCGATTCAGATCACTCCTGCGGGACCCTCAATCGCTGCTGGCCTCAGTCAGCAATTCACGGCAACTGGCAAGTACAGCGACAACAGCAGCAAAGACCTGACTAACTCCGCCTCCTGGAGTTCATCGAATACGAGCACCGCAACCGTTTCCAGTAGTGGCATGGCGACCAGCAAAACACAGGGGTCAACAACCATCGCCGCCACCTATTCTGGAATCGGCGGCAATACAACTCTGACCGTGACCGCACCGGTCCTGACGCAGCTTACGGTCTCGCCCGCAAGTGCATCCCTACCGCTCGGCACCGGCGTGCAATTGACGGCTACAGGTACTTACACAGACGGCAGCACTCAGAACGTGACTAACACCGCCACTTGGAATTCGTCGAATACGAATGCGGCGAGCGTTTCGAGCGCCGGCATGGTAACCAGCAACGCACAAGGCTCGGCAACAATTACCGCAACCTATTCTGGCGTCAGCGGGAGTGCGAGTCTGACAGTGACCGCTCCAGCCCTGGTTTCGCTCGCGATTTCGCCGTCGAGTGCGTCGATTGCGAAAAGCACAACTGTGCAATTCGCGGCGATCGGCACTTTCACCGACGGCAGCACGCAAAACGTAACTGCGTCTGTGCAATGGACCTCGGGAAATAACTCGGTGGCCAGCATCAATGTGAATGGAGTGCCGGGACTCGCGATGGGAATCGCAGCGGGCACCTCCACAATCACCGCGAGCTCGGGAAGCATTTCTTCCAGTGCGATTCTGACCGTCACCAACGCAACCCTGGTTTCGATCGCGGTAACGCCGGCGAATGCGTCTATTCCTCTGGGCACGTTGCAGCAGTTCACCGCTACCGGCACATTCTCGGACGGCACCACGCAAATCATTACGGGCACCGTGACCTGGAGTTCGTCGAAGAACAGCATCGTGTCGATCACGGTCAGCGGCATGGCGACGGCTGCAAACCTTGGAACCGTCACCATCACGGCGGCCTCCGGCTCGATCAGTGGAAGCACCTCGCTGACCGTCAATGCCGCCGACCTTTCGTCGCTGACGATTCCTCAGGGGAATGTCACGATTGCTGAAACCACAACCGAACCGTTTTCAGCGGTAGGTACTTTCACGGACGGAAGCACACGCGACCTGACCACTCAGGCCACGTGGACTTCCTCCAACACTGCCGTGGCGACAGTTGGCAGCTCTTATGGGCTGGCCAGGGGTCTGACTCCCGGGACGACAACCATCACTGCGACCGTGGGTACGGTTAGCGCTTCTGTAACTCTTACCGTAACCAACGCCACGCTCGTGGCGATCTCAGTTACTCCTACCGGCAGCACCATTGCTCCGGCTACTAACTTGACGTTCACAGCTACAGGATCGTTCAGCGATTCCAGCACGCAAATCATCACTTCGGACTCGACTTGGGCCTCCGACGATGTTGCCGTGGCTACCACTGGAGGTGGACCCGTCGTCACGGGCGTTGGCGCGGGGACTGCGAATATCAGCGCCACATTCGACGGAGTAACTGGATCGGCGCCCTTGAATGTAAGTTCCGTGACGCTCGTTTCCATCGCCGTGAACCCGGCCACAGACGTGCTTGCTCCGGCATCCAAACGGGCTTACGCCGCCATTGGAACATTCAGCGACGGCAGCACTCAGAACATCACCACCGCTGTGACGTGGACCTCTTCGGCTCCCAACGTGGCCAGCATCACCAGCTATGGTGAAGTTACAGGCCAATCGGCGGGAACGGCAACCATCACGGCACAACTCGGCTCCGTCAGCGGCAGCGGCAACCTGGTGGTCGAATCCTCGCCACTAATCTCGGTGCAGATTACTCCGGCGAGCGCGACGGTAGCGCAGCAAACTGCCGTGCAATTCAACGCCATCGGCACGTTTGCGGACGGCAGTACCGAGAACATCACCAATTCGGTGTCGTGGACTTCATCTCCGATGTCGGTTGCGACGGTGAGCGACACAGCGGGAACGAGCGGATTGGCGAGCGGAATCATCCCCGGCACAGCCACCATCACAGCCCTGTTTGCGGGCGAGGTTGGGACAGCATCGTTGACCGTGACCAATGCCGAACTGACTTCCATCACGATCACACCGAGCGATGCCAGCATAGCTCTGGGCGGCTCGCAGCAGTTCACTGCCACGGGCAATTTCAGCGACGGCAGCACGGAGAACCTCACAACTCAGGTTAGTTGGACGTCCTCTAGCGTGAGCGTCGCGACCATCGACGCTAGGGGACTCGCGAACGCCGCGGGAACGGGGACGACCACGATTACAGCCAGCATGAACGGAGTAACTGGGACGACTGCGTTGACGGTTTACTAGACTGCTTCTTTCGTCTTCAGCTAGCGTCACCAGACAGCGGGTGCCCCATCCTTCGCGTGCTGTTCGCGAAGGGTGGGCTGCAGTCCCGCCACTCACTGAATGACGAAGAACCAATTGATCGCGAGGCAGAGATCAAGGGGTGCATATTCCATCCCGTCCTGTTCTCACTCCCGCACGTTTGACGGGGTTATACGCACTGAGGGGAAAATGCTACGCCCCTACCCCAACCGGATCGGGCAGCTAGTCGGACCCGGATCAGGGCGCGGATCGGCAAGCGAAGGAAAGAACTCATCCCGGCCCTGCACCCGGTAGGGTGGAGTGGGTCAGACCAAGTGAGCAACCTCCACCGAGAAACCCTTAAGTCCCGCCTCTCGCATCGCGCGATACATGCGCTGCGAGATGATGATCAGCGGCGTCGGCCTGAGCAGATTCCGGCCCTGGCCGAAGAGGGCACTTGTGACCGCGATATCGGAACCATCCCATGCGTTCTTGTGCAGGTAGAGTTCAGAGAGGAATGCCGTCACAACCGAGTGCCCGAGCGGACACCGCCAGCTCACCTGCGACGGACTAAATGGATCTCTGCCAAGCTTCGTGTTCTCGGCCAACTCACCTGCATTTCCAGTGACTCGGCGGGTGGCCCACCCTTCGCCCCGAGCTCTTTCGTTTTTCCCAATAATGAAATGCGGGTGCCCCATCCTTGCGCTTTTTGCAAGGGTGGGCCCGATGCTGCTGCTAGCATAACGCTTGTCATGCTGCGCGGCCTGCATCGCTATTACGGCGCCGATCAACTGCACTTATCACGTGCTCTTGCTATCACCGCATGCCTCTTCTGCGCTCCGCACGAAGCCGCGACCGCTTCCTCGCCATATCGCTTTTCCCGTTCGTATAGCTACCCCCGCGCGGGTTTGACCCTTCTTTTCTTGCGCCTGTAAGATCAAAGATTCCCTGCTGATCTTGGAAGATTGCCGAGCGGTGCTCGGCTGGGGAGGTGAGCCAACCCAGTCCGCGAAAAGAGCGCGGTCTGGGGGTCCGGTGAGGGCACCTTTCGGCAGGCTCAGGGCGGGCTCTGCCTCTGCGTTAAACCTGGACGGACGAATGCGTCCGTCCCTACGTATCGCTGGAGTTGCACACACAACATGCCACACGAATTGCCGAAAGCTTACGAACCGGGCGCGATTGAAGCGCGCTGGGCGGAATATTGGGTCCGGGAAAAACTGTTTCACGTCGAAACGCCTGCACCCAGCTCATCCGACGAAGAGACGCGTCCCGTGTTTACTTTGCTATTGCCGCCTCCCAATGTTACGGGGCGGTTGCACATGGGGCACATGCTCAACCAGACGCAGATGGATATGCTGGTGCGCTGGCATCGCATGCGCGGGTTTATCACGCTCTGGCTGCCGGGGACGGATCATGCCGGCATCGCTACGCAGATGATGGTGGAGCGGCAACTGGCGAAAGAAGGCAAGAAGCGGCGCGAGATGGGACGGGAGAAATTCGTGGAGCGGGTCTGGGAATGGAAGCGCGAGTATGGCGGCGCGATTCTTGACCAGATGAAGCGGCTGGGCGCTTCGGTCGATTGGGGACGCGAGTACTTCACCATGGATGAGAACCTTTCGCGCGCGGTGCGGGAGGTGTTTGTCCGGCTGTATGAAGAGGGGCTGATTTATCGCGGGAAGTACATTGTGAATTGGTGTCCGCGATGCGAGACGGCGATTTCGGATCTTGAGGTGAAGCACGAGGATGTGGCGGGGAAGCTTTGGGAGATTCGGTATCCGGTGGTGGAGGCGGGAACCCACCCAAGCCAAAAGCAGGCTTGGGTGGGGCACCCTCAAGAGCAGGAATACATCACCGTCGCTACTACTCGGCCGGAGACTATGCTGGGCGACACGGCGGTTGCGGTGAATGCTGCCGATGAGCGTTATACGCACCTGCATGGCAGGAGCGTGCTGCTGCCTTTGATGAAGCGGGAAATTCCTATCATTCTGGATGAGATTGCCAAGCCGGAGTTTGGGACGGGGGCGGTGAAGATTACTCCGGCGCATGATCCGAATGATTTTGAGGCGGGGAAGCGGCACGGTCTGCCGCAGATTGATGTGATGGATCTGCACGCTCGCATGAACGAGAATGCTGGGCCATATAAAGGACTGGATCGTTACGCGGCTCGCGAGGCGGTGCTGGCGGATTTGAAGGAACAGGGATTTCTGGTCGCCGAGAAGGATTACACGGTGCCGCTGGGAAAATGCGACCGGTGCGGGACGGTGGTCGAGCCTCGGCTGTCGGAACAGTGGTTCGTAAAGATTGCTCCTTTGGCTAAGAAGGCGATTGCGGCAGTGGAGTCGGGCGAGATTACGATTACTCCCGAGAATTACAAGCAGATTTATTTGAACTGGATGAATAACATCCACGATTGGACGATCTCGCGGCAACTGTGGTGGGGACATCGGATTCCGGTGTGGCACTGCCAAAATAAAGATTGTCACGATGTGATTGTGGCGCGGGAGACGCCTGTTAAATGCCCGAAGTGCGGCTCCGCTAAGCTGGAGCAGGATACGGATGTGCTTGATACGTGGTTTTCGTCGGGGCTGCTGCCGTTTACTACTTTGGGATGGCCGGAGAGGACTCGGGATTTGGAGGTTTTCTATCCTACTACTTTGTTGATTACGGCTTACGAGATTCTGTTTTTCTGGGTGGCGCGCATGATTATGTTTGGCTGCCACTTTATGGAGGGACACGCGCAGGACGCGGCGATCAAGAAGGCTAGCGGGTGGGCAGAGAAGAAGGATGACTCGGTTCCGTTTCGCAATGTTTATATTCATTCGCTGGTGCGCGATGCGGAGCGGCAGAAGATGTCGAAGACCAAGGGGAATGTGCTCGATCCGATTGAGGTGATCGCGCAGTACGGGACCGACGCTACGCGATTTACTTTGGCGGCCATGGCGGCTCCGGGGACGGATATTGCGTTTAGCGAGAGCCGGACGGCGGGGTATCGGAATTTTGCTAATAAGATTTGGAACGCGGCTCGGTTCATGTTCATGAACTTGGATCGGATTGACTCGGGCCTGCGGCCGGGGGCGGACGAATGCGTCCGCCCCTACGTGGGGGTTGCTGGGTTTCAGACCTCGACCCTCGAAGACCGGTGGATTCTTTCTCGGTTTAATCGTGCGGCCGCGGATGTCAACGCTTCTCTTCAGACTTATCGGTTTGATGAGGCGGCTAACCGCATCTACGATTTCTTTTGGGGGGATTTCTGCGACTGGTACATTGAGCTGCTCAAGCCTCGGCTCAACTTCGAGGAAGGTGCGGACAGGGCGGCGGCACGAGTGGCTTGCTCGAATCTGGTCAATTTGTTTGACGCTTCTTTGCGGCTGCTGCATCCGGTGATGCCGTTTATTACGGAGGAAATCTGGCACGCTATTTACGATGGCGCGCCTCCGCTGAAATCGATCGCGCTGGCGGCTTATCCTTCAGTGGACGAGAAGCAGATTGATCTGGGCGCTGAGACGGAGATGGCGATTCTGCAGGATTTGATCGTCAGCGTGCGCAATCTGCGGGCGGAATTGAAAGTCGAGCCTAAGGTCAAAGTGCCGATCGAGGTGTTTGCGCATGAGCCGTCGATTCGGGCTATGCTCGAAAAACATCTGAGCGCGGTGCTGCTGGATCGTCCGGCGAATGTGGAGACGATCACCTTTGTGGAGGGGTCGCTCGCGAACTTGCGGGGCGCGCGCAGCACTTCGCGGTTTGATGTGCATGCGATTTATGAGAAGAAAATTGATGTGGCGGCTGAGCGCGATCGTCTGACGAAAGAGCTGGAGAAGATCGAGAAGCAGCTGGCGGGGGCGCAGACTCGGCTGGGCGACGGGCAGTTTTTGAGCAAGGCTCCGGCGCATGTGGTGGAGGGGTTGCGCAAACAGGTGGAGGAAGCGACGATTTTGCGGGAGAAGATCGTTGGCCATTTGAAAGAGCTCACGTAGGGACGGCCGCCCTCGGCCGTCCAGTGGAGCGCAGCTCGACGCAGCATCGTAGCGGCGGCTCTGCGAGCCGCTGGGCAGGTGAGGGCACCTGCCCCTACGCGAACATGGACGGACGGGGGCGGCCGTCCCTACGCAACCTATGGATTGGAATTCACGACGCATTACGGCGATTATCGAGAACGCGCTTAGCGAAGATCGGGCTACGCGCGATGCTACCAGCTACGCCTGTATCGATCCCAACCAGCGCGCTGCGGCTACGATTGTTGCCAAGCAGGAGTGCATTCTGGCGGGCCTGGGATGCGTACCTCGGATTCTTGATGTTTATGCGGCGCTCGATGGGGCGGTTACTTCGCATTACGAGGTGACTAGCCATCCTTCGATTTTTGATGGCGTTCGCGCGAAAGCGGGGCAGCAGATCGCAGTGATCCGGCATAATGCGCGGGTGATTCTTTCTTGTGAGCGGGTGATCCTTAATTTTCTGCAACGCATGGCCGGAATCGCGACCACCACGCGGAAATTTGTGGATGCGGTCGAGGGCACGCACGTGCGGATTCTCGATACGCGCAAGACGGCGCCGGGGTTGCGCGTGATTGATAAGTACGCGGTGCGTTGCGGGGGCGGGCAGAATCATCGGCTCGATCTCTCGGACGGCGTGTTGATCAAGAACAATCACATTGCGTTGGCCGGGAGCGCGGCGCAGGCGCTGGAGCGCGCGATCCACAACCGTCGCGGGCGGGGGCCGATTGAGATTGAAGTGCGGTCGCTCGAAGAACTGCAGCAGGCCCTGGAACACGGGGCGGAAGCGATTTTGCTGGACAACGTTAGCGTGGAGACGGTGCGCAAGGCGGTTGAAATTTGCTCGCGGCATTCGCGGCGGATTCCGCTGGAATGCGCGGGCGGAATCAACCTCGAAAATGTGCGGGCGTACGCCGAGACGGGCGTCGATTTTATTTCGGTCGGGGCGCTTACGCATTCGTCGACGGCGGTGGATATGAGTATGCGGGTGGCTCCGGCTTAGGGGCGTGGTCGCTGCCGAGCTGCGCTCGGCTTGGACGGGCGAGGGCGCCCGTCCCTACGCAGGCCTGGACGGGGCAGAACCCCGTCACCACACGATCATCCACGACTCGTTATAATCCCTGCATCGCAGCTTCCACAAAAACTCGCAGCTTGCCGTCGGTGCATAAGGCTACGGATGTGCGACTGGGGCGCATCGTCCGCCTGCTTATGAGCCACGCTACTGTGGTTGTCAGTGGCACGAAGGTTGCGGAGGAAATGGGGACTAGCCGCTCGGAAGTTTGGCGGCTGATTCAGCAACTGCGTGGGTTGGGTGTGGATGTCGCGGGACATCCGGCTACGGGATATCAACTGCGCGCGGTTCCGGATTTGCTGCTGCCGGAGATGCTGGCTCCGTCGCTGAAGGGCACGATTTTTGGAGGTACACCAGGCAGCGCCCGGCAAATTCACCACTACTACAAAATCGGCTCGACCAATTCGGAAGCGATGCAAGCGGCGGCGGAGGGTGCGCCCGAGGGCAGCGTGTTTCTTGCCGAGGAACAGCTGGCTGGGCGCGGACGGGGCGCCCACTCGTGGCATTCGGCGCGGTCGGCGGGTGTTTACTGCTCCGTGATTTTGCGTCCGGCGATGCCGCCCTCGGAGGCGTTGATTTTTTCGCTGGCGGCGGGGCTGGCGGTGCGCGCGGCGGTCGGGGAGATTGCCCCGCAGCTTCTGGTGGATTTGAAATGGCCGAACGATTTGCTGCTGGGCGGCAAGAAATTCTGCGGCATTCTTACGGAAATGAATGCCGAGGCTACGCGAGTGCGTCATCTGGTGGTTGGGATGGGAATCAATGTGAACCAGGTTAGGTTTCCGGCTGAGCTGCGGGAAATAGCGACCTCGTTGCGTATCGAGACGGGCACGGAGTGGTCGCGGGTGGAACTCTGCGCCGCTCTGCTGAAAGCGCTTGACCGGGAGTATCGCGGGCTAGTGGAGGATGCGGGGGCGCACGATGCGATTCTGCGGCGGTTCGAGGAAAACTCTTCGTCGGTGCGCGGTGCGAAAGTGACGATCGAGGAGAATGGCGGCCTGGCCGGCGTTACAGAGGGATTGGATGAGCGTGGATTTTTACGGGTGCGAGCGGCGGACGGATTGCGGACGGTGGTTAGCGGAACAGTTCGGCTGCTTTGAGTCGTGGAGATTTGCGGCTCTTCGAGCCGCTGGACGACCGAGGGCGGCCGTCCCTACGTGAGCTGATTATGCTTCTAGTCATTGATGTCGGAAATACTAATACGGTGCTCGGCGTGTTTGATAAGGTGGCGCATCGTCCGGGCGAGGATGTCACGGGAACGGAAGCGGCGCGTTATGAGCG
Source organism: Terriglobales bacterium (assembly GCA_049592035.1). Lineage (GTDB taxonomy): Bacteria > Acidobacteriota > Terriglobia > Terriglobales > Acidobacteriaceae > Acidiflorens. Next base: position 14,917 of record JBAWFQ010000165.1, read on the forward strand.
GCTGCTGGCGAACTGGCGGGTCGGGTCGCATCTGGGGCGAACGGTTGACGAGTACGGAGTCATCTTCCGCAACCTTTTCTCCATGGAGAGTCTGAAAGTTTCGGACGTGGATGGGATCGTGATTTCCTCGGTTGTGCCGCCGCTTGATGCGGTGCTGCGGCAGGTCTGCGAACGCTATTTCAATACCAAGCCGCTGTTCATCGAGCCGGGCGTAAAGACGGGGATGCAGGTGCTGTATGACAATCCCGCGGAAGTGGGCGCGGACCGCATTGTGAACGCGGTGGCGGCATTTGAGAAGTATGGCGGGCCGTGCGTGATTGTGGATTTTGGCACGGCGACTACCTTTGACTGCATTTCGACAAAGGGCGAGTACATGGGCGGCGTGATTTGCCCGGGGATTGGCATTTCGGCGGATGCGCTGTTTCAGCGCACGGCGCGGCTGCCGCGCGTCGAGATTCGCAAGCCGGCGCGGGTGATTGGATCGAACACGGTGGGCAGTCTGCAGTCTGGACTTTATTACGGATATCTCGGGCTGGTCGACGGCATTCTGGAGCGGCTGCTGGATGAACTGGGCGCGGACACTCGCGTGATTGCCACCGGCGGACTGGGATCGCTGATTGGCACGGCTTCGCGCTTTATTAAGGATGTGGATGAGTTTCTGACTTTGGAGGGGCTGCGCATTATATGGGATCGGAACCAGGCGTCGAGCTTTCGACGCGAGGGCGCGACTAAGGCGGCAAAGGGATCGACGACGGCTCCAGTCAAGGCCGTGGGTGGCGATGCGAAACCTTGGCCTTCGCCTAAGGGGACTAAGACCCGGTGAGAGGTCAGAGATTGCAGAAGTCAGAAGTCAAATTGCAGAAGTGAAACCGTGGGGTTCTAACGTCTGCAATTTGACTTCTGACTTTTGACTTCCGGAAGCCTCGTGGAAAATTACTTCAACTACTTTACTGAGATCGAAGAGCACTATTTGCGGCGGCGGGGAACTCATCTGCTGCTTTCTACGCTCGATTGGGCTTTGATTGAGACTTGGAAAAGCGCGGGCGTGCCGCTGGAAGCGGTGCTCCGCGGGGTGGATGATGCGTTTGATAAGCATGATCAGCGTCCTTCGAAATCGAAGAAGGTGAACAGCCTGGCTTACTGCTCGCAGGCTGTGCTGGCGGCGGCGGAAGATATGAAGGAAGCGGCGGTCGGCGCGGGTGGCGAAGAGAAGGCTCAGCGGGAGCCGGGATTTGAAGCGGCGCAGATTGCTGCGTTCTTGCGCGAGAACGCCGAGAAGCTCGAAAAAGCTAAGCTGCCGGAGCGCCCGGGATTCGCGAGCGGAGCTCTGGCGCGGGAGGAAGCCGGTTCGCTGCGGGAGATGGCTTCGGCTATCGAGAGCAGCGGGAAGCTTCCGCGGCTGGAAGATTTGGAGCGTCGGCTTACGGTGCTCGAGGAAAAACTGTTTGCGGTGCTGATGGCGGCTACTCCGGACGACGATCTGGTGCAAGTTCGCGCGGAAGCGGACCGGGATATTGCTCCGTATCGGCGGAACATGACTGCGGTGCAGGTTGAGCAACTCCACAAGCAGTATGTGCATAAGCGGCTGCTGGAGAGATGCGGCGTGCCTCGCCTTAGCTTGTTCTATATGCATTAGCGCGTAGGGGTAGGCCGGGGTCCCATCACGCGCGGTGTTCGCGTGATGGGGTGGAGGTGACCTCACCTGCCCCTACGTAAATCCCAAACCTATGGTGCTATCTATTGAAAAACTGATTTATGGCGGTGATGGGCTGGCGCGCACTGCGGCTGGTGCGCACGAGCCATCGTTGGATGGACGATCGTTGACGGTGTTTGTGCCGTTTGTTTTGCCGGGGGAGCGGGTTGAGGTTGATGTCCGGCAGGAGAAGCCGGGGTTCGCGCGCGGATCGGTTACGCAGTTGATCGAGGCTTCGCCTGATCGTGTTGAGGCGCGCTGTCCTTATTTTCGGCAATGTGGCGGATGCCATTACCAGCACATTTCTTACCCGCGGCAACTGGAATTCAAGGCTGCGATTCTGCGCGAGACTTTGCAGCGGATTGCGAAGATTGAGCTGAAATCTGAGATTCGGATTCATGCTTCGCCTCCGTGGAATTACCGCAACCGGACTCGGCTACAGGTGCAGACTGCGCCGGAGTTCGCGCTAGGGTACTTTCGGTTGGGGTCGCACGAATTTCTTGCGGTGCGCGAATGTCCTATCAGCTCTCCGCTGATCAACCGGGTGATGGCGCGGTTGTTGGAGCGGGGCGGATTGAACTGTCCGGCGGCGGTGGAAGAGATGGAGTTGTTCGCTGACGCGGAGGACGAGCATTTGCTTGCGTGGGCATTTTGCGGGCGCGAGGCGGACACGCGAGATTTGTTGCGCTGGGCGGAGGCGCTTGCGCGCGAAGTGCCGGAAATCTCCGGAGTAACGTTTTTCTCTTCGCGGCGGCGCGAGAGAGAAGACGAGATGCCCGAACTCAAAGTGCTGGCGCGGACGGGCGCTACGGCTATTCGCTATCGCATTCACGATCGAGCGAAAAGGCGTGAGTATCAGGTCAGCGCGGGAGCGTTTTTCCAGGTGAACCGGTATTTGATCGACGAACTGGTTTCGGTGGTAGCCGACGATGCGCGCGGGGAGGTTGCGCTCGACCTATATGCGGGGGTGGGGCTGTTTTCCGCGGTTTTGGCGGAAAACTTTCATCACATTTTCAATGTAGAGGCGTCACAGACAGCGCATGCCGATTGTGTGCAGAATGTCCCTGCGAACGTGAAAGCGGTCGCCGCGCGAACCGAGGATTACCTGAGGAGCGAGTACCTGAAAAGCCGGCGGATGCGAACAAGGCCTGACTTGGTCGTCCTGGACCCTCCCCGCTCCGGTGCCGGCAAAGGGGTGATTCGCTCGCTCGCGGAACTCGCTGTGCGTCGCATTCGGTATGTTTCGTGTGATCCGGCGACGCTGGCCAGGGATGTCGCTCCTCTGCTGGCTGCCGGGTATCACATCGAGGAAACACACTTGTTCGATCTGTTTCCCGAGACGTTTCATATCGAATCGGTGATGCTGTTGGCGCGCTGATCGCTTTCACGTCGTCCAAGTTCCTCCTGGAAGAGGAGTAGTGGAAGGCCCTGGCGTAAAGGACGTTTGCGCCGGGGTCTTCGCTCCATTCTGGGGCGCTTCGCAAGCGTCCCTCAGGGCTAAAGCCGCATCGATTCTAAGCTAGTTACGGTGCGGCTGAAGCCGCACCCTTTCAAAGCAAAATCAAAACCTGAGTTTTTAGCACTCTGTAAAGCCGCCACTGAAAATACGACGGGTTATCGCAGCGGTAAACCGCTGCGATAACCAATGGCAAGACATGATGCACGACCGAAAGTCACCACGGCAGCCGTTGTTCTGGGCGGCGGTGACATTTGCGCTTGGATTGTGGATGGGCGTGCACGCGTGGCGGCCTCCTTTTTGGTGGGTGATTGCGGTCGTCGTTTTTGTTTTCGCGGCTTCTTGGTTCCTTCCTGAACGCTCCTGGGTGGCCAAGGGGCTTGCTTTGAGTACGTGGTTTCTTCTGGGCGCTTTTCTGATTCAGGTTCGCGGCCAGCCGACGAACGGGCTGCAAAAAGACGTCCCCAGCATTTCTACCCTGGCGGATGGGCGTCCCGTTACGCTCACAGCGCGGGTGATGCGGGAGGGATATGCGCGGGCTGCGGGGCCGCAGTCGATTCGCGAATCCGTTGACGTCGAGACGGAAGAGATCGCGAGCGGTGGCTCAAGTTGGCGGGTGCGGGCTGGAGTGAGGCTGGCGATTTACGAGAAGGTGGTGGAAGATCGGGCCATCGGGCCATCGGGTGATCGGGTGATTGAAGGTCAAGGGCCTTTGGGTTTCAATGGCCCGATGACCCGATCACCCGATGGCCCGATATTTACCTACGGTACGCGGTTGCGCATTCTTGCCAAGTTGCATCCGGCTCGCAATTACCGCAATCCTGGAGCCTTCGATTATGAAGGGTATCTACGCGACAACGGCATCAGCGTGCTGGGGTCGGCCGAGGCCGAGGATATTGAGCGGCTGCCTGGATTTTCCGGTAGCCGGATTGAACTTTGGCGGGCGCGCGTGCACGCCAGCATCATTCGGAAGATTCACGAGCTTTGGCCCGCGTCTGAGGCCTCGCTCATGGACGCCATGGTGCTGGGCGAGGAATCGTTTTTGCGCAACGCTACTCGCACTGAGTACCAGCGCTCGGGTACTTATCATGTGCTGGTTGTTTCTGGAATGAACCTTAGCATTTTAGCGTTTGCAATTTTCTGGCTGCTGCGGCAGTTTCGTGTCGATCCCGCAGTGGCGGCCATTACGACGGTCGTGGTTTCGTTTGCGTATGCGTTTGTGGTGGGAGTCGGGCCTCCGGTGTGGCGGGCGGCTTTGATGCTGGCTACATACCTGGGGGCGCGGCTGCTGTATCGCGGACGCAACATGATGAACGCCATTGGCGCGGCGGCGCTGGGAGTTCTGATCGTCGACCCGCGAGCCTTGTTCGGCGCCAGTTTTCAGCTGACATTTCTGGCGGTCTTTATTATTGCGGGCATTGGCTCGCCGATTCTGGAACGGACAACTCTGCCCTACGCTCGCGGCTTACGGCTGTTGCGCACTGCCAGCTACGATTTGCACGTCTCGCCTGGGGTAGCGCAATTTCGACTCGATCTGCGGATGATTGCCGGAAGGTTGCGGAGATTCATTGGCGAGCGGCTTAGCCTGGCGCTGCCTGCGATCTTCATGCGCGTGGCGATTGGCCTTAGCGAATTGATTTTTATTTCGGCGCTGATGCAGGCGGGGCTGGCGCTGCTCATGGCTTATCACTTTCATCGAGCGACCACCATGGGAATGCCGGCGAACCTGGCGGTGATTCCGCTTACGCAGGTACTGATGCCTTTCGCTGCTGCGGGCATCGGTTTGGGATACATTTCGATCACGCTGGCTCAGCCGGCGGTTTGGATTTCCGGTCTGGCGCTGGAGGGCATCGCGGGCACGGTGCACCTTCTTGGCGGGGCGCATCTGGCGGGCGCTTCGATCGCTGATCTTCGCGTGGCCATGCCTTCGCTCGCGATGATTCTGGCTTCCATTGGTGCGCTAGCCGCGGCGATGGTGGCGGTGCGGATTCGGCGCACGCTGCTTGCCGCTTTCGCATCGGTGGCTCTGTTGTTTGGGGTTGCGGGGTGGATCGCGTTTGTCCCCTCGCGTCCGCATATTCGCGCGGGCGTGATGGAGATGACTACCATTGACGTGGGGCAAGGCGATTCCATCCTGCTGGTGATGCCCGACCAACACACTTTGCTCATCGATGCGGGAGGACTGCCGCAGTGGATGCATTCCGACTTCGATCTGGGCGAACAGGTGGTGTCTTCTTATCTTTGGAATCGAGGGATCGATCATCTCGACGTGGTGGTGATCACGCATCCTCATGCCGACCACTACGGCGGAATGCCCGCGGTGATGGCTAATTTTCACCCGCGGGAATTGTGGCTGAGTATCGACCAGCCGGTGGGCGAGTTCGCTTCGGTGGTGGCGCAAGCCCAGCGCGCGGGAATCGCAATCTCGATAAAAAAGGAAGGCGATGAGTTCGATTATGGCGGAGCGCACTTCCACATGCTGGCTCCGGGACGCGACCAGGTTACCGGATCGATGCGTCCGAACGACGATTGCCTGGTGTTTACGGCCGCGTTTCGCGGGACTACTGCTTTGTTGGAGGGAGATGCGGAGCGTCCGGCGGAGCGGCGGGTGGTGGAAGAGCATCCGTCGGCCATGCTGCTCAAGGTCGCGCACCATGGCAGCGCCAGCGGAACTTCTGCCGATCTGCTGGCTACGGTTCATCCACGCTACGCGGTGATTTCGGTGGGCGCGCGCTATGTCTACGGGCATCCGCGGTTTGAGGTGCTGTCGCGGCTGCAAGAGGCTGGGGTGCAAACCTATCGCACGGATGAAGACGGTGCGGTTAGTTTTTATCTGGACGGTGAATCAGTGACTTCGGATGTTGCGCTTCTGCATTGATGCACGCCCCCTGTGTACC